>NZ_POTY01000057.1 GCF_003236315.1 Micromonospora craterilacus
GCTCGCCGACCCTCGCAGCCCCACCGTCCGGGACCGCCTGAACTCCGAGGTCAAGTACCGGGAGTCATTCCGGCCGTTCGCACCGTCGGTGCTCAACGACCACGCCGGGGAACACGAGATAGTCCAGGTTCGTGTTGACCAGCGTGTCGAGGGCATCCTCCGGCGTCTCGTCTATCGGCCGTCCGCGCGTGTTCAGGCTCGTGTTCAGGACCATCGGTACGCCGGTCAGCTCGTGGAAACGCCGGAGCAGCGCGTGGTACGGCGGATTGTCCCGGCGGGTGACGGTCTGGATCCGGCTCGTCCCGTCGACGTGGGTGATCGCCGGGACGCCGTCGCGCAGCACCGGGCAGGCCCGCAGCATGAAGGGACTGTCGGTGAGGCCGAACCAGGCGCCGGCGTGTTCGTTGAGCACCGACGGTGCGAACGGCCGGAATGACTCCCGGTACTTGACCTCGGAGTTCAGGCGGTCCCGGACGGTGGGGCTGCGAGGGTCGGCGAGCATGCTGCGATGCCCGAGAGCGCGTGGGCCGACCTCGCTTGCCCCGTCGTACCAGCCGACCACGGCGCCGGCCGAGATCAGGTCGGCCGCCGCGTGCACGTGGTCCGCCGGTCGATCGACGGTGAGCAGGCCCGGATGCGCGGCGACGGCGGCGTCGACGGCTGCGGCTGTCCGCGCGGGTGGATACCCGCGGCGACCGTACATGAGTTCCGCGTTGTCGAACGGCTGCCGTGGCCGGCCGAGCACGTGATGCCAGTACCAGAGCGCGGCGCCCAGGGCCGTCCCGTCGTCGCCACAGGCCGGGTGCAGGTGAAGCCGGTCGAAGGTGGACGCCGTGAAGCAGGTCTGGTTGGCGATCGCGTTCAGTGCGGTGCCGCCGGAGAGGCAGAGGTGAGCCGGCAGGTTGTTGCGTCGGCAGACGTCGCCGAGGTCGTCGAGGACCAGTGACAGTTGGCGTTCGAGACCGAGTTGGATGGCGTAGGCGAGGCTCGCGTTGACCTCCCGCTCGGCCACTCGAACGGTTACTGCGTCGGTCGAGGCGAGGGCGAGGAGTTCGGCGAACGTGGAGACCGCCTTCCAGTCGGCGTCGTCGATCGCGGACGTGCGCCCGTACGGTGCCAGGCCCATGACCTTGCCGGCGCCGACGATGCCGGTGCCGAAGAGCAGCTCGGCGACCGAGGTGTAGCCGATGTTGGCGGTGAACCACTCGTCGTAGCCGCGCCGCAGCGGGTACAGCCGGTTGCCCCGGCCGGCGAACGCCCGGCAACCGAGGGGATCGATGGCCAGGCTCACCCCGGCGTCGAAGGGGGACGTGTAGTAGGCCGCAGCCGCGTGGATCAGGTGGTGGTCCGGGTTGACGGTGCAGGGGATCGTCCGGTCGCGGATGCGGACCCGGTCGTTGTGCTGGTTCAACCAGAACTCGAACCAGGTGTCCTTGAGGTCTGATCCGTGCAGGTGAGGTACATCGGGGGAGTCCATGTTGTGCAGGTTGCAGAGCAGGACGTGGTCGACGTCGGCCAGCGACACGCTCGCCTGGTCCAGCAGTTCGTCGAGGTCCTCGGCGCGCAGGCCGGGGTGCTTCTTCAGCCGTGACCGGCGCTCGGTGCAGACGAAGCCGCCGATCCGTCCGTCGACCAGCAGGACCCCGGCGCCGTCGTGGTTGAAGTTGACGGCGAGGACGACCCGGGTGGCGGCGTTGTCCTCGGCTGTGCTCACGGGCGTCCCCTCGCTGTAGCGGGTGGCGTCATGCGCGGCCGATGTGCAGGCCGGCCGTGGCGGCCAGGTGACCGATGTAGGCCGTGTGGATGGTCGCCGGGTCGAGTCGCAGACTGTGGCCGTCGTCGACGAACCGGCCGCCGAAGTCGTGCAGCAGTGCGAACCATCGCTGGACGTACCCGGTGGCGCGGACGTCGTCGAGGTCGAGCCCGGTCAGCCGGTGGAATCTCTGCCGGACCACGCCCTCGCGGGTCATCAGCGCGCCGCCGATCGGGGCGGTGAGGTGCTCCGGATGTGCCGTGTCGAACCGGTGGGAGACGCTGAAGCCGAGCGGGTCGGCGAGATAGCGCGAATACTCGCTGTTCTCGTTCCAGAGCAGGTGATGCGCGATGATCGACTCGGCGCCGCTGCCGAAACCGATCTTGTCGCCGGTCAGGTCGTACTTGAAATTGCCGTCCAGATCCTCGTCCTCGGGCCGACGTACCCAGTAGCCGTGGCAGTACTCGCCATATCCGTGCGTCCGCAGCATCGACATGGCTCGCTCGTAGATCCGGATCATCGGCCCGGCCGTGTGGGCGCCCACCGCCGCCCGGTCGATCTGCATCGCCATGATCGTGCCGGGCGTGGGCCGGTACGGGTACACCGAGATGTGGGGCGGGTCGAGGTCGAGTGCCTCGTCGAGGCTCGCCTCGAAGGCGGGCGCGGGTTCGCCCGGAAACCCGCAGATCAGGTCGAGGTTGAAGTTGTCGATGCCGTGCTCGCGCAGCAACCCGACGGCCCGCACGCTGTCCGCGCCGGTGTGCGCGCGCCCGGCTCGGCGCAACTGCGCGGGGCTGAACGACTGCACTCCGACGCTGACCCGGGTGACCCCGAGATCGCGCATCGCGGCGACCTTCGTCGCGGTGAGATCGTTGGGCGTGGTCTCCATCGACCACTGGCGCAGGGCGGTCAGGTCGAACGACTCGTACAGCGCATCGGCGATCGCGCGCATCTCGTCCGGGTCGAGGCGGGTGGGTGTGCCACCACCCCAGTACATGACAGACGGTCGGTAGCCGGCATCGGTCAACAGTGGACCGTAGCTGCGGATCTGACGGCACAGCGCATCCACGTAGGCCGACCGGGCCGCGGAGCCGGACCGCAGCCGCGCGACGGGCACGTCGGTGACCCAGTCGCAGAAGTGACACTTCGAGGCGCAGAAGGGGATGTGTACGTAGATCGCGAGCGGTCGCTCGCCGTCCTCCCCGGTCGCCTCGATGGCGCTGAGCAGCTCGAACGGTGTCACGTCACCTCCCGCCGGCGGGTCTGGACGGACGGCTGGGCCGGCGGAACACATATCCGGTGATCCGAATGTAAGGCCATCGCGGGTGTCCCGTCGAGAGCTGTCGGAGGGGACCCTCGTTCGGCCCCGTTGCGGCGACGTCGAGCCGGTCCGGATCGATCCCGATGGCTCTATCAAAACAGGTTTGCCTGTCGTATCGTTCCGCTATGCCTCGCCACCGGGTAGCGCCGCCGGCGCCGGCGACCCTCGCACCTGTCCCGAGGCAGAGATGAGCGTCGGGGCCTCCTCGACGCTCGCCGCACGCGATAGGAATGCGCTCGGCGCACTCCTCGCCGAACTCCGGCAATCCGCGGTCGAGTTTCGGGTCACCCCGGACGGACTTCGGTGCACGGCGCCGCCCGGGGTGCTCGGGCCGGACCTGCTCGCGCGGATCCGCGACAAGCGCGACGAGCTGCTGCACTACCTGGCCACGGCAGGAATCGAGGCCACCGTCGCGCTGTCGGCCGCCCAACGCGGGCTCTGGCTGCACCAGCGGCTGGCGCCGAGGCACAGCGCCTACCACATCCCCCTCGACGTGACACTGCACGGCGCCGCCCGGCCACTGGCGTTGCGGCAGGCACTGTCCAACCTGGTGGGTCGCCACGAACCGCTGCGCACGGTCTATCCGGCCGGGCAGGGCCGGCCGGCCGCACACGTGCTGGCCAGCCGGGCGGTACCACTGCGGCTGGTCGACCTCACCGGCCTTCCCGCCGACCAGCGTGACCGTGTCGCCCAGGCGCTCGCCGACGCCGAATCGCGACGCGCCTTCGACCTGGCGACACAGCCACCCATGCGGGCCGCGCTGCTGCGGACCGGTCCCCGGCAGCACCGGCTCCTGATAACCCGTCACCACATCGCCAGCGACGGCTGGTCGCTGCGCATCCTCGCCGCCGAGTTCGCGCACACCTACCGGGCGGCCGCCGCCGGCGTACCGCCGCAGCTTCCGGCGCTGCCCTGGCGATACGGTGACTTCGCCCGATGGCAGCAGCGCACGAGCACCGCCGGGAACGACCCGGCCGTACTGCGCTGGCGCGAGCGGCTACGCGGCGCCCGCACCACGGTCGGCATCGTCGACCACCGCCCCTCCGGCGGGCCGCCCGGCGCATCGGCGGCCCGCACGCTGACCCGACGGGTCGAGCCGGATCTGGTCAGCAGCATCGGCAGGAGCGCCCGCGCCGCCGACACGACCATCTTCACACTCCTCGCTGCCGCACTGGGTCTGGCGGTCTCGTCCCTGACCGGCGGCCGCGACCTGGTGATCGGCACCCCGGTCTCCGGCCGGGTCCGGCCAGAGACCGAACCCATCATCGGAACGTTCGCGACCGTCCTGCCGCTGCGACTGAAACTCGACCCGCGGCACAGTCTGCGTACCACGCTGCGGCACGTCCACGACGCCGTCGCACAGGCGCTCGACGACCAGCAGGTGCCCGCCGAGACCCTCGCCGAAGCGCTGGGGCGCCGCCGCAACGGCGGCTACGACCTGGTCTTTGCGTTCCAGAACACCCCACCGGCGCGGCTGGACCTGGCCGACCTGCAGGTCTCGGTCAACCCGTCGGCACCACTGGCGCCGAAGTACCCGCTCGCCGTCACCGCGACGCCCGACGCGGCGGGGCTGACCCTGCTCGCCGAGTACGACCCGGACGCCGTGCCGCACGCCACCGTCCGGCAGCTGCTCGACCGGATGATCACAGTGCTGGCCGGCGCCGCCGACCTCGACCGGGCCGCTCCGGCTACCGCCGACGGCCCGACCGGCGCCACGCTCGCCGGCCGCTTCACCGCCATGGTCGCCCGAAGCCCCGACGCGGTCGCCGTCACCGACCCCGACGGACACCTCAGCTACCAGGCCCTCGCCGCCTGGGCCCGACGCGTCGCCGCGGCGCTACAGGCGGTCGACGTCGGGCCGGACGACCGGGTGGCCGTCCTCCTGCCACACGGGTCGCCGCTGGTCGCCGCGCTCGTCGGCGTCGTGCTGGCGGGCGCCGCCTACGTCCCGCTCGATCCGGACGACCCGCCCGCCCGGCACGAGTCGATCCTGGACGACGCCGAGGTGCAGGCGGTGCTGACCGGACGGGCCGGACGCGACGAACTCGCCTGGTACCCCGGCCCGGTACTGGTCCTGGACGACCTGCCGGCGGCACCGCCGGGCGCCGTCCCCGCCCCGGCCCGACACCCCGACCACCTCGCGTACATCGTGTACACCTCCGGGTCGACCGGAACACCCAAAGGGGTGATGATCAGCCAGCGCAGCCTGCTGGCGCTCTTCGACGCAGCAATGCCCGACTTCGGCTTCCACCACCGTGACACCTGGACCATGACCCACTCTGCGGCCTTCGACTTCTCTGCCTGGGAGCTCTGGGGCCCGCTGTTGCACGGCGCACGGCTGGTCGTCGTACCGCGCGAGGTGGCCCGAGATCCCGCCCGACTGTGGCAGAGCATCGAACGCGAGCAGGTCACGGTGTACAACGCCACCCCGACCGCATTGCACGCGCTCGACGCGGTGCCGGCCGCCGAGCGGGCGCCCGCGACCGCACTGCGTACGGTCGTGCTCGGTGGCGAGCGCTGCGAACCCGCACGGCTGGCCCCCTGGATCACCGCGCTGCACGGCGCCGCCCCCGGTCTGGTCAACATGTACGGCATCACCGAGACCACCGTGCACGTGACCCTGCGGCAGCTGACCCGGGCCGACGCCGGTGCGTCGGGCAGCCCGATAGGTCGCCCCCTGCCCGGCGCCGAGGTGCATGTCCTCGGCCCGGACGGCGCGCCGCTGCCGGCCGGGGGAGACGGGGAACTGCTGGTCGGCGGGGCGGGCCTGGCCCGCGGCTACCTGAACCGCCCCGCCCTGACCGCCGACCGATTCCGTCCCCACCACGCCGGCCCGCCCGATGCCCGGCTGTACCGATCCGGTGACCACGTCGCCCGGACGGACACCGGCGACCTGTACTTCCTCGGGCGGCTGGACCGGCAGGTCAAGATCAGGGGGTATCGGGTCGAGCCGGACGAGGTCGCGGCGGTGCTGCTCACCCATCCCGCCGTGGCGGCGGCTGCGGTCGTATCCGAGCAGGCGGACGGGCGTACCGTTCTGGTCGCGTACGTCGTGCCGGCGGAGGCCATCGCGGCCCCCACCCCGGTCGAGCTGCGTCGTTATCTGCGGGCGAGGCTTCCGCCGTACCTGGTGCCGGCCCGCTACCTGCCGGTGCAACGCCTGCCGATGACCCGCAACGGCAAGCTCGACCGGGCCGCGCTGCACGTCGCGCCCCCGCTCGGAGGCGACGACGAGCCCAGTACGGACACCGAGCGCATGGTGGCGGCCCTGTGGTCGGAACTGTTGGGCGTGCCCCGGGTCGGCCGCCACGACGACTTCTTCGCCCTCGGCGGGGATTCCCTGCTCGTGGCACGGCTGCACGCGCGCATCCCGGCCGTCTTCGGGGTCGAGGTGTCACTGCGCCGCGTCTACGAGGCGTTCGACGTCGCGTCCTTGGCCGAGCTACTCGACCGGCTGTCGACGCCGCTGGACCTGCCGGACAACGGGACCGTCTGATGACGGCCAGCGCGACTAGCGAAGCGCCACCGGTCCCCGACCCGACCGGGCCGGCACCGCTGTCCTTCGGTCAGCACCAGATGTGGCTGCTGTCGCAGACCAATGCCGCCGCGACCAACCTGGTCATGGCGGTGCGGCTGTGTGGACCGCTCAACCTCCCGGCGCTGCGGCAGACGCTCACCGACGTCGTCGCCCGCCACCATGTGCTCCGCACCGCGATCACGCTGTCCGGGCACGACGAACCGGTCCAGCGCGTCCGCCCGGCCCAGCGGCTCGTCGTGCGGACCGTCGATCTCACCGCCCTGCCGGCAGCGGACCGCAGCGGCGCCACCACCGCGCTGTTGGCCCAGGAGGTCGCCAGACCGATCGACGCCGCCCGACCACCGATGCTGCGGGCGACGGCGATCGCCACCGCCGCCCGGGAGCACGTGGTGGTCATCGCGCTGCACCACGCAGCCAGCGACGGCTGGTCCCTCAACGTGCTGGCGAGAGAGATCTCCCAGCTCTATGCGGCATTCGGCCGCGGTGAACCGGCCCCGCTGCGGGGCGTGCCCGCGATCCAGTACCGCGACTACGCGATCGACCAGCGGCACCGCCACCGAACGCCGTCCGGACAGACCGTCGCCGACGATGTGCTGGACCCGGTGGAACTGCCACTGGACCGCCCGCGCGACCGGGACCAGCCGCGTCCGGCGCGGACCGTGGTCACCGCACTGCCACCCCGACTGACCAACCGGCTGGCCGAACTGCGCCGTGCCGCCGGAGGCACCACGTTCATGCTGGTCGTCACCGCGCTCGCTGGCCTCCTCCGTCGCATCGACGACGGCGAGACGGTGACGATCGGCACGCTCGCCGCAGGGCGCAGCGATCCGCGACTCGACGCGCTGATCGGATACTTCCCCAACCTTCTTCAGCTGCGCATTCCGGTGCAACAGGACACCACGTTCCGGCAGCTGTGGCGACGGGTCCGTGACGAGTGCCTGCGGGCCTACAGCCAACCGGAGCGGCCGTACGCAGACGGGGCCACCGCGACCGAGCAGCGTGCCAGCCGCCGGGCGCTGTCGGTGCTGTGCGTGGCACAGCCCCCGGCCGCGGTGCCGAACCTGCCCGGTGTACGCGTCGAGGCCGTCGACGTGCCGCATCCGTTCGCCCAGTTCGACCTGACCATAGAGATCCGCGAGCTGAGCGGCTCGCTCCGCCTCGGCCTGCAGTACGACGCCTCGGTGCTCGACGACGCCACGGTGACGCTGCTCGCCCGCTACCTGACCAACGTCCTCCAGCAGATCGCCGAGAATCCCGATCTGCCCTGTCGTTCGGTCCGGCTCGACCGCCCACCGGCCCGGCCTACCGCCGTTTCGCGACAGCCCGGCGCCGGGGCCCCGTCGCCCGACGGCACCCGGTCACCCGAGGCCGGTCTCGGCTACCCCGATCTCGCCGCCGCCTTCGAGGCCCAGGCCCGGCGGACCCCGGACGCGGTGGCCGTCGCCCACCGCGGCACCGCCCTGACCTACCGCGCGCTCAACGAACGGGCCAACCAGTGGGCCCACGCCCTGCTCGCCGCGAACGTCCAGCACGAGCAACCGGTCGGCGTGCACCTGCCCCGCTCGCCGGACGCCGTGGCCGCCCTGCTCGCCGTGCTCAAGGCCGGTGCCGCGTACCTGCCACTGGATCCGACCTATCCGCAGGCGCGACTGCGCGCGGTGCTGGTCGACGCCGCGGCCCACTGCCTCATCACCACCGACGCTCTCGCCGCCCACCTCGACGGCGTCCCGGGCCTACGGGTCGACGCCGCCACGGCCGAATGGGCGACACAGCCGCGACACGACCCCGGCCGGACGCTGACCCCGGATCATCTCGCCTACCTGATGTACACCTCCGGCAGCACCGGGAACCCCAAGGGCGTGCTCGGCACCCACGGGGCGTTGCTGCGCCGGCTGTCCTGGATGTGGACCGAACACCCCTACGCCGTCGGTGAGCGAGCCGCGCAGCGTACCCCCCTCGGCTTCATCGACTCCCTCACCGAGACCCTCGGGCCGCTGCTGGCGGGCGTGCCGATCGAGATCGTCGACAGTGCCGAGGCCGCCGACCCCGATCGCCTCGCCGCCGCCCTGTCCCGACACCAGGTGACCCGGCTGGTAGTCGTGCCCACCCTGCTGCGCCCGCTGCTCGACACCGGGACGCGACTGCGCGCAATGCGGCTCTGCGTGACCAGCGGGGAGCGGCTGCCGGCCGGGCTGGCCCGCCGGTTCCATCAGGTTCTTCCCGGTGTCACACTGCTCAACCTCTACGGATCCACCGAGGTGGCCGGCGACGCCACGGCGGGCCGGATCGCACCGGACGACACCGTCACCATCGGCCGCCCGATCACCGGCGTCACCACGGTCGTCGTCGACCGCGACGACAATCCGGCAGCCGCTCTGGTCCCGGGCGACCTGCTCGTCGGCGGCGCCACCCTGGCCCGCGGATACCACGCCCGACCCGGCGAGACCGCCGATCGCTTCCGGCCCGATCCCGGCACCCGCGGCGCGCGGACGTTCCACACCGGCGACCTCGCGCGAAGGCGTCCGGACGGCCAACTCGTCCTGCTCGGCCGACGCGACGACCAGCTCAAGGTCCGCGGCGTCCGGGTCGAACCGGCCGAGGTCGAGGACACCCTGCTGGCCCATCCGGCGGTCGCCGAGGCGCTCGTCGCGGCGGTTCCCGACGCCACCGGCACCGAAACCCTCGTCGGATACCTCGTCCTGGCCGCCGACCACCACCCGGACGAGGTACGGGCACACCTGCAGGCCCTGCTGCCGGCGGGAAGTATGCCGTCCCTGCTCGTCGCTGTACCGGAACTGCCCCGCACCCCGGGCGGAAAGGTCGACCGCCGGTCACTGCCGCCGCCTGCGGCGACCGCGGCACCGGTGACCGCCGCCGCCCTGAACGGCGCGACCGAGCGGACCGTCGCCGAGGTCTTCACCGAGCTGCTGCCCGCCGGCTGGCGCACCGCCAACGACGACTTCTTCGCCCTCGGCGGACACTCGATCACCGCGGTCGCCGTCGTCGCGCGGTTGCGGCGACGCTGCGCCGTGCCACTGCACCTGCGGGACCTCGTCGACGCACCGACCATCGCCACGCTCGCCCGCCTGATCGACACCCGCCGGCGTCCACCGCGCCCCCACGAGCCGGGGGAGGCCGCCGCACCTGACGGGTCGGCCAGCGGTCCACCTGGCCCGCAGCCCCGCCCCGGACAACACGAACCCTTCCCGCTCACCGAGGTCCAGCAGGCGTACTGGGTGGGCCGGACCGGCGAGCTGCCGCTCGGCAACGTGTCGACCCACGCGTACTTCGAACTCGATGTGGCCGGTCGGCTCGACGTGCCGAGACTCGAGGCAGCCGTACGCCGGCTCGTGGATCGGCACCCGGCGCTGCGTGCCGTCGTCTCCGACAGCGGCGAGCAACGCGTCCGCGCCGACGTGCCGCCCTACCAGATACCGGTGGACGACCTGCGGAACCTGCCCGCCGGCACGGCCGACGCGCGGCAGGCCGAGGTTCGCGCCGAGATGTCCCACCAAGTGCTGGACGCGCGGACCTGGCCGTTGTTCGACATCAGAGTCACCACCCGGAGCACCGGAACCCGGGTGCACGTCAGCGTCGACGCGCTCGTCGCCGACGCCTACAGCGTGCACCTGCTCACCCAGGAACTCGGCCAGCTCTACCACCGGCCAGAAACCCGGTTGCCGCCCCTGCGTCTGACCTTCCGGGACGTCGTCGTCGCCCGCCGGGAGGCACAGGCCGGACCGGAGTACCAACGTGCGCTGCGCTACTGGCAGGACCGGCTGTCCACGCTGCCACCGGGGCCGCGGCTGCCGCTGGCCGCGGAGCCCGAGTCGGTGACCCGACCGGTCTTCCGTCGACTCGCCCGTCGACTCGACGCCGACACCTGGCAGGCCTTCACCGACCGGGCCGCCGCGGCCGGCGTCACCGCTTCCGTCGGGCTGCTCACCGCCTTCACCACGACACTGACCGCCTGGAGCCGCACTCCGCACTACACCGTGATGCTCACCCTGTTCAACCGGCACGGCGACCACCCCGACCTGCACCAGATCGTCGGCGACTTCACCTCGGTGGCCCCACTCGAGGTGGACCAGCGTGCCATCCGGTCCTTCCAGAACCAGGCCCGCCGGTTACAACACCAACTGTGGACCGACCTGGACCACCACGCGGTCAGCGGGGTGACCGTGCTGCGGGAGTGGAACCGGCGACTCGGCGGACCACCCCGACCGCTGATCCCTGTCGTGTTCACCAGCAACCTCGGACTACCGGACCCCACCGCGCTGCACGCCGACCCGGCACCACCTCTCGGAGAGCCCGGCTACGGCATCACCCAGACCCCCCAGGCGTACCTCGACCACCAGGTCGCGCAGACACCCGACGGACTCACCCTGCACTGGGACGCGATCGCCGACCTCTTTCCCGACGGCGTACTCGACGACATGTGCGACACCTACGTCCACCTGCTGCACGACCTGGCCACCGGCCGCCGATCGTGGGCCCAACCGGTACGCGGGCTGCTGCCACCGCCGCAGCGGCGCCACCGCGCGACGGTCAACAGCAGCGCCCGGCCGCTGTCGCCGGCCACCCTGACAGATCTCGTCGCGGCCGCGGCCGCCGCGACGCCGGACGCACCAGCCGTGATCACGCCCGACCAGCGGCTGACCTACCGCGAGCTGACCGTCCGGGCCGGGCGGATCGCGCACTGGCTGCGCGGGCAGGGGGCAGCCGACGGTGGCCTCGTCGGTGTCGTCGCGACCAAGGGCTGGGAGCAGGCGGTCGCGGCGCTTGCTGTCGTCGCGGCCGGCTGCGCCTATCTGCCGCTGGATCCGGAGTTGCCCGACCAGCGGATGCGCCTGCTCGCCGACCAGACCCGGCTGCGGTACGTGCTCACCCAGCGAAACCTCACCGGCCGGCTGGCCGGTCTGTCCGGCGTGGCGGAACTCGCCGTCGACGATGCGGGGCCATGGGCCGGGCAGCCGCCGGAGCTGCCCAGCGGTCACCGGCCCGACCAACTGGCCTATGTCATCTTCACCTCGGGCTCCACCGGCCTGCCCAAGGGCGTGATGATCGACCACCGTGGTGCGGTCAACACGATCCTGGACATCAACCGTCGGTTCGGCGTCACCGCCGACGACCGGGTTCTCGGCCTGTCCGCGCTCAGCTTCGACCTGTCGGTCTACGACCTGTTCGGTAGTTGGGCGGCGGGCGGCGCGGTCGTCCTACCGGACCCGGCGCGGCTGCGCGACCCCGGCCACTGGATCGACCTGCTCCGCCGGCACCGGGTGACCGTCTGGAACTCGGTGCCGGCGCTGATGACCCTCGCGGTGGAGCATCCCGCGGCCGGCGCAGCCGAGCCGGGGCAGGGACTCGCCGGCCTGAGGCTGGTCCTGCTCAGCGGGGACTGGATCCCCCCGTCCCTGCCGGACCGGGTCCGCAGGTTAGCGCCGAATGCCTCGGTCATCAGCCTCGGCGGTGCCACGGAGGCCTCGATCTGGTCGGTGTACCACACCATCGCGACCGTCGACCCCGGCTGGGCCTCGATCCCGTACGGCCGGCCACTGAGCAACCAGCGACTGCACGTCCTCGACGCGGACCACGAACCACGGCCGGACTGGGTTGCCGGAGACCTCTACATCGCCGGCACCGGACTCGCGCGCGGATACTGGAACGACCCGGAACGGACCACCGCCCAGTTCCACCGGCATCCCCGCACCGGCGAACGGCTCTACCGCACCGGAGACCTGGCCCGCTACCTGCCCGGCGGAGACCTCGAGTTCCTCGGCCGTGAGGATCTGCAAGTCAAGGTCAACGGATATCGGGTCGAACTCGGCGAGATCGAGACCGCCCTGCGGGCTCTGCCCGGCGTCGCCGACTGTGCGGTGACAGCCGTCGGCCGACGCGACGGCGACCGACGCCTGGCCGCCTTCTACGTACCCGCCACCGACTCGGCGACGCAGCCGGCCGCGCTGCTCGCCGCGCTGCGCACGGCGTTGCCCTCGTACCTCGTACCGGGCACGCTCACCGCCCTCACGGCGTTGCCGGTGACCGGCAACGGCAAGGTCGACCGGGCCGCGCTCCTCGCGCTCGCCGCCGGCCGGGGCGACCCGGCACCACCCACGCCACCGGCCACCCCCGAGAACCTCCCCGACGCGGGCATGGCGGCGCAGATCGCGCAGCTCTGGGCCGCCGTCCTGGACACCGACGACGCGACACCGGAGGCGAACTTCTTCGACCTCGGCGGCACCTCGGTGGTGGCGATGCGGCTGCTCGCCCAGCTGGAGCAGAGCATCGGAGCCCGGATCCCGCTGCGGCGACTCTACGAGGCACCGACCCTGGCCGAGCTGGCCGCAGCCGTGGCCGCCGCCACGGCGACGGGCCCCTCGGCCGAACCGCTCCCGACCGTGGTACCGCGGCCCGAGCTGGCACACGAACCCTTCGCGCTCACCGACCTGCAGCAGGCGTACTGGTTGGGACGGCGGACCGGCATGTCCCTCGGCGGCGTCGGTACCCACAGCTACCTCGAACTCGACGTCCGGGACCTGGACGTGGACCGGCTGGAAACGGCACTCAACCACCTCGTCGCACGGCATCCCGCACTGCGGACCGTGGTCGGCGCCGACGGCACGCAGCGGGTCCTGGCGGAGGTACCCGACTACCGGGTACCGCGCCGCGACGTCCGCGGACGAGACCGCGACATCCTTGAACGCCTACGGGCCCAGCTGTCCCACGTCGTGCACGACGTGACCCGATGGCCCTCGTTCGCGGTCGCCGCCACCCGACTCGACGACACCCTCACCCGCCTGCACCTCAGCGTCGACCTCATGATTGCCGACGCCTGGAGCTTCCACATCCTGCGCCACGACCTGCTGCTCCTGTACGCCGAACCCGACGCCGACCTCCCGGCCCTGACCTGCACCTTCCGCGACTACGTGGTGGCGCTCGGGCAGCTGCACCGGCATCCCGTCCGGCAGCAGGCGCAACGCTACTGGCGTGACCGGATCCCGCACCTGCCGCCCGCCCCCGCGCTGCCGCTCACCGGCGAACTGTCGCACCTGGAGCGGCCCCACTTCGTACGCGTCGAGGACCGTCTCGCTCCCGCGACCTGGCGCGCCCTGCGCGCCGCCGCCGCCCGTCACCAGCTGACCCCCTCGGGCCTGCTCTGCGCGGCGTTCGCCGAGGTGCTGGCCATGTACACCCAGAAGGGCCGGTTCACCCTGAACGTGACCACCTTCAACCGGCCGCCGATGCACCCCGAGATCGACCAGGTAGTCGGCGACTTCACGGCCACCACGCTGCTCGCCGTCGACGCCACCGCCCCCACGTTCGCCCGGCGGGCCGCCGTCCTGCAGCAGCAGCTCTTCGACGATCTGCAGCACCGGCAGGTCACCGGGGTCGAGGTCCTGCGGCTGCTACGGGCCGCCGAGGACCGGCGCGTACAGCCGGTGGCGCCGGTCGTGTTCACCAGCCTGCTCGGTCTGGACGACAGCGGCACCGACACGGCCGCCCTCGCCTGGCCCGCCGAGCCGGTGTACGCCATCAGTCAGACCCCGCAGGTGCTCCTCGACCACCAGGTCTCCGAGCACGACGGTGCCCTGGTCTACGTCTGGGACCACGTGGCCGAGGCGTTCCCGGACGGCCTCGTCGCCACGATGTTCGACGGCTATCGCCGGCTGCTGCACGCGTTGACCACCGACGGCGGATATTGGGAGGTTCCCCCGGCATGGACCCTGTGACGTCACCCGCCTCCGTCCTCGTGCCGCCCGGTCAACTGGACCTCTGGCAGCGCCTCAACGACACACCGGAGCCAGCCGCGGCGTCGATCGCCGACCGGGTCGCCGCGATTGCCCACGACGATCCAGACCGCCCCGCCGTGATCGCCGCGCGACGGCAGCTCAGCTACGCGCAGCTGCACCATGCCGCCCGCGCTGTCGCCGAACGCATCGCCGTGGAGCGGGACACGCACCAGTACACCGCCGTCTCGATCTGCGTGGAGCCGGGATGGGAGCAGGTCGTCGCCGTGACCGCCGCGACGATCGCCGGTGTTGCCTGGCACGCGGTCGACCCCGCCGCCGCCCAGTCGGCCCGCTGGCAGCACGTCAAAGATCGGAACAGTCGTCTCGTGCTGACCCAGTCCTGGCTGGACGAGCGGCTGCGGTGGCCCCCGGAGGTCACCCGACTGCTGCTCGACGAGGAGCAGTCACCGAACCCGACGCGGGATCACCTGCCGGCCCCGGATCCGGTCGCCTGCTGGGTAGACGACGGCCACGGCCGTCCGGTACCGGTGAGCCAGGTCGGCGTGCGCAGCCTCGTCGCCGAACTGCAGACCCGGCTGGGACTGTCCCACGACGACCGCGTGCTCGCGGTCTGTCCGCTGGGCAGCGAACTCGCCGCCACCGCCATCTTCACCATGCTCGCGGTGGGCGGCGCCGTCGTCGTGCCGGACGACATCGACATCCGGGTTCCCGCGACCTGGGTCGACCTCGTCCGCCAGCACGACGTGACGGTCTGGCACTCCACGCCGACCCTCGCGGCCATGCTCGTCGAGCACCTGCACCACCGCGGCGACGACCTGCCCGACACCCTCCGGCTGGCCCTGCTCGGCGGTGAGCCGCTTCCGCTGCCGGTCGTCACCGAACTGCGCCGGCTGATCGGTGACGAGCTGAGAGTCGTGAACCTCGGCCCCGGCACGGTCGGTGGACTGTGGTCCACCCTCCTCGAGATCGGCGAACCGGACCGGCGCCGTGGACACCTACCGGTCGGCGCACCTCTGGCGGGCCGGCGGGTGTACCTGCTGAGCGAGTCGCTGACCCTCTGCCCGGCCTGGGTGAGCGGCCAGCTCCACGTCGGCGGTCAGGTCGTGGCCGAACTGCCGGACCAGCCAGGACACCCGCCAGTGACACGACCGGACACGGGGGAGCGGGTCTACCGGTGCGACTACACCGGGCGGCTGCTGCCCGACGGGGTGATCGACCTGCTCGGTGACGACGACTCCCAAACCGACGTCTCGGGCCATCCGCTGAACCTGCGCGATGTGGAAGCCGCCCTGACCACCCACCCGGCGATCCTGACCGCAGCGGTCCTGCCCGACGGCGCGGGCAGCGTCGCGTACGTCAAGGCGCTTCCCGGGTCGCAGTTGACCAGCGTGGAAATTCTGGCCCACCTGCGCCGGAAGATGTCCCCGTTTCTCCTGCCGGAGCGGGTCGAGCTCGTCGGTGCCCTGCCACTGACCCGCGACGGCCGCACTGATCGGCACGTCCTCGCCAGCCGGTCCGGATCCGTCCGGGCCGACCGGGCCGCAGCCGTCGACGCTCCGTTCCGCGCGACGGCGCCGGCCGACCTCATCGCCCGAGCCTGCCGCCTCGCCGCCCGAATTCTCGGTGTGGCCGACGTGGATCCGGACATGAACCTGGTTGACCTCGGCGCGAACTCCGTCCAGCTGGTCCGGCTCGCCACTCAGGCCGAACAGGAACTCGGCATCCAGGTCGACGTCGACGAACTGCTGCGGTTCCCCTCCGTGGGAGTTCTGGTCAGCGTCTCGCTCGCGGCGGCGGACGATGCGGGCGGTCCCGCCGGCACCGATGTCCCCGGTGACCCGCTCGCACACGCTCCCGAGTCGGGCTCCGACGGCATCCTGATCCTCGGCCCGGTCGCCCGGGTCGAGTTCACCAGCCGGCGACCCGGCATCCGGCGAGACCTGGCGGAGGCGGCCACCGTCGCGCTGCCCGGCGGCGCACCCCCCGAATGGCTGGCCGGCAGACGGACAACCCGCCGGTTCGGCCCGGCACAGGTCTCCCTCGACGCGCTCGGACGCCTGCTCAGTGCCGTAGCGCGACTCGACATCGCATCCGACCCGGACGGTCCGGGCAGTGGTGCCGGTGGCAACCCGCGATACGGCTACCCGTCGGCCGGCACCCTCTACCCCGTGCAGGTGTACCTCACCACCGGCCCGCGAGGTGTCGCCGGACTCGACCCAGGCGCCTTCTACTACCACCCGGAGCGGCACGAGTTGACCGTCGTCAACCCGGGCGGTGAGATCGGCGACGAGGCCCACGCCTGGGTGAACCGGCCGGCCGTGCGTACCTCGTCATTCGCGGTGTACCTGGTGGCTGCCCGCGACGCCGTCGAACCGATGTACGGCACCCGGGCCCGTGACTACTGCCTGATCGAAGCTGGCGCGATCCTGCAGACCCTGATGGCCGCCGCCGGGGCCGACCTCGGCCTGTGTCCGGTCGGCGAGGTCGATCCCGAGGTCGCCGGCACTATGCTGCGGCTGTCCGACCACCACGAGCTGCTGCACACGATCCTCGGCGGATCACCGGATCCGGACCACCACGCCGCCGCCCGCGACCGCGAGGCAGGGATGCTGCGACGCCTCGACGGAGCCTTCCGGACAGCACCGGTGCCGGACGGTGGGGCGTGACGGGTCAGTTCGGCTTTCGTGGCGGCCGTCGCAGGCCGGTGAGTGCCGCGACGGCCCACTGGGTGCAGTCCACCGGCGCGCTCGACTTCCCGTACGAGGTGCACCCGATCGAGGAGGTGGACCTCGCCGGATGGGTCGACGAGCACCCCGGCGTCGTTGACGGTTGGCTGGCCCGGCACGGCGCCGTCCTGTTCACCGGGTTCGCCGTCGACCTGGTCACGTTCAGTCGGGTGGCGACAGCCGTGGGCGGTGCCGCCCTGCCCTACCGGGAACGGACCACGCCGCGCAGCGAACTGACCCCCGGTGTCTACACCTCGACCGAGTATCCGCCGGACCAGCGCATCCCTCTGCACAACGAGAACGCCTACCAGCGTTGCTTTCCCACCCGGTTGGTGTTCTGCTGCCTCGATGCGCCGCACTCGGGTGGTGCCACCCCGGTCGCCGACTGCCGTCGGGTCCTCGCCCGCCTGGCACCGGCCGCCGTGGCGGGTTTCCGCGACCGCGGCGTGCGTTACCTGCGCAGCTTCGGTGACGGGGCCGGCCTGTCCTGGCCGGAGGCGTTCGGCACGGCGAACCGGGACCAGGTCGAGGCGTACTGCCGGGAGGAGGCGATCGATCTGCATTGGCGCGGTGCCGGCGGGCTGCGTACCGCCCAGGTGCGTCCGGCGTTGCTGCGCCATCCGCACCACCGGCAGGAGGTGTGGTTCAACCACGTCAACCTGTTCCACGTCTCGGCTCTGGACCGTTCGCTGTCCGACGCGTTGACCGCGCAACTCGGTCCGGACGGGGTGCCGCTCAACGTCACGTACGGCGACGGCACGCCCATCCCCGCCGACCTGGTCGCGGAGATCCGTGCCGCGTACGACGCCGAGGCGGTGGCGGTCGCCTGGCGTCCCGGTGATGTCCTCGTGGTCGATAACCTGCTGGTCGCGCACGGGCGGGAGCCGTTCACTGGGCCTCGGCGGATCGTGGTGAGCATGGCCGGGCGCCACTGCCACGACCTCGGTGCGCTACCGAATCCGTCGGCCGCATCGCCGCCGGCGACGGCAGACGCCGGAGGTGACGACCGATGAGTCAGGTGGCCAGCGCCGGGCGGCATCCCGTGGTGCTGCCGATGACCGCCACCCAGCGCGAGCTGTGGCGCTGTCGGCATGACCTCGGGCCGTGCCCCGCGCACACCAGGGCGCTGCGGCTCACTGGCACGGTCGACGACACCCGGCTCGCCGCGTCGGCACGACAGGTCGTCGCCACCATCGACGTGCTGCGAGCCGGATTCGTGACCGAACCGGGCGAGGCGCCCGTCGTGCAACCGGCGAGCCCCCGGGTGCAACAGACCACGGTGGACGGCGACGGCACCTGCCTCGACGTGCTGGACAACCATCGACGCTCCGCGGGCCAGCACAGCGCGCCGTCGGTGGTGGTCAGCGTGGTCCGTACCGCTCCCGCCGAGGTCGTGCTGGCGGTGAGCGGCCATCCTCTCCTGGTCGACCTGCGGTCGCTTTACCTGCTCCTCGGTGCGGTCATGCAGCACTACCTCGGCCGGTTCCGCCCGGACGAGTATCCGACGTTCACCCAGGCCGCGGCGGCCTGCGCCGAACTCGCCGGTCAGCACGGCGGGCGGATCGCCTGGTGGTCACGGCAGCTGGACCGGTGGCCGCGGCCCGTCGACGGGCCGGCGGTGCGAGCGCGGCACCAGGCGCAGCTGAGCATGACCCGATCCCGCTGGCAGCGGCTGTGCCAGGTCAGCGCGCACGCCGGCAACGCCGGCCCGCTCGCCATCGTGGCGCTGCTGACCTGGTGGGGGCAGCACACCGAGCCCGCCCGGCGACCCGTCTTCCAGACCACGTTCGACCTGCGTGACTACGCCGGCCTTGGCCCCGTGATCGGGCCGTTCACCGACCGACTGGTGTTCGCTGTCGACACCACCGACCTGACCACGATGACCTTCCAGGACCTCGTCCGAAGGGTGCACGCCGGCCTGCTCGACTCGGTGGTCCGGTACGTCCCATACGGCGCGCTGCGCCGGTTCGCGACCGAACGGGCGCCCGGAGAACTGCCAGGGGAAGTTCTGATCAACTACTGCCGGACACCCCCCACCAGCGACACCACCCGAGGCGAACGGACTCTGGCGCGACACGGACTGTCAATCGAACTCTTCCGAGAGTCGGATCTTGCCCTGCGCGGCGCCGGCGCCGACCCGGGACGAGCCGCCATCGAGTTGGAACTGGCCGAACACCGCGACGGTGAGGCACTCCTGGTGCGCGCCGATCCGGCCCGGTTCCCGCCGGATCGGGTGGACGCGCTCGTGCGGGGGCTCGACCGCCAGATCGACCAGGTGACCGCACAGCCGAGCATCCGCCTTGCCGACCTGCCCGCCGACTGAGAGGAACACACGATGTCCGACGACAGCGACGACCCGGTCGAGGTCTACCGGGTGGTGCTCAACCACGAGGAGCAGTACTCGATCTGGCCCGCCGATCGGGACCTGCCGCCGGGTTGGCGGGACGAGGGCACCGTCGGACCGAAAGCCGACTGCCTGGCCCACATCGATCAGGTGTGGACCGACATGCGTCCGCTGAGCCTGCGGCAGTACATGGAACGCATGGCGAACGAGCCGGTCACCGAGGAGGCCGAGCCGCTGGACGACGAGGAACCACTCGTCGACCGGCTGTCCCGAGGCGACCACCCGGTGGAGGTCGTCATCCGACCCGAACGGACCGGCCCGGCGCTGCGCGAGGCGATCGAGCGCGGATATGTCTTCATCCGCTTCACCAACACCCGGGGCGGCACGGAGCTGGGCGTGCGGATCGACGCCACGGCCAGCAGCGTCGACGGCGCGGACTTCGACACCGCCACCGGCCCGGTCCACCTGGCCGGCGACCTCACCCTCGACTTCGTGCCGGTGCGCTGCATCGCGGACGTGGATCTGGCCACCATGAGCGGCACGGGCCGTCTCGTCGTCGGCGAGCCGGCCGCATGAGGCGACAGCGTCGGCGGGTCTTCCGGCGCGGGCCGGCCCTGCCCGACTCTCGGGCGGCGCGCGGCGAGGCGCCGGGATGAGCCACCAGGTGGGCGAGGCGCGCCGTACGGAACCGGCCGTACGGCGGGTCTGCCTGCTCGCCCAGCTCTGGGAACCCGGCCTCGGTGACCTGCTGCACCGCAACATCCTGCTGCACCTGCTTCGCCGGGCGTATCCCGACGCGACGGTCACCTTCGTGCTGCCCAGTGCCGCCGCCGGCCGGTTCGCCGAGTTCCTCGCCCACCACACGTACGCCGACCACGTCATGATCTGTCCCGCGCACGACGACACGAGCGTGGCCTCGACCGAGGAGTTCCTGGGGCGGCTGCGGGCTGGCGCCTACGACCTGTGCGTGGTGGATCCCGACAGCCGGACCCTGGGCGGCAGCGCCGCCGAGCAGGCCGGCGTCGCCCGGCGGCTGGGGTTCGCGGTCGGCTACACCGGCAGCGCCGGCCTGACCGACGTCATCCGCCTGCCCCGTCCCGTGTTCGGCCAGCCGGACCTGTACGACTACGCGCGGGGGCTCGCGGCGACGCTGGGTGTCGCGCTGACCGGGCCGGCCGACGTGCTCCCGCCGCTGCCGTTCCGACCGGAGCCGGTGCCCCCCACACCCGGTCCGGTCGTCGGGTTGCACCCGGGCGGGGCCCGACACTGGAACCGCCGATGGCCGCAGAACCGCTACGTCGAGCTGGCCCGGCGGCTGGCCGGGACGGTCGGCACGATCCTGCTGGTGGGTGACGCCGACGAGGCGGACGAGTTGGACCTGCTCCGTACCCGCATCGGTCAGGTGGGACCGGCGACCCGGGTACGGGTGGTCGCCGGGGCGACGCTGAACACCCTGGCCACCATGTTGGACAGCGTGGACGTCCTCGTCGGTAGTGATTCGGCTCCGGCCCATCTCGCCGCCGCGCTGCGACGTCAGACGGTGGTCCTCTACGGGCCCACCCCGACCGAGTTCCTGTGGACCCGCATCTACCCCCGGCATCACGGCGTCAACCACCGCCACCCGTGCCAGACGATCAGGAACCTGCCGCGCGGCGCCGGCACCACGACGATGCCCTGCGCCCATGCCTGCCACTACCCGTACGCGGGGGTGGACGGCCCCTATCCCCGATGCCTGAGCGACATCTCCGTCGACGAGGTGTACCAATCGGTGCGGGCCCGCCTACCTGGGCAGGTGGCGGCGGGCGGCAGGATCAGGAGCCTGTCATGATCAACGTGTTCCAGCCGACCCTCGGCGACGAGGAGGTCGCCGCTGTCCGTGAGGTGTTCGCCAGCGGCTGGCTGGGCCGGGGACGGCGTACGGAGACCTTCGAGGCGGCGTTCGCCGACCATCTCGGCGTGCCCGCCGACGAGGTCCGATCGGTGAACTCGTGTACCGAGGCACTGTTCGTGGCCATGGAGGTGCTCGGGGTGGGCCCCGGTGACGAGGTCGTGCTGCCGAGCGTCAGTTTCGTCGGGGCGGCCAACGCCATCGCCGCCCGGGGTGCCACCCCGGTCTTCTGCGACGTCGACCCCACGACCCTCAATCCGACCGTCGGGCACGTCGACGCCGCCCTGACGGCGCGGACGGTGGGCGTGCTCGTGCTGCACTACGGCGGCTACCCCGGCGACATCGTCGCCATCTCCCGGCTGTGCCGCGAGCGTGGACTGTTTCTGGTCGAGGATGCCGCGTGCGCGGTCGCGTCATCCGTCGCCGGCCGGGCCTGCGGCACCTTCGGGGACATCGGCGTGTGGAGCTTCGACGCCATGAAGACACTGGTCACCGGCGACGGCGGAATGATGTGGCTGCGCGATCCGGCGCTGGCCCGGCAGGTCGGCACGACAACCTACCTCGGGATGCGGCAGACCGCGGGCTTCACCCAGGCCGGCGGCGACGCGACCCGCTGGTGGGAGTTCGAGGTGGATTCGTTCAGCCGCCGGTCCATCACCAACGACATCTGCGCCGCGATCGGACTTGTCCAACTACGCAGGCTGCCCGCCTTCATCAGCCGGCGACGTGCCGTCGCCGAGGAGTACGACGCACAGTTCGCCAATCTCGGGTTCCTGCGGCGTCCACCCGCGCTGCCCGCCGGGCACCGCACGTCGTACACCTTCTACTGGATCGGGCTGCCTGCGGGTGCCCGTGACGAGGTGGCGCGACGGCTGTACGACGCCGGCATCTACACCACGTTCCGCTACCTTCCGCTGCACACCGTGGCGGCGTACGGCTACCGAGGACCCCGGCTGGCCGGCGCGGAGCAGGCCGCCCGGGAGACCCTGTGCCTGCCGCTGCACCAGGGGCTGGACGATCACGCCGTGCGGAAGGTCATCGACAACGTCCGCGCTGCGATGCGCGCCATCAGCGCGCCGAGGCCGGCGTGAGGGAGGTCAACGAGATGGCGACGACGGCCGACCCGCAGATCACGATGGAACTGCGTCGCCGCTACGCGGCGCTGATCGACGCCATGCTCCGCGAGGATCGACCCGATCTGGTCCGGGCGACAGCAGAACTCGCGGTTGGGCAGGGCGTGTGGGCGGACCCGCTGCAGCGCCCGGTCGACTACCTGCCCGACGGCAGTGGCCGGCCGGTCTACGATCCGGACGACTTCTGGTTCGTCGCCCACCTCGAAGCCAGCTATCCAGCGATCTCGGCCGAGGTCGAGTCGGTGATGGCCGACGGACGCACCGGCTTCGCCCCGGTCGACGAGCCGTTGCTGGGTTCCGGACGCTGGGAGCAGGTGGTGCTGTACGAGGCCGGACGGCGTCAGGAACAGGCCTGCGCGCTGTTCCCGGCGACCGCCGCCGCGTTGGCGCAGATCCCGGAGGCGACCACGTTCGGCCCCGGCGTGGCGACCCTGTCCTGGCTGGAGCCCGGCAGCCACGTGTTGCCGCACTGCGGGCGGACCAACGCCCAACTGCGGGTGCACCTCGGCCTGCGCACCCCGCCCGGACCGGTGATCCGGGTCGGCAACGAGCGGCTGACCTGGCAGGAGGGCCGCTGCATCGTCTTCGACGACTCGTTCGAACACGAGGTCTGGCACACCGGCACCGAGCCGCGGCTGGTCCTGCTGCTCGACGTCATGTATCCGGGCCTGAGCCCGGCCGGGCGAGCCCGGACACTTGCCCGGCGAGCGACCACTGCCGAGCAGATCGCCGCGTTCCTGGCCGAACACGACCTCGATCGGGTCGAGACCGACGAACGCGGGGTGGTGATGCGGCCGGCACCCGGCACCGAGGCCCTCGTCCGCCGCTACCTCAGCGAGACCGGGGCCAGCGCGGTGGAGCGACGGGGCCGTACCCTCTCGTTCGCGTATCCGGGATCCGCCGCACCAGGGCAGGAACCGTGACCGCAGCACAGGTGTCACCGCCCGACGTGGCGGCCGTGGTCCGGGCGGCCTGGCAGGAGGTCTTCGACACCCCGCACCTCGCCGACGACGCGGACTTCTTCGCCCTCGGAGGCAGCTCACTGCACGCGGTACGGATCATCGCCCGGGTCGGTGAGGATCTCGACCTGGACGTGTCCGTACGGGCGATCCTGGAAACCCGCACCATTCGTGCGATGGTCAGCTGGGTGCGGGCGGCGCTCGCCGACGCCGGGGACGGTGACCGATGCGATTCCTGACCCGCGACGCCACGCAGCCGGAGCTGTTGCGGGCCTGCGTCGACAACCACGTCGAATGGCTGCGCCAGATCGCCGTCGCCGGCGGCGGGAAGATCGTCGCCGAGGCGGGGCTGATCCGGGCGGTAACCTCGCAACCGGCGAGAGAGGTCACCGTCGCCGTCACCGACCCCGGCGGCGCGGACCTGCGGGCACGGGTCCACGACATCGTCGAGGACTGCCGCACCAGCGATGTCGACCTGCTCAGCTTCTGGGCCATGTCTGAGCCGTACGACGCGCGACTCGGGTCGTGGCTGGCGGCGCGGGGGCTGCGGCAGGGCGGACGACCACGCTGGATGCTGCTCGACCTTGCCGGCGTCGAGCCGCCTCCGACACGTGCCGAGCTCGACGCCGCCGTCACGATGTCGGTGCCCGACCGGTTCGACGACTGGAGCGTTCCCGAGCTGCTCTGCTACCACCCGGACTCCTGGCGGATCCGTCAGGCGATGATCCAGACGCAGCCTCGTCGGGTCTGGCATGTGGTGATGTGGCAGGAGGGACGACCGATCGGCCAGGTGTCGATCTGTGCCAGCGGCAACGACGAGGGTGGAGGTGTGGTCGGTCTGCACGATCTGCTCATCGTGCCGGCCAGCCGGACACCCGGCCCCGGCCTGGACCGGATCGCATGGCTGCTCCGGTTCCTGCTTGATCTCGGCTGCCGCTACGTCGTGGCCAACGCGGCCGCCGAGTCCGCCGCGCTCTACCGGATGTTCGGCTTCCGGCCCCTGGGCTTCGGCCAGACCTGGTGGGCCGCTCGGCATCTGCTGGCCAGCCGGCCGTCCGCGCAGCAGATCGCGCTGGCCGAGGCGATCGGCGAGGGCAACCTTGATGACCTCGCGACGATGCGTCCCGGCACCGATCTGCTCAACAGGCCGCTTGCCAATGGAATGACCCCGCTGCGGCTGGCCGCCGACGCCGGTCAGGCGGGCGTGGCGCGCTGGCTGGTCACACACGGCGCGGAACCCGATCTGCTGTGGTTCTGGGTACTCGGCTGGCACGACGAGGCACGGCAACTGCTGCACCGGGATCCGCAGCTGGTGCACGCCCGGCGGCCGTCGAGCGGCAAGAAGCTGTTGCATGTCGCCGTGGAACGTGACGATCCCGCCCTGGCCGAGACGCTGCTGCACGCCGGTGCGGATCCTGCCGCCCGCGATGACAGGTTCCACGCCACACCGTTGGACTGGGCGGTCGAACTGCGCCGGCCGCGGATCGCGGCCCTGCTGCGCCGCTGGGAGGCCCGGTAGTGGCCGACCATTCAGCGGATCTCACCGCCCTGGTCCGGACCGCCGCGGACCGAACGATCGCGGTGGTCGGCGAGGCGGCCGACGGGGACGAGGCGATCGCGTTGACCCGCGCCCACCGCCCGGACGTGGTGCTGATGGACGTGCGGATGCCGGGCACCGACGGGCTGACCGCGACCCGGCGCATCCTGGCCGACGAACGGTTGCCGGGGGTGCGGGTGTTGATGCTGACCACCTTCGAGTTGGACGAGTATGTCTTCACGGCGTTACACGCGGGCGCGAGCGGATTCCTGTTGAAGGACACCGAGCCGGACGACCTGCGGCAGGCGGTACGCACCGTGGCCCGTGGGGACGCGATGCTCGCGCCCACCGTGACCCGGCGGCTGATCGCCGCGTTCGTGAACCGGCTCGGTGGCCCCGAGCTGGCACCCGAGCGGCTGGCCGGGCTCACCCCACGCGAACGCGAAGTGGTCACCCTCGTCGCCGCAGGGCTGTCCAATCAGGAAATCGGCGGACGGTTGAGGATGAGCCCGGCGACGGCGAAGACCCACGTGAACCGTGCGATGGCCAAGCTCGGTGCGCGTGACCGCGCGCAGCTGGTGGTCTTCGCCTACCAATGTGGCCTGGCCGGTCTCCCGCCGCTGATGTGAGCCCACGTACTCGCATCCCACCCGCTGTGCCGCCACCACATCTGGCGTACCGCGTCTGCGGTACGGCCGGACCTGCGTCGGGTGGATGGAGGAGCCCCCGCCCGACCCTAGCGTGGGTTGCATGACTACCTATCCCCAATCTCAACGTGAGCTGCCCGCACTGGTGCGACACATCGGTGGGATCGGACTGATGCTCGGGCCGGCTCTACAGGTCGTGGGCACCTTCTTCTGGCGGGACGGCACGCAGGGAATCGCGGCCGCTCCGTTCACGGTGATCTCCGTGGCGGCCTGGTTGGTCGGCCTGATCGCGGTGTTCCGGGCACTGGAGGGACGCGTGCCCCGGTACACCGCCATCGGCCTGCCCCTCGCCGTGTACGGGACGGTGGGCGGAGTGGCCTTCGGCGTGCAGGGCATGGACGAAGAGCTGTTCGGGGTGGCGCACGGGGAGGCTGTCCGGCTGCTCGAGGCGTACCCGGTCGCCGGGAATCTGGTGTTCTGGCTTGCCGGCCCGCTGTTTCCGTTCAGCCTGTTCGCACTCGGCGCCGTGCTGGCCCGGATCCGCGCGGTACCTGTTCCGGTCGGCCTGCTGATCTGCCTCGGCGCGGTGATGTTCCCGATCAGCCGCATCCCACGTGATCCGCTGGTCGCGCACGTCGCGGACGTGCTGCTGCTCCTGCCGTTCCTCTACCTGGGGGCGCGTCTCATGGCTGGCGGACTCGCTCCGGAGCGCTCCGATGGCCCGTCCGACCCGGCCGACCCCGGTGTCAAGCCCGGCCGAATCCGAGGGCGGTGGGCGGCTCGGGCCCTCCGAGCGACAGCCCCTCGATCCTGATCCGGTGACGTGTGTCCCGATGGCTGCTCGGCGCGACAGATGCGGCCGGGGGTCGGGCGATCGGCGCCCTGCCGGGTGCGCTCGCCGTCGCCGTGATGACGTTCGCGGTCACGGCCTGACCGGCCGGTACCGCACGGTCAGCTCGGCGGTGGGGTCGCCGGCACCGACCCGGTGGAGGTAGTGCGGCCGGCCACCGGGGAGGTCCAGCAGCCGGATGCCGTCGCCGAGCAGCACGGGCGCGATGTGCAGGTTGATCTCGTCGAGCAGGCCGCGTTCGAGAAGCTGCCCACCGATCGTCGGCGACAGCACCTCGACGTTCTTGCCGCCGGCCGCGGCCAGCGCGATCCGCACCGCCTCGGCCAGGTCGCAGTCCAGGAACGTGACGCCGTCGGCGGGCTTGGCGTCCTCCGGGTGGTGGGTGAGCACAAAGATGGGTCCGGTCCAGGCGCCGCCGTAGACGGTGCTCGGATCCGGGAAGTGGTCCCAGCCGCGCCGGCCGCCCAGGATCGCGCCGGTGGTCCGGACGTACTCCTCGATCAGGCCCGGCTGGGGCGAGATGCCGGTCATCATCCAGTCCATCTCGTGGTTCGGCCCGGCCACGAACCCGTCCAGGGACATGGTGAAGTGCCAGAGCACCTTGCCGTTCGCGGTCTGCGGTTCGATGTCGTTCACTGCGGTCTCCTCTGCCGGCTGATTGCCTCGTCCGATATTGAGACGGCATCCACCGCCGAACCTCATCGGTCCAGGGTGGGTGGGAGGTTGAACGACGGGAACAGCGCCGGCTCGTGGAACGCGACGATCTCGGTTATCCGGCCGTCGCGGACCCGCAGCACGCCGATGCCGAACGGCTCGTACGCCTGCCCGCCCGGCGGACACCGGTACGTCGCTGCGGCCAACTGGCCGTTGGCGCTCGTCGGCAGCATGCGTAGCGTTCCGATGTAGTCGGGTGAGCCGGCGTCCCAGCTCGTCGCCAGCGCTGCCAGCACGCCGTCGCGGTCGTCGAACCATTCCGGGTACGGCGGCATCGTCGCCCGCACGTCCCGCGCCAGCAGCTCGGCGACCTCGGTCAGGTCGCCGCGCTCGACCGCGGACATGTAGCGGCGCAGGATCCGGCGGTCCTCGTCGGTGGGCGGGGCTGACGGGGCCCAGTCCGACCGGCCGGGCGGCAGGTGGGTACGCAGGGTGGCTCTGGCCCGTTGCAGGGCGCTGTTGACCGAGGCGACACTGCCGTCGAGGGCCTCGGCCGTCTGGCGGGCCGGCCAGCCCAGCACGTCGCACAGGATGGTCGCGGCACGCTGCCTCGGCGGCAGGTGCTGGATGGCCGCCAGGAACGCCAGCTCCAGAGTTTCCTTCGCGACCACCGCGGCCTCCGGGTCGTCGGCGCTCGGCGCCACCGGCTCCCACAGGTGACCGGGGAACGGCTGCAACCACGGGCCGTCCGGCGAATCGGCCTGGTCGGGCAGGGTCCGGCGGTTCCGGCCGTCGAGAAAGTCCAGGCAGGCGTTGGTGGCGATCCGGTACAGCCAGGCGCGCAACGAGGAACGGCCCTCGAAGCCGTCCCGCCCGCGCCACGCCCGCAGGAACACCTCCTGGACCAGGTCCTCCGCCTCGTCGAACGAGCCGAGCATGCGGTAGCAGTGCACCCGCAACTCGCCCCGGTGCCGCTCGGCGCGTTCGGCGAAGTCGGTCACCGGGTGGCCGCCCGGGCGTACCGCACCTGGTGGGTCAGCGGTGCGGTGTAGGCCGAGGCCCGGGAACGGTGCGCGGCGCCGACGGCGGGCATGTCGAGATCGTTCGCGGTACGCAGACGGACGGTCATTCGCCCGACGGTATCCGGGCCGGCACCGCGACGCATCAGATGCCGCGCGACCATCCCGACCTGCCCGGCGCTGACCTCTCGCCAGGTCATTGCGTGCGACTGCTGGCCGTGTCCCAGTTTCTAGGGCCAGAGCACGCCGTCGAGGAACTCCTCAACGGCCGTGGCGACCTGGCCGAGCACCGAAGCGGAGGAGGCCAGCGGCCCGGGTACGTACATGCCGTGGTTGGCGCCCTCGACTTCGAGCACGTGTGCCGAGAGTTGGCGTGCGAGCGGACCGTCCCAGAACGGGTCGGCGGTGCCGCCGACGAGTAGGCACGGCGCGGTTGCCTGGCGGAGCGCTGCCACCACCGGATCGGCGGTGAGCAGCGGAGTGAGCCAGACTGCCGGCAGCGTTCGCTGCATCGCCATCAGGGCGGCGTGGCTGCCCAGGGACTTGCCGATCAGCAGGGGGCGAACGTCCGGGCCGGGCGTCGCCGAGTTCGTCGAGGACGGGTTCGACCTGGGAGGACACCCAGGCTTCGCGCTCGCCCGGGGTCAGGTCGACAGGGTCTTCGCGGCGGGTCCAGGAGATCGGCCGGATCTGGGCGCCGCGAGCCTCCGCCGCGTCCGCCGAGAACATCAGCAGCGGCGCGTACGGGCCGTTGCGTCCGCCGGGTATCACCACGGCGGTGCGTCCCGGTGCGACCTCGGTGCAGTTCGGCCCGTTCGTGGCTGCGGCGCCCGTTGCCCGCGGCCGTGCTGGGTCGATCATGCGGTCACGCTACCGCCACATGAACCCGACCTCGAACTCAGCCGTCAACGGACCGGCCCAGGCCCAACACCACCCGAGAGCGGGATCCCCGCGATCACGCCCGCGCCGATGGGGCGGCATGGCAGGGTGGCTGGGTGGCAGGTCAGCGAGGCGGGGTTGACGATGATGGCAGGTGGGCGCTCCGGCCTGCTCCGGACGCCCTCTAGCCCGCAGCAGGCGACGTTCCTGGAGCTGTTCTTCGACCTGGCCTTCGTCTTCGTCATCCAACGGATCGCCCTGCGGATCACCGAGCAACTGGCCCGTCCCGGCGTCGCCGACCAGTGGTTCGCTCTCCCCGCGGTGGGCAAGACGTTACTGCTGCTGTATCCGTTGACCTCGGCATGGACCGTGGCCGCGTGGACGACGGCCAGGCTCGACCCGCGCCGGCTGCCGGTGCAGGCCGTGACCATCGCGACCATGCTCGGAGTCCTGATCATGTCGGCCGCGCTGCCCACCGCGTTCCACGGCGGCGGTCTGGCCTTCGCCGTGCCGTACGTCGTCATGCAGGTCGGCCGGTACGTCGTCTTCGAGATCATGCTGCGCGGCCACGAACTGCAGGACAACGTGACGCGGCAACTCGTCTGGTTCAGCCTGACGGGCATCCTATGGATCGCCGGCGCGCTCACCCACGACCAGACCCGGGTGGTGCTGTGGGTTGCCGCCGCGGCCTTGGAATTCCTGGCGGCACGGCTCGGGTGGCCCGTGCCGAAGCTCGGCGCGCGACGAGCCACCGTGTGGGCCGCCGCCGGCGGGCACCTGGCGGACCGGTACCGGCAGTTCCTTCTGATCGCCCTCGGCGAGTCCGTCCTGGCCCTCGCCCTCGCCTACACCGGCGGCCTGTACGACGTCGAATCGACAGCCGCGTTCGTGATCGGTTTCGCCACCACCGTCCTGCTCTGGCGGGTCTACTTCTACCGGGCCGGGCAGATCCTCGCCGACGCGCTCGCCGCATCGAATAATCCGAGTCACCTCGGCCGAGTGGCGGCCTTCGCCCACTGGATCATGATTCTCGGCACCATCATCACTGCCGTCGGTTATGAACTGGTCATCCCGCACCCGCTCGGTTACACGATGCCGGCCTGGGTGGTGGTCATCCTCGGTGGCCCCGCCCTGTTCGTCGCCGGACGGGCCCACTTCGAGTACGTGGTGTTCGCCCGGGTCTCCCGGCCGCGGGTGGTCGGGGTCCTCATCCTCGTCCTCGCCGCCCCGCTGATGCTCCTCCTACCACCGGTGCTGGTGTCCCTCACCGCCGCGCTGGTCCTCACCGGGATCGCCGCCGCCGACGCCGTACAAGCCCGGGGGAAACCACTGGAGGCCCCATCGCCACCCAAGTAAGCGATTCGCGAACCAAACGGCCATTAACGCGCGCGCTTCGCGTCCAGCCGTTCGGGCACTGGCCAGCGCACGTCGTGGGCCAGTCGGAGCTTCTCGAAGATCCAGATGAGTCGGGCGGCGGGGTCGAGTTGGCCGCGTAGGACTCCGTGGCGGGCTCCTGTTGGGTCGGCGT
>NZ_POTY01000580.1 GCF_003236315.1 Micromonospora craterilacus
ACCCTGTCCTTCTTCGCCACACTGATCCACGCCGATCTGCGCGAGCGGCTGCAGCTCTGGATGAAGGGTGGTCAGTACGGTGACTTCTTCGACAACGTCGACGACGCGTTCCAAATCAGCGATGACCTGACCATCGAGATGGGTGAGCTGCTCATCAACTACGAGCGCGCGGCGGTTCTATTCCTAGACTACGCCTTCTTCCGGATCAGCAAGAGCATGGATGGTCAGCGATTCACGCTGATCGAGATTGAAGAGGCGGGCTTCTTCTTCAAGTACGAACGCTTCTACAGGCGCTTGGAAACGTGGCTGACCACCATCCGCAAGCTCAACGGTGCCGTGTGGATGGCAACACAGTCGCTGCGCCAGATCGCGCGGATTACCGACTTCGAGGTGCTGAAGGAAACCATCGCGAACTTCATCTACCTGCCCAACAG
>NZ_POTY01000581.1 GCF_003236315.1 Micromonospora craterilacus
GTCCGGTTTTTGTCGTAGTACGCATCCGGATTGCTCTGCCAGGTCGCAGGTTTAGCATCCCATGCGTAAACGTAGGAAGCGCCGATGGCGAAGCCTGGAAGATTCCAGTTTTTCAGGTCATACATCGCACCGAAGAAGACTGCTTTTTCGCCGTTGGCGTTGAAGTCAGAACGGTTGTCCCACCAGATATCCAGGCGACCGTTTGAGGAAGCGTAGGTTGGAGTCATACGTTGCAGGAAGTATCCCTGCTGACCGTCAGCCTTAACCCAGGTGCCTTCGAGGCGCAAATCCACTACGTCAGCCGCCCGGTAACCAAAGGTCAACGCCTGCAGCCAGGCGGTGCCGTCATAAAGGTCGTTGACGCTGCGATCGTCAACTTTATCGCGGGTACCGTAGAACTGGTAGCTGGTGGTTAACGGGCTACCGGCGAT
>NZ_POTY01000582.1 GCF_003236315.1 Micromonospora craterilacus
GGTCCTTGGTGCCGGCGCTGGCTGTACCCCAGAAGCCGGACGGCGGTTGATAGCCAACCTGGCCGATGCGGTCGACAACCACGCCGGAACGCGTGAGCGTCAGCGCATCGTCGCCATTGAAGGAGAACGCCGCAGTCTGGTTGACGCGGCTGCCGAGCACGCTGGCCAGTGTGCTGTGGGCCATCACATGGACGGCGCCTGGCGCCAGCTTGCCCGAGAGTGCAAACGACGCGGTGGGCGTGCTGGCGCCATTGTTGTACTGCTCGATCTTGTAGACCGACAGATCGGCTTCGGCGCCGTCCGGGTTGTAGATTTCGATGGCCTTGTTGTTCGAGCTGCCTTCTACGTACTCGCTGATGAGAAGCTCGGCTTGAGCAGGCAACGCCACGGACAGCACGGCGGCAAGGAGGAAATGCAGGCGCATGGGG
>NZ_POTY01000583.1 GCF_003236315.1 Micromonospora craterilacus
GCCAGATTGCGAACGGCGTCGGCGAGCCCCTGCAGCGAGGCGTCTTCGTCGTAGTCATTCCAAACACCGTAGGCATCGTGCTGAGAACGCAGCTGCGACACTGCGTCTATGGACCCGACGAAATCGCCCTCCGGGATGATCTCCTGCTGATCTCGAACAGCCAGATACCAGTACAGACCATTGCCGATGTCGAAGACGGCGCGCCATGGCGCCGGACGTAAGGCAGCGATAAGCGGCGCAAGCGCGTACATCCGCGCCATCTTCGTGTCGCTCGGCATATCGCTTGGCGGCTGGGAAAAGCCAGCTTGCCAAGCCGCATCGATCGTGTGATAGACCGCGTAGATCTCGCCGCGCTCTTCCGCCATCGAGCGCAGGAGAGCCGGTTTGGGCTGGCTGTCCAGATGTCGCCAGGACAGCCCCAGTA
>NZ_POTY01000584.1 GCF_003236315.1 Micromonospora craterilacus
GTGCTATCCGGCGTAGGTCTCGAACTCGGCGACCCTCGGCGTACCGGAGGAGCTGGTGATGTCGAAGGTGATCTTGCGCAGGGAGGTGGCGGGGAAGGTGATTACGCCCGCCGTGCTGCCCGAGGCCAGGACGGCGCCGGTGTCGTGGTTGAGGACCCGCCACGACCGGATGTTGCCGACGGAGCCGGACGCCTCACGGATGTTGATCCTGGAGACGGTGGTGGCGGAGCCCCACTTGATCGAGATCTGACCGGTCGTGCCCGACGGCGCCCAGGCGGTGCTCATGTTGCCGTCGCGTACGTCGCCGGGCGACTCGTCACGCGGCTCCGCACCGTACGCGCCAACCGGAACGACGCGGCCGCCGAACCCCACCCGGCGCGCATAGGGTGATGCGGTGGACGAACTCGTGGCACTGTATGCC
>NZ_POTY01000585.1 GCF_003236315.1 Micromonospora craterilacus
ACTCTGCGTTGAACAACGCGCTGTCGCGCCCAGTGATGGTGACGGTACTGCAGCTCGCCGGCCTCGCCATCAAATTTCCGCTCAACGCACTGTTTCTGTACGGCGGCATGGGCGTCCCCGCGATGGGTGGCCCGGGCTGTGCACTCGCCTCGATGATCATCAGCTGGCTATGGTTTGTGGCTGCGGCCGCCATCCTGATGCGCAATCCCGCATACAAGCCGCTTGCGATTTTCACGCAATACTCACCACCCAATCGCGCCCGGCTGTGGGCACTCGTACGCCTGGGTGTGCCGATGGGCTTCACCTACCTGATCGAGATCACATCGTTCACGTTGATGGCGATCTTCATCGCGCGTCTCGGTACGGTGGTCTTGGCAGGGCATCAGATTGCCGCCAACCTTGGGGCAGTGGCCTACAT
>NZ_POTY01000586.1 GCF_003236315.1 Micromonospora craterilacus
GTGGTGGCGGGGGTGTTGAGGAGGACCTGGTTGTCGGCGACGGTGGCGATCTGGTCGGCCAGTACGTAGACGGCGCCGGTGGGGACCAGGTCGGTGGAGACCTTGAGGTAGCCGGTACGCAGCAGCCGAGCGGCCAGGTCCGCCGGGACGTCCGGCTCCTCCACGGCTGCGGACTCGATCAGTTCGTCCAGGCTGCTGCCGGGGTCGGCGGTCGGTGCCTGCACGGTCACCGCGTTGGGGTCGCCACGCTGGACGAGATCCACCGTGCCCACGTCGACGCCGGCGGAGTCGACCACCCGCATGCCGGTGTTGACCCGCGAAACGGTCGTCTGCTGATCGATGCCCTGCTGCTCCATGCTTGCGCGGTTCCCGCCCCCCGCTCCCCCTAAACGCTAGGGGGTGGGGGTGGTCCAGCCG
>NZ_POTY01000587.1 GCF_003236315.1 Micromonospora craterilacus
ATGACAACGTGTGGAGCTTATCAGTTGCCGGATTAGCCACCATAAATGAATTTGGCAACGCCGTGTTAGTATTAGTTGCTGCCACAAAGCGATAAATCTGTTGTGGCGTCGTAAACCGTGCGACTGCCGTTGGCAAATCAGCCAACTGGTTCTTATAAGATTCCTTAACCACTTGATCCAAGTAATAGTTTTCAGGATACGTCACCCATGGATTGAGCGTCGTATCTTTGAACTTGATGCGCTTCTTCTTCGCTAACTTCTCGTCACCCGAAATGAATAGCAATTCGTCTTGGATAATCTTCTTAGACTGGTATGGCTTCCAGTTCTTGATACTTTCATCAGGTAGGTACATGACTGCCAAATCAATCCGATTATTTTCTAATCGTTCCCAAATCTCTTTACGCGTCAGCATGTGC
>NZ_POTY01000588.1 GCF_003236315.1 Micromonospora craterilacus
GGTCGGGGAAGGCGTCGGGCGTGCACGCGAACGCGGGTACGCCCATCGCGGCCAGCGCGGCGGCGTTGTCGTGGTCGTAGAACGGCGCGCCCTCGTCGGACAGCGCCAGCAGCACGATCACCTGCACGCCGGCCTGCGTCATCGCGGCCACCCGGCGCAGCATCTCCTGCCGGACGCCGCCCTCGTACAGGTCGCCGATCAGGATGAAGATGGAGTGGGCCGGCCGGGTGATCAGGCCCTGGGAGTAGGCGATGGCCCGGTTGATGTCGGTGCCGCCGCCGAGCTGGGTGCCGAACAGCAGCTCCACCGGGTCGTGCAGGCGGTCGGTCAGGTCGACCACCGCCGTGTCGAACACCACCAGGGACGTCTTCAGCGACCGCATCGACGCCAGGACCGCGCCGAACACGCTGGAGT
>NZ_POTY01000589.1 GCF_003236315.1 Micromonospora craterilacus
AATCTACCCTTATCATCAAAAATAGGCTTATTACCGTAAATCATCTCACGATAAACTCGATCTTTGTGCATAATGGGAATTTCATGTGTGGCTTCGTCCATCATAACTTTATACAAAGCTATCATATATTTAGGTAAGATTGGTATTACAACACTTGCTTTAGTTGTTACTACCGTAGAAACGCATATAATGCCTGTTCCACCTATATCTTTTAGTTTATCGGTAATTCTTTGCGCTGAGCTTTCTGCTTGTGTCTTGGCCCTTCCTAACGTACCCTTATGATAAATCGGGTACGTTAACTCAGGACCAATGTAAGAATATAAAACTGTTTTGAATCCTTCGCTCAATACACCCGCTGCTTTTAGTGTATCTACCCATATTTCCCAGTCTTCTCCGCCCATGACTTTTATAG
>NZ_POTY01000058.1 GCF_003236315.1 Micromonospora craterilacus
GGGCGGGGCGGCCCGGCGGGAGGCGGTCCGGTCCCAGCCCAGGGCCGCGAAGGCGGCGGCCGGGTCGAGCCCCAGGCCCTCGCAGAACGCCACCACCCGTTCGGCCTCCGGGTCGCTGGCCCAGTCGCCGCGTACCCACCGGTTGATGGTCTGTCGCGAGACGCCGGTGCGTCGGGAGACCTCGGTGCCGGTCCACGCCCGGGTGGCGCGGGCCTCCTCGAGCGCCCGCCGGACAAAGGTGGCGAAGGCGATCTTCCTTGCGTTGGCCGTCTCGGTCACCTCGTGACCGTACGGCCGTTGGGCCTGGGGAGAGGTTCCTGGCACGCGCTTGTCACGCTTGCGTGACGTTGAAGCGGATCGGCCGGCAAGGGGGCCAGCACTGTTCCTGAGGGGTGTCACCTGGGCAGGATAGATGTACGTAGGTGCGGAGGCAAACAAACGAAAAGCTGATACTGTCACGCCCATGGGACAACCTACGGTGTGTCACGTGCATGAGACGATCAGTGCTCACCTGCGTCACGCGCCCGGTGCGAGGGGGGTGCGGTGACCGAACTCGCAACCCGCGCCCAGGCCTTCGGCCTGATTGCGGAGGGAGTCGCCGCCGGGTTGACCGCGCCGTGGCGCCTCTACCTTGCCCGGGGCTGTCGCTACCTGTCGCTGAGTGTCGGCGACCGGGCCGAGTGGAACGCCTGGCGTACCCACCTCGGCTGCCCGGAACTCAGCGTCCGGGTCTACGACGCCGGTGGGGAGATCCGCCGGTCGTCGGTGGCCGAGGTGGTGGTGGACGGCTGCCGGATCAGTGTCGAGCTGGTGGAGGAGATCGGCACCGACGACCTCGACCGGCTCCTGGTCGCCGATCCCACCACCGTCGAACCGGAGGAGCGATGAGCGGCGCGTGGGAAGAGGGAGCCGCCGGATGAGCCCCTTCCTCGCCATCTTCCTCGTCCTCGTGCTGGCCGCCACGAGCTACGCCGCCGGGCGGCTGCACGGGCAGCTCAGCTACCGCATCGGTTACCGCTTCGGCTACCGGCAGGGCTACTTCGACGGCGACCGGGGGGCATGGAACCGGCGTCGCCGGGACGCCCAGGCCGCGATCGCCTCCGCCCTCGCGGTCACCGCGCCCACCACCACCCGGGTGTCCGCCACGGTGGTCCGCCCGGGCACCACGTACACCGGATCCTCGTTCGCGGAGCCGGCCGCCTCGGTCACCGGGCGGCACCCGACCGGCACCCTCGTCCGACGGACCGGTTGAGACCGGTCGACGGGCCCCTGGCCCGTCCACAGGCGCGGCGCGCCGTCCTTTGGGCGGGTGCCGCCGGGGCCACGTCAGACCGGTGACGGTGGTTCCACCGGCCGGGATGCGCGCAGGGGGCATGCATCCCGGCCGGTTCACCTGCCATCGGGCGTTAACGAACGTCCTCTAGCCGGAAGGGTTGCGGGGAGCTAGCGTCTAGTCATGGCTCGGGACTGTCCCGGGCCAGCCGGCCCGCCCGGCCTGCGACCTCGCCACGGGGCCCGCATCCGACCCCGTGTCCGCCGGGCACCGGAGGAGGCGGACCGCGGGTGGCCGGGTGCCCATCCGCCGGAGCAGGCCTGTGACGACTCGCCGTACGACCGCCGGTGCCGACCAGGGCTCGGCCTCGACCGCCACGACTCGCCGCACCACCCGTAGCCGCCGCACCGCGGCGGCCGGGTCGGCGGACACCAGGGAGCCCCGACCAGCGGGCCAATCCTTCGTCCTGGACACCTCCGTCCTGCTCAGCGACCCGGCGGCGTTCCACCGCTTCGCCGAGCACGAGGTGGTACTCCCCCTGGTGGTGATCTCCGAGCTGGAGGGCAAGCGACATCACCCCGAGCTGGGCTGGTTCGCCCGGCAGTCCCTGCGCATGCTGGACGAGCTGCGGGTGCGCCACGGCCGGCTGGACCGGCCGGTACCCGCCAACGACGTCGGCGGCACGCTGCGCGTCGAGCTCAACCACACCGACGACGGGGTGCTGCCGCCCGGGTTCCGCAACGAGTCGAACGACGCCCGGATCCTCTCCGTCGCGCTGAACCTCGCCGCCGAGGGGCGGGAGGTGACGCTGGTCAGCAAGGACATGCCATTGCGGGTCAAGGCCGCCTCGGTCGGCCTGCGCGCGGACGAGTACCGGCACGGGCAGGCGAGCGACCCGACCTGGACCGGAATGGCCGAGCTGGAGCTGGGTGAGGACGACATCGCCCGGCTCTACGGCGGCGAGACCATCGATGTCGACGCGGCGGCCGGCCTGCCCTGTCACACCGGTCTGGTGTTGCACTCGGCCCGGGGCTCGGCGCTCGGCCGGGTGCTGCCGGACAAGACCGTCCGGCTGGTCCGCGGCGACCGTGAGGCGTTCGGCGTGCACGGCCGCTCCGCCGAGCAGCGGATCGCCCTCGATCTGCTGCTCGACGAGTCGATCGGCATCGTCTCGCTCGGCGGCCGGGCGGGCACCGGAAAGTCCGCCCTCGCGCTCTGTGCCGGGCTGGAGGCGGTGATGGAGCGTCGCCGGCACAAGAAGGTGATCGTCTTCCGCCCGCTGTACGCCGTCGGCGGCCAGGAGCTGGGCTACCTGCCGGGCTCGGAGTCGGAGAAGATGTCGCCCTGGGCGCAGGCGGTCTTCGACACGCTCGGCTCGGTGGTGCACGAACACGTGCTGGAGGAGGTCACCTCGCGCGGCCTGCTCGAGGTGCTGCCGCTGACCCACATCCGTGGCCGCAGCCTGCACGACGCCTTCGTTATCGTCGACGAGGCGCAGTCGCTGGAGCGCGGGGTGCTGCTGACCGTGCTGTCCCGGATCGGCCAGGGCTCACGGGTGGTACTCACCCACGATGTCGCCCAGCGGGACAACCTCCGGGTCGGTCGGCACGACGGGGTCACCGCCGTGATCGAGGCGCTCAAGGGGCATCAACTCTTCGCGCACGTCACGCTCAGCCGTTCGGAGCGTTCTCCGATCGCCGCGATGGTGACGGACCTGCTGGAGGACATCCCGCACTGATGACCGTTTAGGGCGTGTTGAAACGCATTTTTTGAGTGACCCACGTCACAATTGAGGCTGATGGTTTCCCATCAGCCTCACTGTGCGCGATGGTGTCCGACGGGCGCCCACGCACCCGACGCATCGTTGGTGATCGTTCGTCATCCCGCGAGGGGTTCGGACGATTCGCCGGGGAGGCGGACGCGGTGCGTCTACGGCGATCGGTCCGCCGGTCGCGGGCGCTCGCGGCGCGCTTCGGCCCAGTGCGGTCGCGGCCACGCCGCGTCCCTGACCCCGACGAAGGGATCACTTCGTGAGTCGGCTGTGGAGCCGGTTCGCCGCCCGCACCGTCGCTGTCGCCCTGCTCTCCGTGGGCGTTGCCGGCGGTTTCTATCTGGGCGAGGACCGCCAGTCTCAGCACCGGGGGCCCGACGCGCAGGTGGCCGGCAGTGTCACCGAGATCGATGTCGAATACCGGCAGGAGCAGCAGGTCTCCCGCCAGGTACGGGCCGTCCGGCAGCAGGCCGCCGAGACCAGGAAGCGGGCCCGGGCCGCCGCCGAGAAGGCCCGCAAGGCCGAGGAGGCGGCGCGCAAGAAGGCCGCGGAGGAGAAGGCGGCCAAGGAGGCCGCGGAGGCCGCCGCTCGGGCCGCGAAGCCGTACGACGGCCCGATCCCCGCCTCGTGCGAGGAGTACAGCGGCAACCGGAAGGTCGGCTGCGCGCTCATGATCGACGCAGGTTTCAAGATCGACCAGTTCCCCTGCCTCGACCGGCTCTGGACCAAGGAGAGCGGCTGGAACCACAAGGCACGCAACCGGTCCTCCGGGGCGTACGGCATCCCACAGGCGTACCCGGGCAACAAGATGTCCTCGGTCGCCGACGACTGGGAGACCAACCCGGTCACCCAGATCAAGTGGGGGCTCGGCTACATCAAGGGCCGGTACAGCAACCCGTGTGGTGCCTGGGCGCAGTCCCAGAACAAGGGCTACTACTGACCTGACTGACGACGGTGGGGGCGTGGGCGACCGCGCCCCCACCGTCGTTGTCGGCCCCTGAATGCCCCGGACGGTCGGCGGACCGGTGTCAGCGGGCGAAAAGTGGCGGCTGCCGGCGTTTACTGATAGCTGTTGACAGGTGACGTTGCACCCCGGAAGTGGCGACCCCCACCGGTTCGGCACCGAGGCCTTCTACGCGGCGCTCGGCCGGGCCTTCGTGGCCATGTGCGCGGTGGTGCCGATCCTCTTCCTGATCGAGGGGCTCGACCAGTGGCTCGGCGCCGGGTTCGACTCCGCCGCCGGCATCATCCCGAAGCGCATCGAAGGGCTCGACGGTGTCTTCTTCTCGCCGTTCCTGCACCACGGCTTCGACCACCTCTACAGCAACAGCATTCCGCTGATCCTCCTCGGCACCTTCGTGCTGGCCGCCGGTGCCCGGCGGTTCCTCTGGTCCACCCTGGTGATCGTGCTGGTCAGCGGGCTCGGTGTGTGGTTCACCGGGTCGCCCAACACGATCGTCGTCGGGGCGAGCGGGGTCATCTTCGGCTACCTCGGCATCCTGCTGACCCGCGGCATCTTCGAGCGAAGCTGGTGGAACTTCGCCGTTTTCCTGCTGGTCGGCCTCCTCTACGGCGGCCAACTGGTGGGCGTCCTGCCCACCGACGAACGGATCTCCTGGCAGGGGCACCTGTTCGGGCTGCTCGGCGGCATCGTGGCCGCGATCATCTTCCGCCGTCGACGGCCGGACCTCGACGGGTACCGCTCCGAGTCGCCGATGACCATGCCCTGAACCGACCACCGAGAGCGGCGACCGCCACGGCGACGAGGGTGAGGCCGGCCCCGAGCAGGGTGGTCGCGCCGGGGCGTGCGGCCGTCGTGGGAAGTAGCAGGTCCAGCAGCACCGCGCCGGTGACCTGACCGGCGATGGTGGCCAGGCCGAGCAGCAGCACGCCCGTGAAGCGGACCACCGCCGCGGCCACCGCGATGAACGTCACGCCGATCGGTCCACCCAGGTAGAGCCAGGGTTCGGCGGGCAGGCTCCCCGGTGGTCGACCCCGCAGGGCGAGGTCGACGGCGAACGCGACAAGCAGCGCCGCCGTACCGACGGCGAAGTTGACCAGCGTGGCGGTCAGGGTGCTGGCCGTGGACACCCGGACCCAGCCGTTGACCGCCTGCTGCCAGGCCACCCCGACACCCGCCAGCAGGGGCAGCACGGCCAGCACCAGGGCGGTCGGCTCGCCGAACCGGCCGCTGACGGCCAGCAGCACCGCCGCCACCGTCAGGACCGCTCCGGCCAGCCGGGCCACGGTCACCGGTTGCCGGCCGCTCGGGCCGACTCCCGCCCGGTCGACCAGCAGGCTGCTGCCGGACTGACCGGCGACCACCGCCACGGTGAACGCGGCCACACCCAGCGCGCCGACGGTCGCGCCCTGGGTGAACACCAGGAACGCCCCGCACACGCCGCCGAGACACTGCCAGGGCCGCAACGTGCCGTCGGCGAGGGCACCGCGCAGGGCGGCCAGGCCCCGCCGCCCGCCCCGGGTCGCCGGCACCAACACCAACAGCACCAGCAGGCCCAGCCCGAACGAGACGACCGCGGCGGCGATGCCGTCACCCAGCCGTCCGCCGAGTTCGCCGTTGATCCGGGACTGGACGGCCACGGCGACCCCGGCGACGGTCGCCAGTCCCAACGCGCCGGCCCGGCGGCCGGCCGACAGTGCCGGCCGGGTCGCCGCTCCGGCCACGCTCACGCCATCGCCTACGCCTGCTCGTCCAGCGGCCGGCCGTCGAAGTCCACCGCCGAGTAGAGCGCCAGCTTCTCCAACCGGTGGTACGAGTCGATCACCCGGATGGTGCCGCTCTTCGAGCGCATCACGATCGACTGGGTGTACGCCCCGCCGGCCCGGTACCGCACACCGCGCAGCAAATCGCCGGAGGTGACGCCGGTGGCCACGAAGAAGCAGTTGTCGCCGGTGACCAGGTCGTCGGTGGTGAGCACCCGGTCCAGGTCGTGCCCGGCGGCGATCGCCTTCTCCCGCTCGGCGGCGTCCCGCGGCCAGAGCTTGGCCTGCATCATCCCGCCCATGCACTTGAGGGCACAGGCGGCGGTGATCCCCTCCGGGGTGCCGCCGATGCCCATCAGCACGTCGACGTCGGTCTCGCCGCGTGCGGCGGCGATGGCACCGGCGATGTCGCCGTCGGAGATGAAGCGGATTCCCGCCCCGGTACGGCGGATCTGGTCGACCAGGTCGTCGTGCCGGGACCGGTCGAGCACGCAGACCGTGACCTCGGACACGCTGGAGCCCTTGACCTTGGCGATCCGCCGCAGGTTGTCGGCGACCCCGGCGTTGATGTCCACCACGTCCGCGTAGGCCGGGCCGACGGCGAGCTTCTCCATGTAGAAGACGGCGCTCGGGTCGAACATCGCCCCCCGCTCGGCGACCGCCAGCACCGCCAGCGCGTTCGGCATCCCCTTGCTCATCAGCGTGGTGCCGTCGATCGGGTCGACCGCGACGTCCACCTCCGGACCGGTGCCGTCACCGACCTCTTCACCGTTGAAGAGCATCGGGGCGTTGTCCTTCTCGCCTTCGCCGATCACCACGACGCCCCGCATGGGAATCGAGTTGATCAGCTTGCGCATCGCGTCGACGGCGGCACCGTCGCCGCCCTCCTTGTCGCCTCGGCCGACCCACCGGCCGGCGGCCATCGCCGCCGCCTCGGTGACCCGAACCAGGTCGAGGGCGATATTTCGGTCGAGATTCTGTGGGGTTCGCGTCCTGGTGGTCGTCATCGAACGGCTCCTCCTCGCGGCGGTGCGGGGTTGACCGGGCCGGCGCTGCCGGCTTTGTTCCTGATCCTCACACGATGGCGGACCCGTGACCGGAGCGGGGCGGTGATGGGCCGGATACCGCCGGTCGGGCGGCTGCGAGAATGGCGGGGTGGAACCCGCACAGCCTGCCGACCGCGTACCCGCCGACCAGCCGTCGACCGGCGACCAGCCGACCGGCGACCGGGCGGGCGGGCCGGGCGTACCCCAGCGGCAGCCGGACCCGGCGCGGACCGCTGGGGAGCCGCCGCCGGCCGCGCCCGCCGCCGCCAGGTCCGACCGGTCGCCGAAGGACATGGCGATCTCGCTGCTGGTGTTGTTGATCCCGATCGCCCTGGTGTTCGCCCTCTACCGGGGGTTCCTCGGCGGGGACGAGCCGAACACGGTCGACCCGGCGCCGGCGTTCGACCAGGCGCGGTCGGCCGCCGTGTTCCCGGTGAGCGAGCCGACCGGGCTGGGCGACGGATGGCGGACCGTGCGGGCCAACTATCGAACGACCGACGACGGCGCGATCCTGCGGGTGGGCTATGTCACGCCGGAGGGCCGAGGTCTGCAACTGGTGCAGAGCAACGTCCCGCCGGAGCGGCTGCTGCCCGCCGAGTTGACCAACGAGGGGCAGCCGCAGGGGCAGACCGATCTCGGGGCCAGCACCTGGCAGCGGTACACCGCCCGGGGCAAACGAGCAGGCGCTGGTGCTGCTCCAACCGGACCGTACGGTGATCGTGGTCGGGGACGCCCGGGACAACGAGTTGCGGGCGATGGCCACCGCCGTGGACTGAGGTAACTGTCCCCCGGATGTCGGTCTCATCCGTTACGCTCCCCGGGTTCGGTGCCCGGCCGGCTCGATCCGGTGGGCTATCCCTGTTGGGAAGAGAGACAGTCTGTGAACATTCGACGGTGGAGCGTGGGCGTCATCGCCGCCACGCTGCTTGTTCCTGGCGTGGCCGCCTGCAACTCCGGCACTGCCGACTCGTCCTCCGGGTCGTCGTCCGCGCAGGACGTCCCGGCGGACCCGAAGGAGGCGCTGCTCGCCTCCACCAAGGGGCTGGCCGAGGGGAACTTCACCTTCACCATCACCGCCGACTCGATGACCGGCAACGGCGTGGTCCACAAGCCCAGCGACAGCGCGCAGATGAAGATGTCGATGGGTAACGACGAGTTCACCATGGAATTCGACCTCATCCACATCACGCCCGACACCTGGGTGAAGATGGACCTGGGCGACCTGCTCGCCGGGATGCCGGGCGCGGACGCGTTCAAGGACAAGTACCAGCACCTCGACGCCGCCAAGGCGGGCGACGCCAAGGGCCTGAACCCGTTCAAGTCCGGCACCGACCCGGCCGACGCCTCGGCGATGTTCAAGGGCATCGCCGAGGTGGAGAAGACCGGCGAGGGCGCCTACAGCGGCACGGTCGACCTCTCCGCGGTGACGGACTCGGTCGCCACCGACGAGGCCATGCTCAAGGAGTTGGGCGAGAAGGCCAAGGCGATTCCGTTCACCGCGAAGCTCGACGCCCAGGGCCGGCTGACCGAGCTGGTCATGTCCATCCCCGCCGCCGGGGAGACCAAGGCGCAGGACATCAAGGTGACCTACGCCGACTACGGCTCCGCCACCGCGGTGCAGAAGCCGCCGGCGGACCAGGTCGTCGAGGCGGGCGAGCAGACCTACGAGATGTTCAAGGGCTAGTCCGGATCGACGACATCCGGCGGTACGCGCAACGGGGGCGGGCTCGGCTCGCCCCCGTTCTGCGTCCGATGTCCGCCGCGCCGTCCGTGAGGTTCGGGTGATTGCGCGGCCGGGCGGCGGGGAACAGGAGGGATGAGCCTCCGGCGCGCGAAATGCGTCGGGTGACCCTGCTGGGAGACACCGATGACTGTTCGACGACTGAGCGCCGGCCTCGTGGCCGCCGCGCTGCTCACGCCCGGAGTCGCCGCCTGCACCACCACCGGCGGCGGCACGGCCGGGCCTACTTCAACGCCGTCCGCCACCGCCTCCGGTGCGTCCGTAGAGGCCGATTCGGACGCCAAGCAGGCGCTGCTGAACTCGACCCGGGAACTCAGCAACGGCAACTTCCGGTTCCGCATGTCCGGCGCCGGTTCGACCGCCGAGGGGCAGGTGCACGAACCGAGCCAGAGCGCGGAGATGCGGGTGCGCATCGGCGAGCCGACCGACGACCTGGCGATGGCCCTCGACCTGGTCCACGCCAAGCCGGACAGCTGGGTCAAGCTGGACCTCAGCGGCGCGGCGGCGTCCAGCGTCCCCGGGCGGGACAAGTTCAACCTCGGCAAGTACCAGCACCTCGACCAGAGTCGGATCCAGGGCAACCGCAACCTCGGCTTCGACTTCGACCAGGTCGACCCGGCCGGCAGCGAGGTGCTCACCCAGGCCGTCACCGAGGTACGGCGGACCGGCGACGGCACGTACGCCGGCACCATCGACGTGTCGAAGGCCGCCGACGCCGGATCGATCGACCCGGGCTTGATCACCGCGCTCGGCGCGCAGGCCAACTCGGTGCCCTTCACCGCGACGCTGGACGGGCAGGGGCGGCTCACCGAGCTGGTCCTCCGGATCCCCGGCACCGGCGGGGCCACCGCGCCGGAGATCCGGGTGACGTACAGCGACTATGGCAACGCGAGCGCAGCCCAGAAGCCCCCGTCCGACCAGGTCGTGGAGGCGCCACCGGAGCTGTACAACCTGTTCGACTGAGGACGACGGAACGCGGCGGGGGCTACCGGCTCCCGCCGCGTCGTCCTGGCTACCGCCGCGCCGCTTCGGCGCGCACAAGTTCGCCGTACGCCGGGCCGCACCCGCTTCCCGTCGCCGAGGGCGCCCCGTTCGCGTGGGCCTGCCCGGCTCAGCCGGCGGCCGGGTCCTGCCGTGCGGCGTCGATGCGGGCGCGGGCACCGTCGAGCCAGCGCTGGCAGATCACCGCCAGCGCCTCGCCGCGCTCCCAGAGCGCCAGGGACTCCTCCAGCGACGTGCCGCCGGCCTCCAGCCGCTCCACCACCGACGCGAGTTCGGCGCGGGCCTGTTCGTAGCTGAGCCGTTCGTCCGGCCCGCTCGTTTTCTCGTCAGTCATCGGACCAATCTCAGCACAACCCGCCGACACCCGCGGGCACCGCACCTCCCACCGTGCGCCGTCTCGCGTTGACCGGGCTCGGTGAGGCCCTGCTCGATCCGGGTTCGAGTGGCCTCGTCGCCGACAGAAGGCCACTCGAACCCGGATCGAGCGTGACCATGCGCGTTACGCGGCAACACGCGTGGGCCGGCGGGGAAGCAAGAGCGTCGCAGGGGGAGCTGCACCGGTCCGAACGCGGCGGGGTGGCGTGTCGACGGCGGCGGAGAGCCTGTCGGGGTGGCGTCAGGCGTCGACGGTGGCGGACAGTTCCCCGTCGGCGAGGCGTACCCGCAGCGGGTCGCCGGGGGCGACCTGGGTGGCCGCCCGGACGACGTGGCCGTCGGCGCGCTGCACGATGGCGTACCCGCGGTCGAGGGTGGCCGCCGGTGACAGCGCGCGCAACCGGGCCAGGGTGTGCCGCAGGTCGTCGTCGGCGGTGGCGAGGCGGTGTTCCAGGCAGCGCCCGGAGCGCTGCCGCAGGGCGGCCAGCTCGCTGGCCCGCTGCTCCACCATCACCTGCGGTCGGGCCAGCACCGGCCGCGAACGCAGCGCGTCGATGCGGTGCGTCTCGCGGTCGACGAGGTTGCGTACCGCCCGATGCAGCCGGTGCCGGGCCTGGTTGATCAGGCGCACCTCCTCGGCCAGGTCGGGCACCACCCGTTTGGCCGCGTCGGTCGGCGTCGACGCGCGCACGTCGGCCACGTAGTCGACCAGCGGCGCGTCCGTCTCGTGGCCGATCGCGCTGACCACCGGCGTACGGCAGGCGAAGACGGCCCGGCACAACGCCTCGTCGGAGAACGGGAGCAGGTCCTCGATGCCGCCCCCGCCACGGGCCAGGATGATCACGTCGACGCTCGGGTCGGCGTCCAGCACCTTGAGCGCGTCCACGATCTGTTGCACCGCACCGGTGCCCTGGACGGCGACGTTCACCGTCCGGAACTCCACCGCCGGCCAGCGGCGGCGCGCGTTGGTCAGCACGTCCCGCTCGGCGGCGCTGGCCCGGCCGGTGATCAGCCCGATCCGCTGCGGCAGGAACGGCGGCCGACGCTTGCGGGCCCGGTCGAACAACCCCTCGGCGGCGAGCAGTTTCTTGAGTTTCTCCAGCCGGGCCAGCAGCTCACCGAGGCCGACCTGACGAATCTCGTCGGCGCGCAGGCTGAGGGTGCCTCGGGCGGCGTAGAACTCCGGCTTGGCGTGCAGCACGACGCGGGCGCCCTCGCGCAGCTCGGGAGCGCCGGAATCGAGCACGTCGCGGTTGGTGGTGACGGTGAGACTCAGGTCGGCCGACGGGTCACGCAGGGTCAGGAAGACGGTGCTGGCACCGGGTCGGCGGCTGATCTGCGCCACCTGCCCGTCGACCCACACCCAACCCAGCCGCGCGACCCAGGCACCGATCTTCTGGCTGACCACCCGCACCGGCCAGGGCTCCTCCGAGCTGCTCGCCGCCGTCCCACCCGTGCTCATCCGCCCACCCTACGGCCCGACCGCCCCGGTGCGGGTCTTCTGGATGACCATGGCGCGCGTCCTCGCGTGCCCCGCGTGTGGTACGGGTCGCAGCCGCTGCCACCCACGGCGGTGGCACGTACGATGAACGGGTGACTGAGGCTGAGACGACTTCCCGGACCGGCAAGCGCGTGCTCCTGGCCAAGCCCCGCGGTTACTGTGCGGGCGTCGACCGGGCGGTGCAGACCGTCGAGGAGGCGCTCAAGCTCTACGGTGCCCCGATCTACGTCCGCAAGCAGATCGTGCACAACAAGCACGTGGTGCGGACGCTGGAGGCCCAGGGCGCGATCTTCGTGGAGGAGAACGAGGAGGTGCCCGAGGGGGCCACCGTGATCTTCTCCGCGCACGGGGTGGCGCCCGAGGTCTACGAGCAGGCGAAGGAGCGGTCGCTGAAGGCGATCGACGCGACCTGCCCGCTGGTGACCAAGGTGCATCAGGAGGCGAAGCGGTTCGCCGCCGAGGACTACGACATTCTGCTCATCGGTCACGAGGGCCACGAGGAGGTCATCGGCACCGCCGGCGAGGCCCCGGAGCACATCCAGCTGGTGGACGGCCCGGCGGACGCCGACCGGATCACCGTGCGGGATCCGAACAAGGTCGTCTGGCTGTCGCAGACCACGCTGTCGGTGGACGAGACCATGGAGACGGTGGCCCGGCTCAAGAAGCGGCTGCCGATGCTCCAGTCGCCGCCCAGCGACGACATCTGCTACGCCACCAGCAACCGCCAGCACGTGGTCAAGGAGATCGCGGCGGAGTGCGACGTGGTGATCGTCGTCGGGTCGCGCAACTCCTCCAACTCGGTACGGCTGGTCGAGGTGGCCCTGGACGCCGGGGCCCGCGCCGGGCACCTGGTCGACTTCGCCGACGAGATCGACGACGCCTGGCTGGCCGAGGCGCGCACGGTGGGCCTGACCTCCGGGGCGAGCGTCCCGGATGAGCTGGTCCAGGAGGTGCTGACGCATCTCGCCGAGCGCGGCTTCACCGACGTGGAGGAGGTGGTGACCGCAAACGAGCGGCTCACCTTCTCGCTGCCGCAGGAGCTCAAGCGTGACATGAAGGCCGCCGCGGCGGCCCGGGGCTGAAAGACCGCCGCCCCCCGCCGATGGAACGGTTGACCGGCCTACTGCGTCAAACTTGGGTATGAGGACCCTTCGGATCGCCGCCACCGCGCTGATCGTCTGCACGGCGCTCGTCGCCTGCGGCGGCCAGGACGCGGGGGACGGCATCGCCGCACCGACCCCGACGGGAGTGTCACCCGTGACCGAGCTGCCGACCCCGGATCCGACCGGCGCCGTGCCCTCGCCCTCCGACCCGCTGGACCCCACGGCTCCGGTCACCCCGCGGACCGACAAGACCCGCGGCCTGCCGAAGCCGACGGCGACCGCCGAGATGACCCTGACCGGTCGGATCGAGTCCGGGGTCGAGCCCGGCTGCCTGCTGCTCGACGGTTACCTGCTGCTCGGCGGCGACCGCGACGTGCTGGCCGCGGGCGCGTCCGTGACGGTGACCGGCCAGCCCACGCCGGACGTGCTCACCACCTGTCAGCAGGGCACGCCGTTCAAGGTGTCTTCCGCCCGCCGTTCCTGACCCCGCTGGCCGCTGGCCGGCGAGCGTTGATAGGTGGGCGGACGAGGGGCGGGGCCACAAGCGGTCACGACCGAGCGCTCACAGACAGACGGGAGCCCGTCTCCGGAGGTCCGGAGACGGGCTCCCTTTTGGGTGGTGGTGGTCAGTTCACCGCGCCGATGGTGACCGAGCCGCGGCCGACGACCGCGCCTTCCGTGGTCACCACGGCGAGCTCACCGGAGAGCGCCCGACCCGCGGACGGGGCGGACTGGGCGGTCACCGTACCCGAGATGGTGCCGGTGCCCTCGTGCGCCAGGGCGACCGTGCTGCTCGAGGCCGCGAGCGTGCCCAGCGCCGGGGACGAGAACGAGTCCCGGTAGTCGTACGCGGTGCTGCCACCGGCACCGTCCACCGAGTACGCGTCCACCAGGATCGTGTAGGTGCCCGCCGCCGGGTTGTTGATGGTCACCGACTCCTCCGAGCTGCCGCTGGCGGAGTAGGTCAACAGGCTGCCGTTCCGGTAGACGAACAGGTCGAGATCGGCGCCGGCGTTCGACGGGTTGCCGATGCGGGCGGTGAAGTTGGTCGCCCCCGCCGGCACCACGACGGTGTACAACTGCTGGGCCAGCTCGACGATGGTCGGCCGCTCGGCGTGCACGCTGGACAGCGGGCCGCCCTGGCCGGTCACCGTGACCGGGCCGTAGGTGTTCTTCAGCGACCAGGTCACCGGGGTCGCGACACCGGCGGTGACCGCCGGCAGCTCGACCACGGCCGGCTCGACCGTCACACCCTGCACCCGCGCCTGGATCTGGTACGGGTTGTTCAGCGCCGGCGAGGTACGCCGCGACTCCACCTCGATCTCCCAGACACCCGGGATCGGGTTCTGGTATGCCCGCGCGAACGCGTTGCAGACGACCGTGCTGACGAAGTTGGTGTAGCAGGCCAGGCTGGAGGTGCTCTCCACCGGGACGCCGTACGGGTTGATCGCGATGAAGCGGGTGTGCGACCCGGTGGCGATGCCGGAGAGGTTCACCTGCAACGCACCAGCGCCCGGCGGAACCGTCACGAAGTACGACGTGGTGCCGTTGCGGTCCACTGAGCCCTGCGCCGAGTAGGCGAAGTTGGGCTTCACGACGTCGTTGGAGGCCACCACCACGGCGGAGACCTCGAAGTCGATCGTGTTGGTGGCCGGGTCGTCGATGGTGACGATCGTGCCGTGCGCGCCCGCCGTCTTCGGCTTGGCGGTGACCGTGATGCTGACGGTCTGGTTCAGCGGCAGGGTGACGTTCTTCGGCGCCGAGAAGGTGCCGTCGTTGCCGACCAGGCCGACGTTGTGCTTGATGTTGCCGGCCGGGCCGCTGGTCCGGGTCAGGTTGACCTGGTAGGACTTCGACTCGTTGACCTTGTGGCCACCGTTGGCCGAGTCGCAACGGTTGTAGACGCCGGTGCCGCGGTGCGGCGTGGCCAGCTGGTTGGACAGCGGCGTGCAGACCGGGGCGTCGGAGGTGTAGGAGCGGGTGCTCACACCCTTGTTCAGCAACTTCCAGGCGCCCGGCACGTCGAACATGCCGTAACCCTGCGCGTACGCGGCGGTGTCGGCGATCGGCTTGGCCGAGGTGTAGATCGCCCGGCGCAGTGCCTCCGGCGTGATCCCCTTGTGGGTCGCCTTGGCGGCCGAGAGCAGCAGCGCGGCGGCACCGGCGGCCTGCGGGGAGGCCATCGACGTGCCGTTCAACATGCCGTAGCCCGGCGGGAGCGCGTAGCCGGCCTCGGCGACCGGGGCACCGGCCTGCCAGACCGGAGTGGTGGAGATGGCCGAGCCCGGAGCGGCGATGTTCGGCTTGGCGCCGCCGTCCTCACGCGGCCCGCGCGAGGAGAAGTTGAACAGGGCGTTCTTCTTCTTGACCACCGAGCCGTAGTTGGCCAGCCAGGTGTCCTTGCTGATGCTCGCCGCCACGCTGACCACGTTGCTCGACACCGACGGGTCGCCGATCGTGTTCACACCCGGGCCGGAGTTGCCGGCCGAGATGAACATCTGCACGCCGTAGGTGGTGATCAGGTTGTTGTAGAGGATGGTGCGGGCGTTGTTGCCGTCGTTGAGCGCCGGCAGGCCGCCGATCGACATGTTGATGACGTCGACCCCACGGTTGATCACCAGGTCGGCCATGCCGGTGGTGAGCGCGGCGTACGTGCAGCCGCCGCCCCAGGAGCAGGCACGGGAGGAAACCAGCTTGGCGCCGGGGGCGGCACCGTTGAACGCGCTGTTGCCCAACATGCTGTTGGCGGCGGTGATGCCGGCGACGTGGGTGCCGTGCGCGCTCTCGATGATGCCGATGTTGACGTAGTCGACCAGGCCCGGGCCGCCGACCGGAGCGGTGTCGACGTTCTTGCGGTACTCGACCACGAACGACATCCGCTCCTTGATCGGAGTCGCCGGGTTGTCGGTGCCGAAGTAGCCGACGTCGTACTTCTCCTTGTACGGCCGCATCACGGCCTCGTCGGTGAAGTCGCCGTCCTGGTCGGTGTCGACCCAGATGTTGTTGGTGGCCGGGTCGAAGAGGATGCCGAACTGGTCGGTGTTGTCGCCGTCCCGGTTGACGTCACCGCCGGGCTCGCTGGTGTTCGTCACCGACTCGCTGAACAGGTTGAACCGGTAGTTGCCAGCCGGCGCAGTCCAGGTGCGGCCCGCGACGGTGAAGGTCGGGCCGGTCACCTGGGTGATCATCGGCCGCCAGGTGGCGTCCTCGAGCGGGTCGGTGGCGGTGATCCAGTCGACGATCTTCCGCTCGCCGGTGGTGGTCTTCTGCAGCGCCGGGTGCTCCAGGTCGACACCGGAGTCCATGATGCCGATGGTGACGCCGCGGCCGTCCCACTTCGCGTTCTGCTTGACGAACTTGACCGCGCCGGTATCGCCGGTCGGCATGTACGGGTTGTCGGCGGGCGTCTTGGCGTCCGGGCCGCTGAGCGTGCTGCCCTGCTTGTCGGCCTTCTTGGCGCCCTGCACGACCTCCGGCCTCGGGTCCGGCAGCTGGATCTTCTCGTCCAGGTCGACCGCGGCGACGCCGGGCAGGGTGGCCGCCTTGACCGCCTTGCCGGTCGGCACCTTGGCCAGTACGTAGCCGATGGTGTCGTAGCGCTCGGCGACCGCGGCGCCGAGTTCCTTGAGGTCCTCTGCGACGTCCTTCGCCTTACCCTTTTCGGTGGCGACGATCATCGTGACGGTGGGTGCCTTCTTTGCCTCCGCCTCGGCGAGCAGCTTGGCGTCGTGCTGGCCCAGCGCCTCGGCGGGGGTGACCTGCGCGGGGTCGGCGGCAGGTGCGGCGCTCGCGGTGGCGGCGCCGCCCGCCACGGTCACGGCGCTGGCCGCCATGACCGATGCGAAGAGCGCGGCGGAGGTACGCCGGCTCAGGTTCCGGGGTTTACTCACGTTCTCTTTCCTCCAGAGAACAGGGCGCCCTCAGATACAGGGCACGCGTGAGCGAAATACTTCGCGGTAGCGACCATCGATGTCACTACCGGCAAGAGCGTTGTGACCATCTCGTGACATTCAAGTCCATCTTTGTCACATTGGGGCTGTCGAGGGGCTCATTCGACTGACCGACTTCGACCATCCGATGTGGAATAGTCGCTAAGCAGTTCGGGTGCCTGCGGCTGCCGGGGTGCCAGCTCCACCTGCCCCGGCGTGGCCAGTTCCTGGTCGGAAACGCCCAGCTCGGCCAGCTTCCGGGCGCTGACCAACACCCGCGCCTCCAGCGACCCCACCGCCCGGTTGTACGCGGTCACCGCCCCGCCGAGCGAGGCGCCGAGCTTGCCGACATGATCGCCGAGCGTCGACAGCCGGCCGTAAAGTTCCCGGGCCAGTGAGTGCACCGCCATCGCGTTGTGGGCCAGTTGTTCCTGCCGCCAGGACCAGGCCACCGTACGCAGCATCGCGACCAGGGTGGCCGGGGTGGCCAGCACCACGTTGCGCGCGAAGGCGTGCTCCAGCAGCGTGGGATCGCGTTGCAGGGCCACGTCCAGGAACGGGTCGGCCGGCACGAAGAGCACCACGAACTCCGGAGTGGACTCGAACGCCGCCCAGTACGACTTGGCGGCCAGCGCGTCGACGTGGGCCCGCAGGTGCCGGGCGTGCGCGTCGAGGTGGGCATCCCGGCCGCGCTCGTCGCGCGCCTCCATCGCGGTGAGGTACGCGTCGAACGGTGCCTTCGCGTCCACCACCACGGTCCGGCCGCCGTGCAGGCGGACCACCAGGTCGGGGCGGACCGTCTGGTGGTCGGTGGCGGCGGTGACCTGCTCGGAGAAATCGCAGTGCTCCAGCATGCCAGCGGCCTCGACGATCCGGCGCAGCTGGTGCTCGCCCCACCGGCCGCGCACCTGCGGCGCGCGCAGCGCCGCCACCAGTTGCTTGGTCTCGGTGCGCAACTCGCCGGAGACCGTGCTCATCGCCCGGACCTGTTCACGCAGTTCGGCGTACGCGTCGACCCGGTCGCGCTCCAGTTCGGCCACACGCTGCTCGTAGCGGCGCAGCGTCTCGTGCAGCGGGGCCACCGCCCGCGCGACCGCCTCCTGTGACTGGGCCGTCGCCTCGTAGCTCAACGCCCGCATCGACTGCTCCAGCCGTCCCTCGCCCTCGCGGGTGGCGCGCAGGGTGGCGTCCAGCCGGGCGATCTCGGTCGCCGCGCGGGACCGGGCGGCGAACCAGCCGACCGCGCCGCCGGCACCGAGGCAGACGACGACAACCGCCAGGGTCGTTAGCTCCATCTCCCGAGCTTGCCAAAGCCGAGCGGGCCGCGCTTCGATGGGTGCCCGCGCGCCGCCGTGCGGGACGCAGATTTCGGCACCCGCCGGTGAACTCGGGTACGGCTGCGAGAGCCCGACGGCACCGGCTGCCCGCCCGGTCGAGCAGCCGGTGGAACGGTGGACCGAGGTGGGTACGTTGTAGTGGTGAGACTTGTCCTGGCGATCATCCTGTTGTTGCTGCTCGGCGGCGTTCTGATCTACTGGCAGCGGGAACGCGCCGCACGGGCCGCCCGTGACCTCGCCGACGTGCAGGCTGACGCGCGACGGTGGTACGAACGCCTCGGCGGTCAGCTGATGAACCTCGGCGGCGACGACCCGGCGGTGCGTCAGGCGCTGGCCGACGCCGCCGAGCGCTACCACGCCGCCGGCTCGCAGTTGCAGCAGGCCAGGACCATCACGCAGTACCGGCTGGCCCGGGAGACGGCGGTGGAGGGGCTCACCTACATCCGGGCCGCCCGGTTGGCGCTCGGCATCGACCCGGGGCCGGACCTGCCACCCCTGGCCGCCGCGAGCGGGGCCGGCGCGTTGACCGTGCCTCGGCAGGTCGACGTGCAGGGCCAGACGTTCAAGGCCGGCCCGCAGCCCGGCCGGGACACGCCCTACTACTACCCGGGCGGGCGGATGCGCGGCCGGCCGGTGCCGGCGGGCTGGTACTCCACCCCGTGGTGGAAGACGGCGCTGGGGGCCGGCGCCGGGGTCATCGGGGGCATGCTGATCGCCGACGCGCTCTTCTCGCCGTCCTTCGGCGACCCCGGTTACGACGCCGCGGCGGCGGGCGTCGACCCGGGCGACGTCAGCGCCGACTTCGGCGACGGCGACCTGGGCGGCGACTTCGGCGGCGGAGATTTCGGCGGCGGGGATTTCGGCGGCGGCGACTTCGGCGGCGGGGATTTCGGCGGCGGCGATTTCTGACACGGCCCCGGGGCGGTCAGGTGTTAAGAAGGGGCCCTTCCTCTACCGGAGGCGTTAACAAGGGCCCCTTCCTTACATTTCAGCCGGTGTTGCGCATGCCGGCGGCGATGCCGTTGACCGTGGTGAGCAGGGCGCGCTCCAGGGCGGTGCCGTCGCCGGGGGCCCGTCGGCCGCCCGGCGCGGTGGCCACCGCCCGTCCGGCGGCACCGGAGTCGCGGTACTGCCCCAGCAGCGCCACCTGGAGGTGGTGCAGCGGCTCCAGGTAGGTGTCGCGTACCGCGAGGGTGCGTTGCAGGACCGGGGAGTTCTCCAGCAGGTCCGGCGAGTCGGTCACCGCCAGGACCTCCCGCTTGGTCAGCTCGTACTCCTGCTCGATCTTCTCGAAGATCGGGTGCAGCTTCTTGGGCACCAGGGTCTCCACGTACCGGCGGGCGATGCCGAGGTCGGTCTTGGTCACCATCATCTCCACGTTCGACAGGAACGTGCGGAAGAAGTGCCAGTTGCGGTGCATCTCGGCCAGCACGTCGGCCAGGCCGGCCTCCCGGGCGGCGGCCAGGCCGGAGCCCACCCCGAACCAGCCGGGCACGATCTGCCGGGTTTGGGTCCAGCCGAACACCCACGGAATGGCCCGCAGCCCGGACAGCCCGGCGCCGGTGTTCGGCCGCTTCGCCGGCCGGGAGCCGATGTTGAGCGCCCCGAGCAGCTCGGTCGGCGTGGACGCCCAGAAGTACGCCGGCAGATCCGGATCCTCCACCAGCGACCGGTACGACCGGTACGCCGACTCCGACACCACGTCCATCGTCGCGTCCCAGCGCTCCAGCATCTCGGCCGGCTGTCGCGGCGCGGTGTGCAGCAACGTCGCCTGCAACACGGCGGCCACGGTCAGCTCCAGGTTCTCCCGGGCCAGCGCGGGCAGCGTGTACTTGTCGGAGATGACCTCACCCTGCTCGGTCACCTTGATCGCGCCGTCCAGCGTGCCGTACGGCTGGGCCAGGATCGCGTCGTGCGTCGGCCCGCCGCCGCGCCCCACCGTGCCACCCCGGCCGTGGAACAGCCGCAGGTGCACCCCGTGCCGGGCGGCCACGTCCCGCAGCGACCGCTGGGCCCGGTGGATGGACCACTGGCTGGTGGTGATGCCGGCCTCCTTGTTGGAGTCCGAGTAGCCGAGCATCACTTCCTGCACGTCGCCCCGGGCGGCCACCAGCGCCCGGTACGCCGGCAGCGACAGCAGTTCGTCGAGCAGGTCACCACCGGCGTTCAGCTCGGCCGGGGTCTCCAGCAGCGGCACGATGCCGATCCGGGCCCGGCCGCTGTGCACGTCGACCAGCCCGGCCTCGCGGGCGAGCACCACCGCCGCGAGCACGTCGTCCACGCCGAGGGTCATCGAGATGATGTACGACTCGATCACCTCGGTGCCGAACCGGTCCTGCGCATCGCGGATGGTGCCGAACACGTCGAAGGTCTTGCGGGCCGTCTCGGTCAACGGGGTGTCCGCCGTGGACAGCGGTCGGCGGCCGGTCAGCTCGTCGGCGAGCAGCTTGGTGCGTTCCAGCCGGGTCAGCGCCGGGTAGTCGGAGACCTCGCCGACCGCCGCGTACAACTGGGCCAGCACCGCGTGGTGTGCCTCGGCGTGCTCGCGGACGTCCATGGTCGCCAGGTGCAGGCCGAACGCGGAGACGGTACGGATGGTCGAGGCGAGCCGGCCGACGGCGGTGAGCTGGCCGGAGTTGCGGGCCAGCGAGGCGCGCAGCAGCTCCAGGTCGGCGATCAGCTCGGCGGAGCCGCGGTAGTCGCGCCCTGGCACGTGCGGCGTGCCCTGACGCAGCCGGGCCCGGGTGTTCGCGAGCTTGGCGCGTACGCAGCGGGCCTTGAGGCGGTACGGCTCCTCGGCGTTCACCCGACGGAACCGGGGCGCCACCTCGGGCAGCGCGTCGAGGTCGGCGGCGAGGCTGGCGGAGAGGTCCAGCGACACCCCGCGCAACCGGCGGGAGACGGACACCTCGTTGATCAGCTCGTCCAGCGCCGCCTCGGTGGCCGACAGGCCGTGCTCGTGCTGGATGGCCAGCACCTCGCGGGTCACCGTGGGGGTGACGAACGGGTTGCCGTCCCGGTCGCCGCCGATCCAGGTGCCGAAGGTCAGCGGCCGGGCCGTCGGCGAGGTCTCCACGCCGAGGGTGCGCAGCGTCTCGGCGAGGTCGTCGAGCACCTGCGGAGCCGCCTCGGCGTGCAGGTCACGCAGGTAGTAGATGGCGTTGCGGGCCTCGTCGGTCGGATCCGGCCGGTCCAGCCGCAGCTCGTCGGTCTGCCACATGAGATCCAGCAGCTCGGCCAGCCGCCGGTTCGCCGGACCCTCGTCGCTGGCGCCGTAGAGGATCGCGTTGGCCGTCTCGGCGTCCAGCTCGTCGGCGATCGCGCGCAGCTTGGACAGGATCGACCGGCGGGCCGCCTCGGTCGGGTGGGCGGTGAAGACCGGGCGTACCGCCAACCGGCGGGCCACCGCGGCGATCTCCTCGGCCGGCACCCCACGCTCGGCGATCATCTTCGCTGCCTGGTCCAGCCAGCCGCCCTGCACCGCGCGGCGGCGACGCAGGTCGCGTGCCCGGTGCACCTGCTCGGTGATGTTGGCCAGGTGGAAGTAGGTGGAGAAGGCGCGGGCCAGCTTGGTGCCGGTGGTCACGTCGAGCCCGCCGAGCCGCCGGGCGGCGGCCGGGGCGTCGGTGCGGACCTGGGCGCGGATCTCCTCGACGAGGTCGAGCAGCGGGCGCCCCTCCTGGCGGGCCAGGGTCTGCCCGAGCAGCGTGCCCAGGCGGCGGATGTCGGCGCGCAGGGCGGCGTCGGGGCCGTCGTGATCGTGCTGGTCGGTCACCATGCGCTCCTTACGTGAGTACGAAGGACAGCGCTGTCCGACTCCCCCGATCGTATCCGCGTGAACCCGCTTGTAAGGAGGGACCCCGGGTTGTCGCCTTCATCATGTTCGGGGGTGTTGACGACGGCTCCGCCCTGTGAGCGGCCGGTAGCGTCGGCACATGGCGTCGCTGATCTATCCCGCGAAACCGCAGCCCGGCGACCGGGTCGCGGTCGTCTCACCCTCCGCCGGGCTGCCGGGTCTCTTCCCGCAGGTGTACGAACTGGGGCTGCGCCGGCTGCGCGAGGAGTACGGCCTGGAACCGGTGGAGTACCCGACCACCCGGATCATGGGTGCCGACCCGCGTGACCGGGCCCGGGACCTGACCGAAGCCTTCGCCGATCCGGACATCGCCGCCGTGCTGGCCACCGTGGGCGGCGACGACCTGATCACCGTCACCCCGCACCTGGACGACGAGGTCCTGCGGGCCAACCCGAAGCCCTACTTCGGCTACTCGGACAACACCAACCTGCTCAACCACCTGCACCGCCTCGGCATCGTGAGTTACCACGGCGGATCGGTGCTGGTGCACCTCGGCCGGCCCGGCGTGCTGCACCCGCTGACCGCCGACTCGCTGCGCGCCGCGCTGTTCACCGCCGGCTGGTACGACCTGACTCCCGCGGCCGAGTGGGGCGACGAGCCGCGCGACTGGCACGACCCCGGGTCGCTCGCCGACGAGCCGGCGATGTTCCCCGGCGCGGGCTGGCGCTGGCAGGGCCCCGCGACCGTGGTCGAGGGCCGCACCTGGGGTGGCAACCTGGAGGTGCTGCACTGGTTGCTCGCCGCCGACCGGGTCGCCCCGGCGGCGTCGCTGGTCGGGTCGATCCTCCTGATCGAGACCTCGGAGGAGCTGCCGCCGGCCGTCGAGGTCTACCGGATGCTGCGCAACCTCGGCGAGCGTGGCCTGCTCGCCGGCTTCCCCGCCGCGCTGGTCGGCCGCGCCAAGGCGTGGGACTTCGGCCGCCGGCTGACGCCAACCGAGAAGGTGGACTACGCCCAGGACCAGCGTGCCGCGGTCACCCGGGCCTTCGCCGAGTACCAACCCGACGCGGTGCTGGTCTTCGACGTCGACCTCGGCCACACCGACCCGCAGCTGATCATCCCGTACGGCGGCGAGGTCCGGATCGACGCGGTCAGTCGCCGGATCTCGGTGCGCTACTGACCTCCGTCGCGCGGCAGTTCGGCATCAGCTGCCGCCCAGCTTTCCGTCGATCATGAAGTTAGCGGGCGGTTTGACCCCTGAAACGCCCGCTAACTTCATGATCGAAGTCGGTCGGCGTGCGGGAACCGTGGTCAGTCGATCATGGCGAACGCGCGGACCGGGAAGGTGCCCATGCCGGCCACCATCGGTGGGGCGGCGGTGAACCGGAAACCGTCCGGCGGCAGTTCGCCGAGCCCGGTGAGGTGTTCCACGATGGGGATGCCGGCGGCCAGCAGGAGGCTGTGCGCCGGTCGCTGACCAGCCGCCGCCGGGCCCATGTCGTCGATGTTGATGGAGTCGATGCCGACCAGCGCGGCCCCGGCGTCCACCAGGGCCTGTGCGCCGTCCCCGGTCAGGTAGGGCGCGTCCGGCGCGGCGTACCGGTCGGTGTCGAAGTGTGTATCCCAGCCGGTGTGCAGCAGCACGGCCTTACCGGCAAGGTCGTACGGCGCCAGCAGCAGGCGGTCCACCGCGCGGGTGCCGGCGGGCAGCCGAACGACGAGGCCGGGCAGGTCGGCGAGGCGGTCCAGCGCGGTGCCGGCGAGGTCGGCACCGTCGGCGTACCGGTGTTTTGGGGTGTCCAGGTAGGTGCCGGTGTTGGCGATCATGTCGATCCGGGCCACCTGGAACTCGGTGCCCGGGGCGTAGCGCTCCCGGGACGCCTCGCGGGTCAGCCACTCGCTGATCCGGGGCGCCGGCCAGCCGGGCAGGGTGGTCATGCCGTCGGTGATCACGTGGCTCAACTCGACCAGGCGTCGACCGGCGGTGCCGGCCGGGCCGGCGGGAGCCGCGACGGCGCGACCGCCCTTGTGGGCCTCCTCGATGATCGTCTTGTTGGTGATCCGTACCTCGGCCACCATCAGCAGGCCGAGATGCCGGACGAACAGCACGGCCAGGTCAGCGTCGTCGATTCCGTCGCCGGGGATGTCCAGCCGGAATCCCTCGGTCGTCAGCCCGCCGCCGTTGGCGAAGACGACCTCCGCGTCGAACTGTGCCCGCCATTGATCATTGGTCATCCTGGCATCATCCCCGCTCAGCTGATCGGGCAGCGACCGGCGCTGTAGTGCGCGACCGCCGTCATGATCTCTGCCTCTGTCCGGTCCGCGAAGGTCAACGTGGCGAGCAGGCCGGAGCCGTGGATGACCGTCAACATCCCGCTGTCCAGGGCGGTGTACGCGCCGAGGTTTCGCAGGACGCGCGGATCGTGGAGCTTGACGACCAGCGACTTTTCCGGACCCCACCGCCGGCGGGAGATCTGCGCGACGGCCGCCCAGGGCAGCCAGACCGCCTGGCCCCGGGTCGGCCGGGTGCGTATCCAGAGCCCCGTCGGGCCGAGCGCCAGCACCGGGCCGCCGGAACCGATCAGCCAGAGCTGTAGGCCCAGCGGCAGGCCGGCCAGGGCCAGCAGGCAGCCGAGGAGGCCGAGGATGCCGAGCACGGTGACGTCGCCCGGTAGGACGCGCGGGCCGGCGAGGAGGGCGACCGGGAGGTTGAGCGTCAGCGCGAACCCGGCGAAGAGCAGTCCTCGCTTGGCAACGTTGGGGCGTACCACGAAGGGTTGGTCCTCGGGGATGCGCCGGCTCGCCGGCGCTGGCGGCGGTGCGGGCGGGTGCCCCCACGGCGGCGGAGGTCCGGGCTGCGGGCTGCCAGACGGGCGCTGCGGCGGATGGCCGGGCGGCGGCCGAGGCGGCGGGGTGGTCACCGGAGGCACTCCATGCTGCTCGACAGGCCGGGAGGGTTAGCCTAGGAGGCGCCCGCCACGACGTTCCGCATCGATCTTCGCCGCGGAGATACGCTGGCGTGGCTACCCCTGGTCCGGCATGGACGCGGGGTTCTTGTCGTGCGCCGACGTCGGCTCCGGCCGCCCGGGGCGGCCCCTGTACGCACCGATTCTCCTGGAAGTGGCTATGACTACGCTCACCGGACTGCTCGCCGCCGCACTCGGTGACCTGGCCCTGGCCCGGGTCCGGGACCTGGCCCGATCCGGGGCGGCGCAGGCCGACGGGCTCGACGTGACCGCCCCCACGGCGTTGCGCCCGTTCGCGGTGGCCGCCATCGCCGCCGAAGCCGGTGAGGTCGGCGGAGCCGCCGGCAGCAGCCGGGCCGGCGGGGCCGGGCGGACGGTGCTGGCGGTGACCGCCACCAGCCGCGAGGCCGAGGATCTCGTTGCCGCGCTGAGTGGCCTGCTGCCGCCGGAGCAGGTGGCGATCTTCCCGAGCTGGGAGACGCTGCCGCACGAGCGGCTCTCGCCCCGCTCCGACACGGTCGGCCGGCGGCTGGCGGTGCTGCGCCGACTCGCGCATCCGGACTCGGCGGACGCGCACGGACGTACCGGCCCGCTGCGGGTGGTCGTCGCGCCGGTCCGCTCGGTGCTGCAACCGCAGCTCAAGGGGCTCGGCGACCTGGAGCCGGTGCGGCTGGCCACCGGCGACGAGGCCGACCTGGAGCAGGTGGCCCGCCGGCTGACCGACATGGCGTACGCCCGGGTCGACCTGGTCACCAAGCGGGGAGAGTTCGCCGTGCGCGGCGGCATCCTCGACGTCTTCCCGCCCACCGACGAGCATCCGTCCCGGGTCGAGTTCTGGGGCGACGAGGTGGAGGAGATCCGCACCTTCGCCGTCGCCGACCAGCGCACCATCGAGCAGGTCGCCCAGCTCTGGGCGCCGCCCTGCCGGGAGCTGCTGCTCACCCCGGCGGTCCGGGAGCGGGCCGCCGAGCTGGCCGGGCAGCACCCGGAGCTGGCCGAGATCCTGGACAAGCTGGCCGGCGGCGTACCGGTGGAGGGGATGGAGTCCCTGGCCCCGGTGCTGGTCGGCGCTCGCGGCGGGTCGCCCGAGGCGGCGGCCACGCCGAGCGACTCGCCGCACGCGTCGATGGAGCTGCTGCTGGACTGTATGCCGGCCGGCACCCACGTACTGCTGTGTGACCCGGAGCGGATCCGCACCCGGGCGCACGACCTGGTGCGTACCTCGGAGGAGTTTCTCCAGGCCAGCTGGGCCGCGGCCGCCGTCGGTGGCCAGGCCCCGATCGACCTCGGCGCGGCGGCCTTCCGCACCCTGGCCGAGGTACGCGCGACCGCCCGGACGCTGCGCCAGCCCTGGTGGACGCTGTCCCCGTTCGGCTTGCCGGAGCCGGCAACCGCCCCGGAACGGCAGCCGTGGGAGGACGAGCCGGAGGCCGCCGACATCACGCCCGACGACGCGATCGCGGTGACCCTGACCGCCCAGCCCGCCCCGCTCTACCACGGCGAGACCGCCCGGGTGGTCGACGACCTGAAGCGGTGGGCCGGCGAGGGCTGGTCGATCGCGCTGGTCTTCGAGGGGCACGGTCCCGCCCAGCGGGCGGTGGAGGTGCTCCGCGACGGCGGCCTGGGCGCCAGGATGACCGAGCAGGTGTCGGCCGCGCCGACCCCGGGCGAGGTGCTGGTCACCTGCGGCAGCCTGACCGGTGGCTTCGTCGACGAGGCGGCCCGGTTCGTGCTGCTCACCGGCAACGACGTCACCGGCGGGCGGGGCACCTCGACCCGGGACATGCGCAAGATGCCGAGCCGGCGGCGCAACACCATCGACCCGTTGGAGCTGCGGGCCGGCGACCACGTGGTGCACGAGCAGCACGGCATCGGCCGGTACGTCGAGCTGGTGCAGCGTACGGTCAACGGCGCCTCCCGGGAGTACCTGGTCATCGAGTACGCCCCGAGCAAGCGCGGCCAGCCCGGCGACCGCCTGTTCGTCCCCACCGACCAGCTCGACCAGCTGAGCCGGTACGTCGGTGGGGAGCAGCCGGCGCTGCACAAGATGGGCGGCTCGGACTGGCAGAAGTCCAAGGCCCGGGCCCGCAAGGCGGTCAAGGAGATCGCCGCCCAGCTGATCCAGCTCTACGCCGCCCGCAAGGCGTCCAAGGGCCACAACTTCGGGCCGGACACCCCGTGGCAGCGGGAGCTGGAGGACGCCTTCCCCTGGCAGGAGACGCCGGACCAGCTCGCGGCCATCGAAGAGGTCAAGCGGGACATGGAGCAGAGCGTCCCGATGGACCGGCTGATCTGCGGCGACGTCGGCTACGGCAAGACCGAGATCGCGGTACGCGCGGCCTTCAAGGCGGTCCAGGACGGCAAGCAGGTCGCCGTGCTGGTGCCCACCACGCTGCTGGTGCAGCAGCACTACAACACCTTCGCCGAGCGGATGAGCCAGTTCCCGGTGACCATCCGGCAGCTGTCCCGGTTCCAGACGCCGAAGGAGGCCGAGCAGGCCCTGGCCATGGTCGCCGACGGCACCGCCGACGTCGTGATCGGCACCCACCGGCTGCTGGCGGCGGCCACCCGGTTCAAGTCGCTGGGGCTGGTCATCGTCGACGAGGAGCAGCGCTTCGGCGTCGAGCACAAGGAGCACCTCAAGTCGATGCGGGCCGCGGTCGACGTGCTGAGCATGTCGGCCACGCCGATCCCGCGGACCCTGGAGATGGCGATCACCGGGATCCGGGAGATGTCCACCATCGCCACCCCGCCGGAGGAGCGGCACCCGGTGCTCACCGCCGTCGGGGCGCAGGACGACCGGCAGGTGGCCGCCGCCATCCACCGCGAGTTGCTCCGCGACGGGCAGGTCTTCTACCTGCACAACCGGGTCGAGTCGATCGAGCGGGCGGCGCGGCGGCTGCGCGAGCTGGTGCCCGAGGCCCGGGTCGCGGTGGCGCACGGCCAGATGGGCGAGGACGCCCTGGAGAAGGTCATGGTCGGCTTCTGGGAGAAGGAGTTCGACGTCCTGGTCTGCACCACGATCGTGGAGTCCGGCATCGACATCCCGAACGCCAACACCCTGATCGTGGAGCGGGCCGACCTGCTCGGCCTGGCCCAGCTGCACCAGATCCGGGGCCGGGTGGGCCGGGGCCGGGAGCGGGCGTACGCGTACTTCCTCTATCCGCCGGACAAACCGCTCACCGAGCACGCGCACGAGCGGCTGGCCACCATCGCCCAGCACACCGAGTTGGGCGCCGGCATGTACGTGGCGATGAAGGACCTGGAGATCCGGGGCGCGGGCAACCTGCTCGGCGGCGAGCAGTCCGGGCACATCGAGGGGGTCGGGTTCGACCTGTACGTCCGGATGGTCGGCGAGGCGGTGCAGGCGTTCAAGGGCGAGCGGCCGGAGGAGGAGACCGACGTCAAGATCGACCTGCCGGTGGACGCGCACCTGCCGCACGATTACGTCGGCGTGGAGCGGCTGCGCCTGGAGATGTACCGCAAGCTGGCCGAGGCCCGCGACGACGAGCGGCTGCGCGAGGTGGCCGCCGAGATGACCGACCGGTACGGCGAACCGCCCGCCCCGGTGCAGAACCTGATCGCGGTAGCCCGGTTCCGGCTGCTGGCCCGCCGCTACGGCCTGACCGACGTCAGCATGCAGGGCAAGCATCTCCGGTTCGGCCCGCTGCCGCTGCCGGACTCCAAGCAGCTGCGGCTCAAGCGCTACCACCCGGACTCGGTCTACAAGGCGGCACTCGACCAGGTCAGCGTGCCCCGGCCGAGCACCCGCCGGGTGGGCGGCGAGCCACTGCGCGATCAGGCGCTGCTGGAGTGGTGCGCGCAACTCCTGTCCGACGTCCTCGGCGCACCTGCCGAGCCCGCCGCCGCCGTCCGTTGAGCCCGGCACCGAAACCCGTACCAGGCAGGATGACGGGTGGGGGGTCACGGGCGGATGTTGGGGACATGAGAGAGTGACCCGCATGCGTGCTCGCCGTCTTGTCGCCGCCGCCAGCGTTGCGGCCCTCGGTGTCCTCTCCCTTGCCGCCTGTGGGAAGTCCTCGCCGGACGTCGCCGCGTACGTCGGTGACACCACCTACTCGGTGAGTCGGGTGGACGCGATCTACGAGGATGCCCAGGCGAAGTTCGGCGAGGCGGTCCGCGGTGAGGCGGCCCAGGCCGGTGTCACCCCGTCGCCGGAGCAGCTCCGGGCCGGCGTGACCCGGCAGGACGTGGTCAACCTGCTGGTCAGCCTTGAGCTGGGCAAGCGGGTGGTGGCGGAGAAGAACCTACAGGTGCCCGACGAGATCGTCCCGGAGCAGCTCCAGCAGGGGCTGCGGCTGCCGGCCACCGCCGAGTACACGAAGCTCTGGGGCGAGTGGGCGGACATCTTCCAGACGCTGGGCCAGCAGTTGCCGCCGCCCTCGGAGCTGAGCGACGAGGCGGTTATGGCCGTCTACCGGGAGTTGCAGGAGCCCGCCGGCCTGGAGCCCGGGCTTCCCGTGGAAGAGGTCCGGCAGATCTTTGGCGAGGGTGGCTTCATCCGCAGCGGGGTGGCGCTCGGCGTCGCCCTCCAGGAGGAGGCGGAGCGGTCCGGCACCTCGATCAACCCGCGCTACCAGCCGATCGCCGTGCCGTCGGTGGTGAGCAACGGCCAGGCGCTGATCTTCTACTCGCTGCCCTACCTCGACGCGGACGGCCCGGTCAGCGACATCTCCACGCCGAAGCCGAAGCCGACGTCGACCGAGCCGGCCGGCGACGAGGTGACCCAGCCGGTCACCGGCTGAGCATGTCGGCGCGGATCGTCCTGCTGGTGACCTCACCCCGGTTGCCGGCGGGTCTGCTGACGGCGGGTGCCTGGGACGTCGTACGTGCCGCACCGGTGCTGACCGGGACGGAGAGCGAGCTGACCACGGCGATCCGGGCGGCCGGCGCCGAGGTGCGGGTGCTCGACGGCCCGGCGGTGCCCGCGCTGCTGGACGCGGTGGCCGAGCACGGGACGGTGGTCTGGCTGGCCGGCCCGGCCGGGGACGAGACGCTGGCCCGGGAGCTGGGCCTGCGACTGGCCCGCGAACCGGGCCTGGCGGAGCTGGAGCTGATGTACGGCTCGTGGGATCCGCCCGGCGCCCGGTTGCTCGACGCGGTGGCCGTGCTGGACCGGCTGCTCTCGCCCGGCGGTGACCCGTGGAAGCGGGCGCAGACGCACCGCAGCCTGGCCGTCTTCCTCCTGGAGGAGTGCTACGAGGCGTACGACGCGATCAGCGCCGGAGACACCGACGCGCTGCGCGAGGAGCTGGGTGACGTGCTGCTCCAGGTGGTTCTGCACGCCCGGCTGGCCGAGGAGCTGCCCGAGGGCGAGCGGTGGAACGTGGACGACGTGGCCGGTGGGTTGGTCGACAAGATGATCCGCCGCAATCCGCACGTCTTCGCCGGTGCCGAGGCGGGCACTCTGGACGAGATCACCGCGAGCTGGGAGCGGATCAAGCAGGCCGAGAAGGCCCGCGACTCGGTGCTCGACGGCATCGCAATGAGCCAACCCGCGCTCGCCCTGGCGGCGAAGATCCTGGAGCGGGCCGCCCGCGCCCACCTCACCGTCCCGTTGCCGCCGCCCCAGGCGCAGCCCGACCCCGAGGCCACCCTGGGCGCCAGCCTCCTGGCCACGGTCGCCCAGGCCCGTCAGGCCGGCCTCGACCCCGAAACCGCCCTACGCCGCGCCACCCTCGCCCACGCGGCGGCGATCCGCGCCGCCGAACCGCCGTCCACCACCCCCGCTTGATCAGGAGGGTGCCACCCTGTCCGGCGGGTCGGGGCGACAAACCTCATGATCAACCCTGAGGGCGGGTGGGGGTTAGGGT
>NZ_POTY01000590.1 GCF_003236315.1 Micromonospora craterilacus
TCACTTGGCCGAGCCTTCCGGGACGGAAGCCTCTGACCCCTTTGCCGTTATCGCCGCGGCAGCGAGGAAAACCTCATCGCTGCGGGACAACAAACCCTGCTTGCGCGCCGCCTCGATGAGATCGGGCCGCTTGCGCATTGTGTTCATCAGCGCCTGCTGGCGGCGCCACTTCTCGATCTCGGCGTGATGGCCACCCAGCAGCACATCGGGCACACGCACACCTTCGTACTCTTCCGGCCGCGTGTAGTGCGGGCAGTCGAGCAGACCGTTGACGAAGCTGTCTTGCACTGCCGATTGCGCATCGCCCAGCACGCCAGGCAACTGTCGCACTACCGCGTCGATGATCGCCATCGCCGCAATCTCGCCGCCGGAGAGGACAAAATCGCCAAGGCTGATTTCCTCATCAACGCGA
>NZ_POTY01000591.1 GCF_003236315.1 Micromonospora craterilacus
CAAAAAGGCAACCTGATGATTACCAGGTTGCCTTTAAGCCGTTATTACAACTTAGTAACGTTAGCAGCTTGCAAGCCACGGTCACCTTGTTGAACTTCGAATGATACAGCTTGTCCTTCTTCCAATGACTTGAAGCCGTCACCTTGGATAGCTGAGAAGTGAACGAACACATCGTCACCTGACTCACGTGAAAGGAAACCGAATCCCTTGTCTGCGTTAAACCACTTTACTGTTCCTTGTTCCATGTCTGAAACCTCCTGGCAATTATTGCCGAATTTTTTAATAATCTAAATATGACGATGCCAGATATTTCTGTGAAACATAAAACAAAATCCTTTAAACTATGTACATAAGTATAACACGCTTATCCAAAGAAAGATACCCAAAGTTTTAAATTAAATATTTTAATC
>NZ_POTY01000592.1 GCF_003236315.1 Micromonospora craterilacus
ACACCTGACCACGACCGTCGCCGCCGTCACGGGGCTCGCCGTCGCGCTGACGGCGTGCGGCGGGGGCGACGACAACACGTCGACGACCGGCGGGCCGCTGGCGCTCTACACCTGGGTGAGCAGCCAGAGCGACCGCGAGCAGTGGGAGTCGTTCATCGCCGAGGCGCAGAAGGAGGATCCGGACCTCGAGATCACCGTCGAGGGGCCGAGCTTCGCCGACTACTGGCCCAAGGTGAAGACCCGGTTCTCCGGCGACGACGCGCCCTGCCTGCTGACCACGCAGGCCGCCCGGGCACAGGAGCTCGGCAGCCTGCTGATGCCGCTGGACGACCTGGTCGAGGAGCACGACTTCGACCTGTCGGAGGTGGACGAGTCGATGCTCGAGGGCATGACGGTGGACGGCTCGCTTC
>NZ_POTY01000593.1 GCF_003236315.1 Micromonospora craterilacus
CGTAATTGAGTTGCGGTGTTTTTGATAGATCATGTGGATTAGTACCAGGTTGATTAAGGGGCACTGCAACACCTAATTTTTGGTAATAGTTTAGCCAATAATTTGAGATTGGCTGCTGATCATCACCAAATTGCATCGGTTGTTGCGGTATCGTCAACACATTTGCAAATGCTAACTGCACCAATTGTGAACAATATAAGCCATCATCATTAGGATAAAACGAAAAATTATAGGGTCGATTTTGATAGGACATTGCCTGTGAAATCACTTGTGACTGTTGCGTTTCCGTCAAGCTAGCTCGATAAATATCTGCAACGTTAACTTCTTCGAAGAAATCACGTATTCGTTGAATTGCTACGCCATGTTTTGGGGAGGCATCAATGATTTGGTGCGTATTAATCACAAT
>NZ_POTY01000594.1 GCF_003236315.1 Micromonospora craterilacus
TTGATAAATCGCTTGAAATGTTGCGACGTTTAGATCACAGGGGCGGGGTCGGCGCAGATGGCATCACTGGTGATGGCGCAGGTATTATGACTGAAATACCTTTTGCATTTTTCAAACAACATGTAACGGACTTTGATATCCCAGGTGAAGGTGAATATGCCGTGGGGTTATTTTTTTCCAAAGAACGCATTTTAGGTTCTGAACATGAAGTAGTTTTTAAAAAATATTTTGAAGGCGAAGGGTTATCAATTCTTGGTTATCGTAATGTACCAGTTAATAAAGATGCCATTGCTAAACATGTAGCAGATACGATGCCAGTCATTCAACAAGTGTTTATTGATATTAGGGACATTGAAGATGTTGAAAAGCATTTGTTTTTAGCGAGAAAACAATTAGAGTTCTAT
>NZ_POTY01000595.1 GCF_003236315.1 Micromonospora craterilacus
TGCTTGGTTAGGCGCCAATGTGACGGTAACTCCTGGCGTAATTATTGGTGAAAATGCAGTAGTTGCTGCGGGCGCCGTGGTTACCCGCGATGTTCCACCCAATGCGGTAGTTGCTGGTATTCCAGCACGCGTAATTAAAGTAATCAAGAATACTAAGGAGGATCAAAAATAATGAGTAATAAGAATAAAGTAGTAATCATCATGGCCGCTTCGAGTGGAATCGGAGCTGCGACAGCAGCAATGCTAGCGCAACAAGGAGCTAAGCTTAGCTTGGCCGCTCGTCGTCTGGATCGATTACAAGAAATCCAAGCTCAATATCCTGAGGCTGAAATCGAAATTTTCAAAGCCGATGTAACCAATGAAGATGAAGTTCAAGCTGTAATTGATGGTACGGTTGCTAAATT
>NZ_POTY01000596.1 GCF_003236315.1 Micromonospora craterilacus
GCTCGAACACTGAGTGGTTTACGATTGATGCCCCAAATCCATAGCACAGCCATCACCAATATCAGAAGCCCTTTTTTATTCATGAAAACCTCTCCCAATCTCGCTTCCATTCTATTTATGATTTATAAATGTTAAAAGGAATCTTTTATTGCCAATTTGGATCTTGGTGTTTTTCAGACCAAATGCATCTAATAATCGTCCCCACAGCAAGAATTGCGAAAAAAATCGAGAGCGTTGCTAATAGGTGATACATGAACCCCCAACTTAAGCTTACAAAAGCTACACCACTTCTTTGAATATTTGAATACATAACTTTTTCGTCCCCCTATTGAATTAAATCATTAATCTAGATGATTCCACGTACCCGCCGACCCGCTTAACAGCTGAACCAGCGCCCCAAGG
>NZ_POTY01000597.1 GCF_003236315.1 Micromonospora craterilacus
GCTGTATTCCGGGTCCATCCCGTTGGAGAAGAAGAACGACAGGTTCGGCGCAAAGTCATCGATGTGCATGCCGCGCGCGAGGTACGCCTCCACATACGTGAAACCGTTGGCGAGCGTGAATGCGAGTTGCGAGATCGGGTTGGCGCCCGCCTCGGCGATGTGGTAGCCCGAGATCGACACCGAGTAGAAATTGCGCACCTGGTGGTGCACGAAATATTCCTGGATATCGCCCATCACCTTGAGCGAAAACTCCGTCGAGAAGATGCAGGTGTTCTGCCCCTGGTCTTCCTTGAGGATGTCGGCCTGCACCGTGCCGCGCACGTTCTGCAGCACCCACGCGCGGATCTTTGCCTCTTCGTCCTGCGTCGGTTCGCGCTGGTTGTCAGCACGGAACCGGGC
>NZ_POTY01000598.1 GCF_003236315.1 Micromonospora craterilacus
GCTGTACGCCGCCGGAGACGTCAACCACCGCGTGCTGCTGACCCACCAGGGCAAGTACCAGGCCCGCGCCGTGGGCGATGTCATCGTGGCGCGCGCCAAGGGAGAAGCGGTCGACGACAGCACGTGGGGCCGCCACGCCGTCACAGCTGACGAGCGCGCGGTGCCTCAAGTGGTCTTCACCGAGCCGGAGATCGCATCGGTGGGACTGACCGCGGCCGCGGCCGAGGCCGCCGGCTTCCGAGTCCGCGTCGTCGACTACGACCTGGGTGCCGTCGCAGGATCGGCCCTTCACGCCGACGGATACCAGGGGCACGCCCGCATGGTCGTCGACGAGGACCGCAAGGTGATCGTCGGCTTCACGCTCGTCGGGCCCGATGTCGCGGAACTGCTGCACGC
>NZ_POTY01000599.1 GCF_003236315.1 Micromonospora craterilacus
CAACAGCTCCCCGGCCGACCGCACCCCGGACAGGTCCAGCCCCGACAACACCAACCCGGTGTCACTGGCATGCACGTGCGCGTCCACGAACGCCGGCGTCACCAGCGCCCCGTCCAGCTCCACCACCCGGTCCGCGGCCGGCGCCTCCGAATCAGCACCCAACCAGGCAATCCGCCCGTCCCGGACCAACAGTGCCGTCGCGGACGGATCCGCCGGGCAGTGCAGCACTCCACCGCGGTACAGCGTCGAGGGGTTGTTCATCATGACCTCAGTCTGCCGCCAGCCGGGCCTCGAACAGCCCACGCACCCCCGGCTCGCCGCGCAGCAACCCCAACGCCAGCTCCGCGTGCCCCGGCACGTACCCGTTACCGACCAGCATCGTCACGTCCGCCGCC
>NZ_POTY01000059.1 GCF_003236315.1 Micromonospora craterilacus
CTCACCCACCGCCTCCGCTGGTCAGACTGGCGCCGCCGCCATCAAGCCCGAGCCCGCCAAGCCCACTACACCCGACGCCTCAACCTCGAACTCCAGCCATGATCCCAAACGGCGGCTGCCGTACTAGGTCGAACGGAGCCAGTCGCACCCCGCTGGCCACGATCGGCCCCGCCACGCCGTGACGATCGCGATGGCACTCAACCCGATCGCGGGCCGGGGCGATCGGCTGCCGCGCCGCTTCGCGGCTTGCCACCGGGTACCGGAGTCCAGGCACACGGAGAGCCGGCGGCACGGCAAGCCGCCCCCGGCCCGAAGGCCGGGGGCGGTAAGCCGCACACCGCCGGACAACCACGCGCCACCGCCCGGCCGTGCCAGCCATGTGCCAGTAACCCGTGTCCCAGGCGGTCGACAGCGGTCATGATCGGGCATGACCACACCACCGCTGACCAGGCGATCCGGGCAGATCATGACAGTCGAAAACGATCTTCTAAACTGGAGGTATCCCTCTTAGCTGTCGCCGCGACGGAAGCGCACAAGGTCGGCGTAGTCGTCGCCCGCGACGCCGAAGTTTACCCAGCGGTCCGGCTGAGCGCCGGCAAGCGCCTCTGCCCGCTTGATCGCCTCCAACTCATCGGCAACCAAGGCCAGCTCGCGACCCTGTCCGACATGATCCTCCTCTGACGGATCCAGAGACAGTAGGTTGTCCAGGTCGCGGAAGTTCTCATCGTTTGGATCCTCGACGGTGTGCACCGAGACCCTGTACCGATCGCCCCACGGATCCACCGACACCCCAGCGGATCGCCGCTGTTCCCGCAACCTGAGTCGCGCCGAGGAAATGCTCGACCCCCATGCACCGCCGCAGAGCGCCCAGCACGAACGATCGCGTCAAGTACCGCACCACGGATACTGGGCTCCACATTCCAGAGTCTCGCCCTGCTGTCTACGGAGCGGCGTTGCCGCAAGCCGGCCGAGACGGGTCGTGCCGAATATCGGCAATAGACTTGGTTGGCCGGGGCGCAACAGCGTGAACGACGAGGTCATAGCAGCAACCCGTTCTCTACCCGGGTGCCTTCCTAGTCCTGTGCGACCAGGCTCATGCGGGGCCCGCCCGCCAGGCGGTGTACAGGTCCGCGAGGAAGGCGTCCAGCTCGTCGTCAGACTCAAACAGACCGGCCGAGCGGAATCTTCAACCGAGGTGACAGGCCGGATGCCCAGCCGGCGGGCCAACTCCTCCGCAGCTACGTGCTCGGCGGTGGGCCACTCGGGCATCTGCTCCAACATACGCTTCACCACCTCCACCACACGAAGGCTCCCATTCTCGCGAGGACAGTACCGCTGAGGCCCCGCCGCCGGGCCAGTCAGGGAGTGGCGGTGGGGCGGCCGACGGCGCGCAGTTCGGACAGGGCTGAGGCGAACCCGTGCAGCAGGTCGGTGGCCTCGGTGAGGCGGGCAGCGGCGGGGTGTTCGGACTCGGGGCGGTACTCCTCGGCCAGATAACCAGCGGCGGCCACCACCAGCCGCTCGTACGCGGCCACGCCGGTCTCCAACTGCCCGGTCAGCGCCTGGTGTGCCTCGGCCAGCGGCGCCCGGGCGTCGGCCGGGGCGAGCCGTACCGCACGTTCCACGCTGGCCACCCGGTTGGCCAGGTCGCGTAGGGACTGCTCGGCTCCGGACGCCTCGGCGACGGCCGGCTCGGCTAGGCCGGTCAGTCGGCCGGCCATCCCGGCCATGGTCGACGCGGCCCGGTCCAGCCGGTCCCACGGCTCGGCGGCGCTGGTGCCGCGCAGGGTGGAGCGCGAGTGTGCCCGGCGTACCTCGGCCACCACGGTGGCGCCGGCGGGGAGTCGTTCCACGGCGGCGACCAGGCGGGCCCGGTTGCGGGCGGCGGCCTGGGCCGGGTCGAGTGCGGGCGGGGCGGGCTGCGCCGCCAGGGCGCGCAGGTCGATCCAGCGCCAGGCGGCCAGCGCGGCGGAGGCTCCCGCGGCGGCGGCCCAGAACGCGTCGGCCAGGCCGATGCCGGCGTACGGGGTCAGGATGACGGTGGCACCACCGAGCCCACCGGCCAGTACGCTCCAGCGTCGGGCGGAGCGTCGCAGCTTGCCCAGCCGCCGGAAGTACCGGGTGCGCTCGTCTGCCACCGTCGCCTCCTTGGCCGCCAGCGTCAGCCGGCGGCGGTGGTGTCGCCGGTGCCGCGTTCCCGGCTCATGCTGGCCCTGATCTCGTCGAGCCGGGCGACGGCCGCCGATTCGCCGGCCTGCGCGGCCGGCTGGCCGCCGACTGCGCCGCGTTCCGGGGTGGCGCCGAGCTGCTCGCCGGCCATGCTGGCGCGGATCTGGTCCAGCCGGGCCGAGCCGGCAGTGTCCAGGGTGGCCTTCTGGATCTCCAGCATCCGGCCCTCCGCCGAGTTGCTGGCCAGCTCGGCGCGGCCCATGGCGTTGGCGTAGCGGCGTTCGATGCGGTCGCGGACCTCGTCCAGGCTGGGCGTGGTGCCCGGCGCGGTGAGCGCCGACATGGACTCCAGCGACGCGGCGACGCTCTCCTGCATCTTGGCCTGCTCAAGCTGGCTGAGCAGCTTGGCCCGCTCGGCGAGCTTCTGCTGGAGGATCATCGAGTTGTTCTCGACCGCCCGGCGGGCCTGCCCGGCGGCGCCGAGTGCCTGGTCGTGCAGGGTCTTGAGGTCCTCGGCGGCCTGCTCGGCGGAGACCAGCTGGGTGGCCAGGGTCTGCGCGGACTGCTCGTAGCGGCCGGCCTCGGCCTCGTCGCCCTTGGCCCGGGACTGGTCGGCGAGGACCAGCGCCTGCCGGGCGTTGGACTGCAACCGCTCGACGTCGGACATCTGCCGGGACAACTTCATCTCCAGCTGGCGCTGGTTACCGATCACCGCTGCGGCCTGCTGGACGAGCCCCTGGTGCTGCCGGTGCGCTTCGTCGATGGCCTGCTGGAGCTGCACCTTCGGGTCGGCGTGCTCGTCGATTCGGGCGCCGAACAGCGCCATCAGGTACTTCCAACCCTTGACGAACGGGTTCGCCATCTCCGCGGTATCCCCTCAATAACGTCGCTGCGCCTGCCCCCACGTTGGGTGGCCCAGCTCGGCCACCGGCGATGGTGGATCCATCGTCCCAGCCAAGCGCCAGCACGGCATCCGTACCGGCGAGAGCGGGAACGTTCCCGATCAAGCCTACGCGGCCCGTGCCACCGCGACCATCGGCCGCCGGGCTCAGGCGGCGCAGACCACGTCCCGGTCGGTACGGTCGGCGGGCCGGACCCGGGCCGTGCGCAGGGTGGCCTTGAGCGGGGAGTCCTGCCGCACGGAGACGGCGACGGTGCCGTCCGAGCTGACCTGGCGTACGCCCCGACCGGTGGCCTTCTGCACGGGCGCGGCGGCGACCGTCGTCGCCTCGGCCGGCTCGTCCTGGACCGACACCAGCACGCCCGGCAGCTGCTCAGCGAGCGCGACCGTATCGCTGACCTCACGCAGCAGCTCGGACAGGCGGGCGCCCAACGCGGCGCAGATCGCGGCGAGCAGTTCGCTGGAGGGTTCCTTCTGACCGCGTTCGATCTCGGACAGGTAACCCAGGCTGACGTTGGCGGCGGAAGAGACTTCGCGCAGCGTGCGGTGCTGCCCCTGCCGGCGCGCCCGTAGTGCGTCACCGATCACCCGGCGTAGCAGGACCATCGCACCTCCCCTGAGGGACACAGTTCGCCCGGCATGCCCGGCCCGGCATGCGCGGCACCGGTTCCGGTCGTCGGAGCCTTCCCGCAACCGTACCCGCTGCGGGCCGCCACGACATCCCACCCCGCCCCGGGTACCTCACCGCGTTGCTTCCGGCCCGGCCGGGACGGGCCGCCGGACCACCGGACCGCCGGCCCGATTGGTTCCCTGCTGTCCGGTTCGACGGTCTCAGCGGTGGCCCGGCCCGACGGCCGGCATCCCGGCGCTATCGGGGGCCTGGACATGGTCTTCGAGCAGCCGCAGCGCCTCGGTCACCGCCGCCGTCCTGATGTGCTCCCGCCCACCGTCGAGGTCGAGTTGCCGCACCTCGGTGCCGTGTGGGCCGGCCACCGCGACGAAGACCAGCCCGACCGACTTGCCGTCCTGGGGTTCCGGGCCGGCCACCCCCGTGGTGGCCAAGCCCCAGTCGGCCCCGCAGCGTCGCCGCCCGCCCTCGGCGAGCGCCAAGGCCACGTCCGGGTCGACCGGGCCGCGCTCGGCGAGCAGCTCCGCCGGTACGCCGGCCAGCCGTTCCTTCAGCTCGGTGGCGTAGACCACCAGCCCACCCCGGTAGACGGCGCTCGCCCCCGCGATGTCGACGATCGTGGCGGCCAGCAGCCCGCCGGTCAGCGACTCGACGGTGGCCACCGTCTCCCGCAGATCGGTGAGGCGGTGCACCACGCCGGCCGCCGCGCTGCCCATCGCCCCGTCGGCTTCTCTCCTGCTCACGCCTCGCATCCTGCCCCACGAGGCGACGGTCCACCCACCGCAGCGCCGGGTCTCAGGCGGCGGTGCGGCGTAGCCGCAGGGCCTGGGCGATGTAGTCGAAGCCGGTGACGACGGTGACGGCCACCGCCGCGGCCATGATCCAGGGGCCGACCGCGGCGAGGGCGGCCGGCATCGGCCACAGGTACCAGGCGATGGCCAGGATCTGTAGGGCAGTCTTGATCTTCCCGCCCCGACTCGCGGCGATCACCCCGCGCCGGATCACCCAAAACCGCAGGGCCGTGATGCCCAGCTCACGGGCGAGGATGACGGCCGTCACCCACCACGGCAGCCGGTCGTAGAAGGACAGCAGCAGCAGGGCGGCACCGGTGAGCGCCTTGTCGGCGATCGGGTCGGCGACCTTGCCGACCGCGGTGACGAGCCCGAACCGGCGGGCGATCCAACCGTCGACCAGATCCGTCACCGAGGCGACGGCGAAGATCACACAGGCGATGACCTGCCAGCCGGGGCGCGTCATGCCCGAGACGACCACCGAGGCGGCGAACACCGGCACCAGCACCAGCCGCAGCGCGGTCAGGGCGTTGGCCGCGTTGACCACCGGCACCCGGGCCACCACCGGTGCCGGCGCGGACTCCGCCGCCTCGGTCATCGGCCCGCTCTCGGGCACCACACCTGGTCGCTCCCCCGCCTCTTCCCGGCCCGCTGTCACCGGGTCGCGCCGGGCGCCGCCGAGATCATCTCGTCCGGTACAGCGACCAGGTCGACGCCCTCGGTGCCGGTCACCGTGGCCCGCACCAGGTCACCCGGGCGCAGCGCGGCCAGGTCGACGCCGCCGCCGTCCGGCGCGACCAGCGTGGTCGAGCCGTCCACCTCCGGTGCCTGGTGCGCGGCCCGCCCCTCGACGACACCGCCGTCGACCGAGTCGACCAGCACCTCGACGGTCGAGCCGAGGCGGTCCTCGGCGCGCTGCGAGCACAGCTCGTCGGCGAGCGCGCTGAGCTTGTCGTACCGGCGCTTGATGGTGGCGGCGGAGACCTTGCCCGACAGCCCGGCGGCCTCGGTGCCGTCCTCGTCGCTGTAGTCGAAGACCCCGATCGCGTCGAGCCGGGCCTCGGTGAGGAAGCGCACCAGCTCGTCCACGTCGGCCCGGGTCTCGCCGGGGAAGCCGACGATGAAGTTGCTCCGCGCGCCGGCCTCCGGTGCCAGCGCTCGCGCCGAGGCCAGCAGCTCCAGGAACCGGTCGGTGGAGCCGAAACGGCGCATCCGACGCAGCACGGGCTCGCTGGAGTGCTGGAACGACAGGTCGAAGTAGGGTGCCACGCCCGGCGTGGTGGCGATCGCCTCGACCAGGCCGGGCCGGGTCTCGGCCGGCTGGAGGTAGCTGACCCGGACCCGGACGATGCCGTCGATCACGGCGAGCTGCGGCAGCAGCTTCTCCAGCGCGCGGGGGTCACCCAGGTCCTTGCCGTACGACGTCGAGTTCTCGCTGACCAGCACCAGCTCGCGTACGCCGCTCTTGGCCAGCCACTCGGCCTCGGCGAGCAGCTCGTCCGGGGTACGGGAGACGAAGGCGCCCCGGAACGCGGGGATGGCGCAGAACGCGCAACGCCGGTCGCAGCCGCTGGCCAGCTTGAGCGAGGCCACCGGGCCGCTGTCGAGCCGGCGGCGCAACACCGGGCGCAGGTGCGCGGGGGTGTGCTCGTCGACGTCGACGCCGCGGCCGTGCCCGGGCAGCGACACCGCGCTGTCCCGCCGGGCGACCGGGGTCAGCGGCAGCAGCTCGCGCCGGTCGCGGGGGGTGTGCGCGGCGAAGTCCTGGCCGGCGACCACCGCGTCCAGCCGGGCGGAGATCTCCGGGTAGTCGTCGAAGCTGAGCACCGCCTGGGCCTCGGGGAGGCTGTCGGCCAGCTCCCGGCCGTACCGCTCGGCCATGCAACCGGCGGCGACCACCTTGGCCCCGGTGTCCGCGGCGGCCAGCAGCGTCTGGATCGAATCCTGCTTCGCCTTCTCCACGAAACCGCAGGTGTTGACGACCACCACGTCGGCGCCCTCGCCGTCGGTCGTCACCTGCCAGCCGTCGGCGTGCAGGCGGGCGGCCAGTTCCTCCGAGTCGACCTCGTTGCGGGCACAGCCCAACGTCAACAGGGCGACCCGGCGGCCGTCGTGGTCGGGTACGGAGGTGGCAGACACCATCCGAGGGTACCGGGCGTCGGCACCCGGCCCGGCAACGGCAGGGTGCGCCGTCAGCGGGCCGGGGCGAGGACCCGGACCAGACGGTCGAGCAGGAACACCTCGGTGCCGGCGAGGCCGACCGAACAGAAGACCGAGATCTGGTCCGCGCCGGTGCGGCCGGGTGCCGCGCCGGCCAGCACCGCGCCCAGGTCGCGCAGTCGGGACGCGTACGGCGGTTCGGCGGCGAGCATCGGCGGGGCGTACGACTGGGCCTGCGCCGGCGAGTCGCTGGCCAGTACGGCGGCGACGTCCAGCAGGTCGGTATCGAACTCGGCCCGGTCGCGCTGCTTGAAGCCGACCGCGTTGACGTGGGTGCCCGGGGACAGGTCGGCGGCGGTCAGCACCGGCGTCGCGCTGGTGGTGGCGAGCACCACCACGTCCCGGTCGCGTACGGCCGCCCGTACGGTGTCCACCGGGCGGGCCGGGATGCCGAGTTCGGCCCGGACCCGGGCGGCGAACGCCTCCCGACGCGCCGCCGAGCGGCTGTGCACGCTCACCTCGCGCAGCGGGCGTACGGCGGCGGCCGCCCAGACCTGGGTCCACGCCTGGCGGCCGGAGCCGATCACGCCCAGCGTGGTCGCGTCCGGGCAGGCCAGCGCGTCCACCGCGACCCCGCCCAGCCCACCGGTACGCCGGGAGCCCAACTCCTCCCCCACGGCCACCGCCCGCACCGCGCCGGTACGCCCGTCGTGCAGCACCACCACCTGTTCGGTCTCGGGGTGCCCGAAGGTGTCGTACGCCCGGTAGCCGTACCACTGCCCGACCAGATGCCCGGCGGTGAGCACCATCCGCCCGCCGCCCAGCGGCGCGGCGGCCCGGGGTGGGGCGACCAGCCGCCCGTCGTACGCGGCCAGCAGTGCCTGACGCATCGCGTCCACCGTGGTCGGTGCATCCAGCGCGGCGGCGACCTCCGGATCGGAGATGAGCACGGTCATGGCTCCATCGTGCAATTTGAAGCGAGGTTGAAGTCCATGCCGGGTGATCCGTCTCACCCGGGCCGGCCGTCCCGCCCGGTGCTACGGTCGGTCCCGACGGCCCGCGTGGCCGTTCCGGACGAGTCGTGGGCGTACCCGGTCAGGCCAAGACGCCCCGTACCTGAACCCGACTCGTCCCGGCGCTCTGGTGGGCCCGGGCGGCCCGAAGAGGTGACCTGATGGCCTGGATCGTGCTGGTGCTTTCCGGACTGCTGGAGACGGCGTGGGCGATCGCCCTGGACCGCAGCGCCGGCTTCACCCGACCCGTCGCGTCGGTGATCTTCGTGATCACGCTGGTGCTGAGCATGGCCGGCCTGGCGTACGCGCTGCGCGAGATCCCGGTCGGCACCGGGTACGCGGTGTGGGTCGGCATCGGCGTCACCGGCACCGCGCTGGTGGGGATGCTCGCGCTGGGCGAGTCGGCCAGCCTGCCCCGGATTCTCTGCCTGGTGCTGGTGGTCGCCGGCGTGATCGGCCTGAAGGTCTACCACTGACCCGCCGCCGGCGGGCCGGCTACCTGGAGGCGACGATGACCCGGTTACCGTCCGGGTCGAGGACGACCGCCATCCGTTCCCCCCAGGGCTGGTCCGCCGGCTCCGCCAGCACCGGCACGGTCCCGGCCGCCCGGAGCCGGTCGAGCGCGCCGTCACAGTCCGCCACGTACACCCAGAGGGTGACCCGGTCGTTGGTCAGCACCCCCGGTTCCTCCTGCCGGCCGAGGCCGACCTGGCCGGCGGGGAACCGGACGGTCACGAATTCGGGGTCGCCGGTCTCCGGGAACTGGTAATCCAGGGTGCCGCCGAGCAGGTCCCGGTAGAAGGCCACGGCCGCCGGCAAGTCGGCACTGGTCAGGATCGGGAACAGCTCCTGCCCGCCGGCCCCGGCCTCCGTCACTCCTCGTCCCCCCGCAGGCCGGCCAGCACGTCCTCCAGCTCGTCCGGCTTGACCAGCACGTCGCGGGCCTTGGAGCCCTCGGAGGGGCCGACCACACCCCGGGTCTCCATCAGGTCCATCAACCGGCCCGCCTTGGCGAAACCGACCCGCAGCTTGCGCTGGAGCATCGAGGTCGAGCCGAACTGCGAGGTGACCACCAGCTCGACCGCCTGCACCAGCACGTCCAGGTCGTCGCCGATGTCCTCGTCGATCTTCTTCTTGCTGTCCTGCGCGGGAGCCAGCACGTCCGGGCGGAACTCCGGCTCGCGCTGGTCCTTGCAGAACTTGACCACGTCGGTGATCTCGCGCTCGGTGACCCAGGCGCCCTGGATCCGCACCGGCTTCGAGGCACCCATCGGCAGGAACAGGCCGTCGCCGCGACCGAGCAGCTTCTCCGCGCCGGGCTGGTCCAGGATGACCCGGGAGTCGGCCAGCGAGGAGGTGGCGAAGGCAAGCCGGGACGGCACGTTGGCCTTGATCAGGCCGGTCACCACGTCGACCGAGGGCCGTTGGGTGGCCAGTACCAGGTGGATTCCGGCGGCCCGGGCGAGCTGGGTGATCCGCACGATCGAGTCCTCGACGTCGCGCGGCGCGACCATCATCAGGTCGGCCAGTTCGTCGACGATCACGAGCAGGTACGGGTACGGCCGCATCTCCCGCTCGCTGCCCGGCGGGGCCTTGATCTCGCCGTTGCGCACCTTGCGGTTGAAGTCGTCGATGTGCCGGACCCCGTTGGCGGCGAGGTCGTCATACCGCATGTCCATCTCGCGGACGACCCACTCCAGCGAGTCGGCGGCCTTCTTGGCGTTGGTCACGATCGGGGTGACCAGGTGCGGGATGCCCTCGTAGCCGGTCATCTCGACCCGCTTCGGGTCGATCAGCAGCAGCCGCACCTCGTCCGGCGTGGCCCGGGTCAGGATGGACACCAGCAGGGTATTGAGGCACGAACTCTTGCCCGCGCCCGTGGCCCCGGCGATCAGGATGTGCGGCATCTTGGCGAGGTTGGCGACCACGTAGCCGCCCTCGATGTCCTTGCCGAGCGCCACCACCATCGGGTGGTGGTCGCTGGTGGCGACGCGCGAGCGGAGCACGTCGCCGAGCGCCACGTTCTCCGGGTCGGTGTTCGGGATCTCCACGCCGACCGCGCTCTTGCCCGGGATCGGGCTGAGGATGCGGACGTCCGGCGACTTCACCGCGTACGCGATGTTGCGGGAGAGCTGGGTGATCCGCTCGACCTTCACCCCGTGCCCCAGCTCGACCTCGTAGCGGGTCACCGTCGGGCCACGGGTGAACCCGGTCACCGCCGCGTCCACGTCGAACTGGTCGAAGACGCCGGTGAGCGCGGCGATCACCTCGTCGTTGGCCTTGCTGCGGCTCTTCGGCGCGGCCCCGGTGCCGAGCATGTTCGCCGGCGGCAGGGTGTAGTCACCGGCCAGCCCGGTCAGCGCGAGCTGCTCGGCCCGGGTCGGCGCGGGCGAGTGCTCCGGCGGCTCGGCCGGCTTGCGGCTGGCCGGCACCCGGGACGGCGCCTTGCGCGGCAGGCGGATCGTCTCCTGGAGGTCCGCGCCGTCCAGGTCGTCGAACTCGTCCGGGTCGACCGGCGGCGGCGTCCGCTTCGCCGGACGGCGGCGGGCCGGCGCGGCGGGCGCCTCGTCGGTCTCCGGTGGGCTCTGGCCGACCACGCTCCCGGCGAGCAGGCCGAGCCGTTCGGGGATCTTGTTGATCGGCGTGGCGGTGACCACCAGCAGACCGAAGACGAGCAGCAGGATCAGCAGCGGCACCGCGACCCAGGCGGTGACCGCCCGCTCCAGCAGGCTGCCCACGCCCGCGCCGACCAGGCCGCCGGCGAAGTCCCGCTCGCCCGGGCCGGCCGGCTGCTGGCCGATGTGCAGCATCGAGGCGGTGGCGACCAGCATGGAACCCCAGCCGATCAGGCCACGCCCACGGTGCTCGGGGTCGCCGGGCTGGCGCATCAGCCGCCAGGCGCCGATGCCGAGCAGCACCGGCACCACGATGGAGATGGCGCCGAGGAAGAGCCGGACCGTGTCGGCCAGCCGGGCACCGACCGGCCCGGCCGCCGAGAACCAGAGCGCTCCCGCGCTGAGCAGGGCGAGGCCGATCAGCAGCAGCCCCGCGCCGTCCCGGCGGTGCTCCGGGTCGAGGTCGCGGGCCGAGGCGGCCTGCCGGCCGGCGGCACGCACCGCCCAGCCGACGCCGTGGGCCAGGCCCATCCACAGTGCCTGGACGGCCCGGCCGACGTACGCCGCGGGGCCGGGCCCCCTCGCCGTGGTGCGGCGCCGGGCCGGCGCACGGGTCTTCTTCGCCGGTTGGCGGGCACGACTGTTCGTGCCACCGCGCGGCGACGCGCCGCGCCGCCGGCTCGCCTGAGAGGTACGGCCCGCCATAGCATCACCGTAACGGCGGGCCCCGCGATACGCCGGTCTTCCTGGTCGCGTCCGCGTGTCGCAGCGCGGTACCCGCCGCCTGCCGTGATATCCGCTGACGGAGGGGTGCCCGATGGCGTCGCCGGAGTTCGAGGACGGTCCGGACGGCCCACTGGCCGGGCATCCGTCGACGTTGCGCCCGTTGACTCAGGACCTCGTCGCGGCGGTGCTGGCCAACCGGGGGCACGCGGTGACCACCGACGCCGGGGGCGACCTGGTCGGCCGGTGGGAAGACGGCCACATCTGGTTCCTGCGCGCCGGCGACGCCGGGGAACTGCTCCAGGTGCGTACGGTGGCCGGGCACGCCTTCCCGGTCGACTCCGTGCCGCTGCTGCACGAGTTCTGCAACACCTGGAACCGCGACCGGTTCTGGCCGAAGGCGTTCGTCCACGTCGACGACGCCGGCCACGCCCGGGTCTGCGGCGAGGTCATCGCCGACCTGGAACGGGGGGTCACGCCGCACCAGCTGGACCGGCTGCTCGACCAGGGCATCTCGACCGGCTGCCGGCTGGCCGCCGAGGTCGGCCGGTTGGCCGGAACGGCGCGCCCGTGACCGGGCCGGCAGCCGGCGGCGGTCGGCGCCGCGATCGCGGCCGAGCAGCGGGACCAGCCGACGGCGGCGGGCGGGACCGGCGGCCGGCCGACGCGCTGGACGACGCGCGGGACATGCCGGACGGCGAGGCGCGGATCGCCGAACTGGAACGGGTCGCCGCCCTCGCCGAGGCGACCGGCGATCCACGAACCACACTGGACGCCTGGTCCGAACTGGTCGAGACGCACCTGCGCGGAGGCGAACGGTGGCGGCTGTTCGAGCCCGTCCGGCGCTGCCTCGACGCCGCCGCAGGTGACCTGCGGGCCGGGGCCGGCCGCCCGGCCGGGCCCGACGGCGAGACGCTGCGCCGCTACCAGCGGTACGCCGTCGAGGCGCTGCTGGGCACCCCGCGCATCGGCCTCGACCAGGCCCGCAGCATGCTCGACGGACTCGCCGACCCGGCGGCGGCCGGCGCGGACGGCACGGCGCTCGTCACCCAGCTGCGCTGCCGGATCGCCGACCATGTGGGCGACGAACCGGCCGCCCGGCGCTGGTTGGGGCAGTGGCAGGCCGCCAGCCCGGACCCGGCCGCCGGCTGCCCCGGCTGCCTACCCGTACGCCAGGCCGAGCTGCTCGCCGGCTGGGGCGACTGGGCCGAGGCGCTGGCCGCTGTCGAGCCCGTGCTCGACGGTCCGGTCCGCTGCACCGCCCAGCCCGAGGCCGCCCTGACCGGCGCGCTGCTGCCCTGGTTGCGGGCGGGCGAGGCGGACCGGGCCGCCGATGCGCACGTCCGGGCGTACCGCCGGCACCGGGTGGCGCCCGACGGGTTCGGTCACCTCGCCACCCATCTGCGCTTCTGCGCGCTCGGTGGGCACCTCGAACGTGGGCTGGAGATCCTCGTCGAGCAGCTGCCCCGGCTCGACCAGCCGCACGAGGACCTGTCCGTCATGGAGTTCGCCGCCGCGGGCGCGCTGGTCTGCACGCTGGCGGCGGACCGGTGGCACGACCGGGCGGTACGCCGGCCGGCGTACCGGCAGCGGCCGGCGGCCGAGGTCACGGTGGGCGCGCTCGGTGCCGAGCTGGTCACCATCGCCACCGAACTGGCCGGCAGCTTCGACGCCCGCAACGGCACCGGGCACCACTCCGGCCGGATGGCGGCCTGGCTAACCGAACGCCCGCTGGTCCCGCCGGTGCCGCTGCCGGCCGAGACGGCCGAGACCACCCCGGAGCCGGGCGACGAGCAGACCGGGTCGGGCGACGAGCAGACCGGCGAGCCGGACGAGCTGGGCGCGTTGACCGTGGCGATGATCACAGCCGCCCTGGACCGGCGGGGCGACGGGTACGCGCTGGACGCCACGGGCACGGTGCTGGGGCGCTGGGGCGACGCGGTGATCCAGTTCCGGCGGGCCGGGGAACGCGGTGAGATCCTGCACGCCCGGGTGGTCGCCGGTCGCCGGCTGCCGGCGGGCCGCCGCACCGAGGCGTACGCGTTCTGCAACGGGTGGAACCGCGACCGGCTGCTGCCCAAGGCGTACGTGCACGATCCGGGCGACGGTGAGCTGGTGCTGGCCGGCGAGGTGACCACCGACCTGGCGCACGGGGTGGCCCCGGCCCAGGTCACGGTGCTGGTGGACGCGGCGGTACGCACCGGCGTCGCGTACGCGGCGGCGGTCGCCGCCCTGCCCTGAACCACCCCGGCCCGGCCGGGCGGCGATCGCTCGGCCGGGCCCGGCGGCTCAGCGCCGGTTGCTCAGGGCGCGAAAGTTCTGCGTGGTGATCAGGGTCAGGTTGTTGCGTTGCAGGATCTCGTTGACCGGCTGGTAGAAGGTCGTGCCGCCGCGGACGCAGTCGCCCGAACCGCCGGAGGTGACGCCCTGGGCCTGGTTGCCCGAGATCCACGAGCCGCCGGAGTCGCCGGGTTCGGCGCAGACGTTGGTCCGGACCAGCCCGCCGACCAGCCCCTCCGGGTAGCGCACGGTCGCGTTGCGGGCCTGCACGGTGCCGCAGCGTACCCCGGTGGTGGAGCCGGAGCGGCAGATCGACGAACCGGCCGGCACCTCCTGCGAGCCGGCGACCCGGGCGATGCCGCCCCGGAAGTCGGTCACCTCGGGCAGCACCCTGGTGTTGCTGTTCACCTGCACGAAGGCCCAGTCGTCGCCGGGGAAGGACGAGGACCGGAAGACACCCTGCGCGGCCCCGTCGGCGCCCCGGGTGCGGTCACCGACCCGCCCGCAGTGCCCGGCGGTGACGAAGCCGCCGACCACCGCGAAGCCGACCGAGCAGCGGCCGTTGCCGATGAAGAACGGGTCGCCGCCGCGCACGTCGGCCAGCAGCCGTGGCTGCTCCTCGGTGGCCATCCGGACCGCCTGCCGGGGCACCCCGGCGCGGGCGACGAAGCGCCACCCGGCCGCCTCCGCGCCCGGCTCGGCGAGCACCACGACGGTGTTCGAGGCGACGTCGACGTACCAGCCGGAGACCTGCTCGGCCCGCGCGGCGGTCCGGTCCATCCGGCTCTTGAGCGTGTCGAGCTGCCCGACCCCGCGCTCGACCACCTTCGGCACCGCCCCGGCGTCCCGTACCCGCTGCGCCTCGGCCGGGTTGGCGACCGCCACGTTGAGCTGGCTGCCGTCGGCGCTGAGCCAACTGCCGCCGTAGTCCGCGCCGAGTTGCGCCCGGAGTTGGTCGACCACGCCGGTCGCCCAGCGTTCGGTCTTCAGCCGGGCCGCCACCTGCGACTGGTCCAGCCGCAGGTCGCGGCGCATCGCCTCGACCACCTCCGGGTCGGCTCCGTCCACCGCCGGGCTGGTCGGCGCGCTGCGCGGCGCGCCACCGTCATCGGCGAACGACGGCAGGGCCACCGCCGCCGCCGCGCCCACCGCCGCCACCACGACACCGATGGCTGTCAATCGTCTGCGGTCCATCCGCCACGCTCCTCCCGGCCGGCGTGGGTACGCCTGCCGGGACGGAGTACGGGCAAAAGGCCCGAACGGTTCAGACCTCCACGACGGTGGGCACGATCATCGGGCGACGGCGGTACGCGTCGTTGACCCAGCGGCCCACGGTGCGCCGGACGATCTGCTGGAGCTGGTGCGGGTCGGTGATCCCGTCCGCCGCGGCCCGGTTGAGCGCCTCGGTGACCAGCGGGATCACCGCGTTGAACGCCGCCGGGTCCTCGGAGAAGCCCTTGGCGGACAACGTCGGGCCGGCGACCACCTTGCCGGTGACCGAATCCACCACGACGGTGGTGGCGATGAACCCACCGTCGCCCAGAATGCGACGCTCGGTGAGCAGCGACTCGCTGACGTCACCGACGGCCAGGCCGTCGACGTAGACGTACCGGCTCTTGACGTGCCCGACCAGACTGGCCCGGCCCTCCACCAGGTCGACCACGTCGCCGTCCTCGCAGAGCACCACCCGGTCGGCCGCCACACCGGACTCGATGCCCAGTCGGGCGTGCGCGCGCAGATGCCGCCACTCCCCGTGCACCGGCATCAGGTTGCTGGGCCGGACGACGTTGAGCAGGTAGAGCAGCTCCCCGGCGGGGGCGTGGCCGGAGACGTGCACCTTGGCCACGTCCTTGTGCACCACCACCGCGCCGGCCCGGGCCAGCCGGTTGATCACCCGGTAGACCGAGGTCTCGTTGCCTGGCACCAGCGAGGAGGCCAGCACCACGGTGTCGCCCGGGGCGATGGTGATGTGCCGGTGGTCACCGCTGGCCATCCGGCCCAGCGCGCTCATCGGCTCGCCCTGCGAACCGGTGGACATCAGCACGATCTGCTCGGGCGGCATCGAGGTCGCCTCGTCCAGCCCGACGACCAGGCCCGGCGGGATGTTCAGCAGCCCCAGGTCGCGGGCGATGCCCATGTTCCGGACCATGGACCGGCCGATCAGGGCCACCTTGCGGCCGTGTTCGAGCGCCGAGTCGAAGACCTGCTGCACCCGATGCACGTGGGAGGCGAACGAGGCGACGATGATCCGGCCGCGCGCCTTAGCGAAGATCGAGTCGAGGACCGGGCCGATCTCCCGCTCGGGGGTGACGAAGCCGGGGATCTCGGCGTTGGTGGAGTCCGACAGCAGCAGGTCCACGCCCTCCGCGCCGAGCCGGGCGAAGCCGGCCAGGTCGGTGATCCGACCGTCCAGCGGGAGCTGGTCCATCTTGAAGTCGCCGGTGTGCAGCACCAGGCCGGCCGGGGTGCGGATGGCCACCGCGAGCGCGTCCGGGATCGAGTGGTTGACGGCGAAGAACTCGCACTCGAACGGGCCGAGTCGTTCCCGGCCACCCTCCCGCACGGTCAGCGTGTACGGCTGGATGCGCCGCTCGGCCAGCTTCGCCTCGACCAGCGCGAGGGTGAACTGCGAGCCGACCAGCGGGATGTCGGTCTTGTGGGCGAGCAGGTAGGGCACGGCACCGATGTGGTCCTCGTGGCCATGGGTCAGCACGATCGCCTGGATATCGTCGAGCCGGTCGAGGATGGGACCGAAGTCGGGCAGGATCAGGTCGACGCCCGGTTGCTCCACGTCGGGGAAGAGCACGCCGCAGTCGACGACCAGCAGCTTCCCGTCGTACTCGAAGACGGTCATGTTCCGACCAATGGCGCCGAGCCCGCCGAGCGGTATGATCCGCAGTCCGCCCTCCGGCAGCGGCGGGGGCAGTTGGGCCTCCTCGTTGTGCGCCTCGGTCACGCGTTCACCTCATTCTGCGACGCCGTCACGCGGCGTCCATCGTGTCGTTCGATCATTCGGAAAGCGGTAGACCCGCTGCCGCGCAGTCGGCGCGCAGCTGGGCGACCTGGCCGTCGGTGGCGTCCACCAGCGGCGGCCGGACCGGTCCCGCAGGCAGGCCCTGCACCGCCAGGCCCGCCTTGACCAGGATCGTGCCCTGGGTACGGAAGATCCCGGTGTACAGCGGCAGCAGCCGGCGGTGCAACGCCAACGCGGTCGCCATGTCGCCCGCGTCGTGCGCCTCGATCATGCGCTTGGTCTCGGCACCGGTGAAGTGGGTCGAGGTACCGACCACGCCGACCGAGCCGACGGCCAGCGCGGGCAGGGTGAGGGCGTCCTCACCGCTGTAGAACGCCAGCTCGGTGCGGCTGGTCACCCAACTGGTGGCGGTCAGGTCGCCCTTGGCGTCCTTCACCGCGACGATGCGGCCGTGCTCGGCGAGCCGGACCAGCGTCTCGGTCTCGATCGGCACGCCCGCGCGATGCGGGATGTCGTAGAGCATCACTGCCAGCCCGGTCGCGTCGGCCACGGCGGTGAAGTGCCGTAGCAGCCCGGCCTGCGGCGGCTTGTTGTAGTACGGGGTGACCACCAGGAGCCCGTTCGCACCGGCCTTCTCCGCCGCAGCGGCCAGCTCGATGGTGTGTCGGGTGTCGTTGGTGCCGACCCCGGCCACCACCCGGGCCCGGTCGCCGACGGCCTCCACCACGGCCCGGATCAGGCGTTCCTTCTCCGCGTCCGTGGTGGTCGGCGACTCGCCGGTGGTGCCGTTGACCACCAGCGCGTCGGCGCCCTGCTCCGCCACCAGGTGGTTCGCCAGGCGCGCGGCACCGTCGAGGTCGAGCGCGCCGTCGGCGGTGAACGGGGTCACCATGGCCGTGAGCACCCGACCAAAGGGACGGGACGCCGCCCGGGCCGGGGTGTCAAGGTGGTCGTGCGTCATGGTGACAACCTAGCGGACGGCCGGCGGGCGGCCGCCGGGGAAGGGCTCAGGACCCCTCGGAGTGCGTGCTCGCCGCCACCTCGGTGCCGTCGGGCAGGGCCGAGATGACAAAGTCGGCGAAAACGTTCGGCGCGACCCGCTGCAACTGCCGCAGGCACTCCACCGCCAACTCGCGGATCTCCACGTCGGCGTGCTCGGTGGCACGCATCCCGATGAAGTGTCGCCAGGCGCGGTAGTTGCCGGTCACCACGATGCGGGTCTCGGTGGCGTTCGGCAGCACCGCACGGGCCGCCTGGCGGGCCTGCTTGCGCCGCAGCGTCGGGTTGGGTTCGTCGGCGAAGTGCCGTTCGAGGCCCTCCAGCAGTTCGTTGTACGCCCGTACGCTCGCCTCGGCCGCCTCGACGAACCGCTTGTGCAGCTCCGGGTCCTCGGCGATCACCGTCGGCTCGACCATCGCCGCGTCCCGCTCCGGCACGTACCGCTGGGACAGCTGCGAGTACGAGAAGTGCCGGTGCCGGATCAGCTCGTGGGTGAACGACCGGGACACCCCGGTGAAGTAGAAACTCACCGACCCGTGCTCCAGCACGGAGAGGTGACCGACCTCCAGGATGTGCGCCAGGTAACCGGCGTTGGTCGCGGTGGCCGGGTTCGGCTTCTTCCAGCTCTGGTAGCAGGCCCGGCCGGCGAACTCGGCGAGCGCCTGGCCCCCGTCCGCGTCGGTCGACCAGGGCACGTCCTCCGGCGGCTCGAAGTGGGTCCACGCGATCAACTTGACCTGGGGCTGCACCATCTCCGGCATGCCGCGACTGTAGTCGCACGCCCCTGCCGACCCAACTCCGGCTCGCCCCATCTGCAACCTCCGTCACGGCCCCGGCCGCTGACCGGGAGTCAGCGCTAAGAGCGACCGGTCGCTCTAAGCCCGGCCGGGGCCGGTTCAGGTGCGGACGCGCGGAAGGGCTAGACGTACAGGCTGGTGAACGGGGCCCAGGGCAGGTTGCGGACCACCGAGAAGGCCAGCCAGGCGGCCAGGAACCCGCCGATCACCTTCGGGCTGACCCGCAGCTCGGGCAGTCGCCAGCCGAACGCCTGCTTGCCGGCCCAGGCGACGAAGAAGTACGCCAGGAAGGGCAGCGCGAAGACGAACAGGAAGTGGTGCCGGGCCGCGGCAGGCAGGTCGGCGTGCAGCACGTACCAGAGGGCCCGGGTGCCGCCGCAGCCTGGGCAGTCCAGCCCGGTGGTCAGCTTGAGCAGGCAGGTCGGCAGGGCGTCCGGCGCCGAGCGGGTCGGATCGCTGAGCAACGTGTAACCGATGCCGGCGGCGACGCAGCCAAGCGCGGCCAGCGGCACCACCCAGCGCGGCGTGCGGTCGGAGAGCCGGACCACGAGCCGGGTGAGCCGGTCGGGCTCGGCCACCGGGTAGGCACCCGGGTAACCCGCCGGCCAGCCGCCCGGCAGCGCCCCGTCGGGCTGCGTGGCGACCGGCTGCGCCCCGTCGGGCTGCGGCCCGGTGGGTGGCGCCGAGGCGTCCGGCGTGACCGTCGCCGGGCCGGTGGGCGTAACCGGCTCTCCAGCGGGCGGGTGCGGCTGGGCGGCCGATCGGTCAACGCTCGTCACGACGCTCACCGTACACCGGCCACGCCCACCAGGGCGGCGGCCAGCGGAGCCGCGAGGTCACCGGCGGCCGGTGGCGCCACGGCGTCCAGGCCGAGCCAGCCGGCCAGCCGGTACAGCTCGGCGGCGAGCGCCACCGCAGTCTCCCCCGGGTCGGCGCCCGGCTCGACCCAGGCGGCCGGCACCAACAGCACCCCGGCCTTGCGGTCGGCCTTCAGGTCGACCCGGGCGGTGAACCGCTCACCCTGGCGGAACGGCAGCACGTAGTAGCCATATACCCGCTGCGGCGCCGGGACGTAGATCTCGATCCGGTAGCTGAAGTCGAAGAGTCGCTCGGTGCGGCCGCGTTCCCAGACCAGCGGGTCGAACGGGCTGACCAGCGTGTTGCCGCGTACCCAGCGGGGCAGCCGGGCCTGCGCGTGCAACCAGGCGGGCTGCCGCCAGCCCTGCACCGCGACCGGCCGCAGCTCCCCCGCCTCGACCAGCTCGGCGATGGCCTGCCGGGCCCCGGCCACCGGCAGCCGGAAGTAGTCGCGCAGCTCGACCTCCGCGGCCACCCCGAGCGACCGCGCGGCGATGCTCACCAGCGCGCGGTACGCCTCGGCGTCGGTCGGTGTGGGCACGTCGAGCACCTCGGACGGCAGCACCCGCTCGGGCAGGTCGTAGCGGCGGGCGAACGAGGTGGTGCGCTCTGCCGCGCACACCTCGCCGGCCCAGAACAGGTATTCCAGGGCCTGCTTCACCGCCGACCAGTTCCAGCCCCAGTTGCCGGTCTGCCGGGGCGCGTCGTGCTCGATCTCGGCGACGGTGAGCGGACCCTTGGCGGCCACCTCGTCGCGTACCCAGGCGACCAGCGCGGGCTGCTCCTGCGCGATGCGGCGCATCCCGCCCCAGGAGTCGGCGTGCGCCCGCGCCATCCGCCAGCGCAGCGCCGAATGCAGGCCGACCGGCACCAGCGACGCCTCGTGGCCCCAGTATTCGAACAGCTCACGGGGGCGGCGGTAGGCGGCGGAGTCGAGCAACGTGGTCGGGTAGGGCCCGATCCGGCTGTAGAGCGGCAGGTAGTGCGCCCGTTGCAGCACGTTGACCGAATCCATCTGGATCAGCCCGACCCGGTCGAGCACCCGCCGCAGGTGGCGGCGGGTGGGCGCGCCGGTGGGCGCCGGGTCGGCGAAGCCCTGGGCGGCCAGCGCGATCCGCCGGGCCTGGGCGAGCGAGAGCGATTCCGGTGCGACCATCGCAGGGCAGGCTACGCCAGCCGTACGACAATCGGTGCGGACGCTGGACCTGCCGCCGGTGGCCGCCTAGAACTACAGGCATGCCCACCATCCGCCGTGAGGAGCCCGCCGACGCCGAGGCGATCGCCCAGGTGCACGTACGCGGCTGGCAGGCCGGGTACGCCGGGATCATGCCGGACGAGGTGCTGGACCGGCTCAACCCGGTCGCCTGGGCGCAGCGCCGCCGCAACCTCGGCACCGCCGACCCGGACCACCCGTTCACCACGTTGCTCGCCGAGATCGACGGCCAGCTCGCCGGGTTCACCACCTTCGGCCCGTACCGCAACAACCAGGACCGCGGCGACCTCGACCCGGCGTACGGCGAGGTGCTGGCGATGTACGTGACGCCCGACCACTGGGGCGACGGCACCGCCACGGCCCTGCTGGCGGCGGCTCGCGCCGGCCTGATCGAGCGAGGCTGGACGGAGTACCGGCTCTGGGTGCTCGCGGACAACCAGCGGGCGCGCCGGTTCTACCAGCGGGCCGGGCTGGCACCGGACGGTGAACGGTCGACCTACCCGCTACCGATGTCCGGCGGGCGTCCGCCGCTCGGGCTGGTCGAGCTGCGCTACACCGGCCGGCTCGACGGGTGAACCCGCCGACCCCACCGGCGGGGCAGGCGGGCGCACCGGCAGGAAGGCCAGCAGCGCCAGGCTGATCCAGACGTAGGTGTTGCTGAACAGGAAGCCGTCGACACCGCCGAAGTCCCACTCCCACGCCCAGACGATCCGGCTGGTCAGGAAGCCGTACCCGATGGTCGTGGCGACCAGCAGGACGCTGCGCCGGCGGCTGCGCGGCGGCGCGGCCATGCCGTGGTCCACCAGCAGCAGCAACCCCGGCAGCAGCCAGACCAGGTGGTGCACCCAGGTGACCGGGCTGACCAGGCACATCACCGCGCCGGTCAGCGCCAGGCCAGCGGCCTCGTCGCCGGCGGACGCGGCGGCGCGGGACCGCCACGCCCACAGCGCCACGGTCGCCGCGACCAGCACCAGCCAGGCCAGCGTGCTGGGGTCCTGCGGGTCGAGCCGGGCCACCACGCCCCGCAGCGACTGGTTGGAGATGAAGGCCAGTTCACCGACCCGGCCGGTGTTCCACAGCGCGGTGGTCCAGAACTCCCGGGAGGCGTCCGGGAACAGCGCGGCGGCGAGCACGGTCGCCCCGGTCGCGACACCGGTCGCGGTGACCGCTGCCCGCCAGCGCCGGGTCACCAGCAGGTAGACGATGAAGATGCCCGGGGTGAGCTTGATCGCGGTAGCCAGGCCGATGCCGATCCCGGCCCACCGGCTGCCGCCCGGCAGTAGCCGGAGCAGGTCCACCGCGACCAGGAACAGCAGCAGCGTATTGACCTGGCCGAAGTTGATGGTCTCGCGCATCGGCTCGAAGGCGGCGGCGAGGCAGAACGCCACCGCGAAGGCGAACCAGCGGGTCCAGCCGGCCCGCCGCGACACCGAGTCCAGCAGCCACCAGATCAACACCGCGCTGGTCACCACGCCGGCGGCCACGCTGGCCACGACCGCCGCGTGCCAGGACAGGTACGCCATCGGCAGCATCACCAGGGCGGCGAACGGTGGGTAGGTGAAGCCGTACTGGGTGGCGGGCCGGAGGTAGTCGTAGAGTTCCCCGCCGTCGTGCGCCCACCAGACCAGCGCGCCCCGGTAGACCTGAAGGTCGAAGAAGCCGTGCCGGGCGGCCGCCACGGACAGGAACGCGGCCACCGCGACGGCGAGCACGATCACGGCGCCGACCTGTCCGACGGTCCGCCTGGCACCCTGCGCCAACGTCGCCTCCCTCGCCCTGCGTAGGCTGTCGTCCCATGGCTCTCGGGTACGTCCGCCCGGCGCGTCCGGAGGACGCCGGCGAGATCGCACGCATTCAGCTCGCGACCTGGCGGGTCGCCTACCGGCGGCTGCTGCCCAGACACGTGCTGGACAACCTCGACGAGGCGTGGCTCGCCCGGCGCTGGGAAACCGCGGTACGCCAGCCGCCCGGCGACACCCATCGGGTGCTGGTCGCGGTCGAGCAGGCCGAGCAATCGTATCTGGTGGGGTTCGCCGCCTCCGGTCCGGTCGATGCCGAGGCGCTGGCCCCCAACGAGCCGGCCGAGGCCCTCGGCCCGGACGTGGTCGCGGTGACGGACCTGCTGGTGGAGCCGCGCTGGGGCCGGCGCGGGCACGGCAGCCGGCTGCTCGCCGCCAGCGTCGACCTGTGGCGGGAGTCCGCCTTCACCCGAGCGGTGGCCTGGGTGTTCGACGGCGACCAGGCGTGCCGGAAGTTCCTCACCGCCGCCGGTTGGGAGCCCGACGGGGCCGGGCGCGCGCTGGACGTGGACGACATGCTGGTGCCCCAGCTGCGGCTGCACGTCGCGGTCCCCACCGAGCCGACCGAAGCCGGCTGACCGCGGCCCCGGCCGGCCCGGGCCGGCCGGGGCCGGGCGGGCTCAGTCGAGCAGGGCGTCCAGGCCGAGGGTCAGGCCGGGGCGGTTGCGGACCGCGCGGACCGCGAGCAGCACCCCGGGCATGAACGAGACCCGGTCGTACGAGTCGTGCCGGATGGTCAGCGTCTCGCCGGTGGTGCCGAACAACACCTCCTGATGGGCGACCAGCCCGGTGGCCCGGACCGCGTGCACGCGTACCCCGTCGATGTCGGCGCCGCGGGCACCGGCTACCTCGTCCTTGGTGGCGTCCGGCGCCGGGCCCAGCCCGGCCTCGGCGCGGGCCGCCGCGATCAGGCGGGCGGTGTGGGCGGCGGTGCCGCTGGGTGCGTCGAGCTTGCGCGGGTGGTGCTGCTCGATGATCTCGACCGACTCGAAGTGCCGGGCCGCGCGGGCGGCGAACTGCATCATCAGCACCGCGCCGATGCCGAAGTTCGGGGCGATCACCACGCCCACCCCCGGCTTGCGGTCCAGCCAGCCACGGACCCGCTCCAGCCGCTGCTCGGTGAAGCCGGTGGTGCCGACCACCGCGCTGATGCCCTGGTCGATGCACCAGTGCAGGTTGTCCATGACGACGTCCGGGGTGGTGAAGTCGACCATGACCTCCGCCCCGGCGTCCGAGGCGTTGAACAACCAGTCGCCCTGGTCGACCATTGCCACCAACTCCATGTCGGTGGCCGCGTCGACGGCCTTGCACACCTCGACACCCATCCGGCCACGGGCGCCCAGCACGCCGACCCGGATCTGCTCGGCCGCGCCCTTCTCCTGCTCGTCAGTCACGCGGCACAACCTATCCCAATCGGGACGCCGGCCACGCTGGGGTACGCCGCACGCACCCGTACCGGCCGGCCAGGCCCGAACGGTACGGAGATCAGCCGGTGAAGTCGGACTCGCCGAACGGGCCCACCACGGCCAGCGACATCGGCCGGCTCAGCAGGTCGGCGGCGAGGGAGTTGACGTCGTCCAGGGTGACCGCGTCGACCCGGTCGAGCAGCTCGTTGACCGGCATCAGGTCGCCGTAGAGCAGCTCGCCCTTGGCCAGCCGGCTCATCCGCGAGCCGGTGTCCTCCAGACCGAGCACGAACGAGCCCTTGCTCATCCCCTTGCCCCGGGCCAGTTCGGCCTCGGTGATGCCGTCCGCGGCGGTCCGCGCCAGCTCGGCCCGGGTCAGCTCCAGCACCTCGTCGACCCGGCTCGGGGCGCAGCCGGCGTAGACACCGAACAGGCCGCTGTCGGCGTACTGGCTGGCGTAGGAGTAGACCGAGTAGGCCAGGCCCCGGCGCTCACGGATCTCCTGGAACAGCCGGCTCGACATGCCGCCGCCGAGCACGTTGTTCAGCACGCCGAAGGCGAAGCGGCGCTCGTCGAGCCGGTCGAGCCCCGGGCAGCCGAGCACGACGTGCGCCTGCTCGGTCTCCTTCGCCTCGACGAGGGTGGTGGCGGCCTTGGTGCGTACCGCCGGGGTGGCCGGCCGGTACGGCGCAGGCGCCGCGGCGTCGGTCTCCAGCGGGGTGCCCAGCAGCGCCTGACGGACCAGCCGGACCACGGCGGAGTGTTCGAGGTTACCGGCGGCGGCGACCACGATCTGCGGCGCGACGTAGCGACGCCGGTAGAAGCTCTGGATCTGGCGCCGGGTCATCGGGGTGACCGTGTCCGCGGTGCCGGAGATCAGCCGGCCGAGCGGGTGGTCACCGTATATGGCCCGGGCGAACAGGTCGTGCACCTCGTCGCCCGGCTCGTCGTCGTGCATGGCGATCTCTTCGAGGATCACGCCCCGCTCGGTCTCCACGTCGGCCGCCTCCAGCACCGAGTCGGCGACCAGGTCGCACATCACGTCGATGGCCAGCGGCAGATCCTCGTCCAGCACCCGGGCGTAGTAGCAGGTGTACTCCTTCGTGGTGAAGGCGTTGGTCTCCCCGCCGACCGCCTCGATCGACGAGGAGATCTCCAGCGCCCCCCGCTTGTGGGTGCCCTTGAACAGCAGGTGCTCCAGGAAGTGGGCGGCGCCGGCCTGCGGCCCGGTCTCGTCCCGCGAGCCGACCGCCACCCAGATGCCGAACGACACGCTGCGCATCGTCGGGATGGCCTCGGTGAGTACCCGCAGCCCGTTGGGCAGCACGGTGCGGCGCACCGTACCGCCCAACGGGTCGTCGCTCAGCGTCCTGGTCACCGCCCGGGTCGACCCGCCGGCGGACCGGACGGTCCCGGTGGCGTGCCGGACCGCACCGGGCGGCGACACCCCCGGTCGATCCGCCGGGAAGGACGAACGCCGGGTCCGACTCACGAGAACCTGCTTCCAGTTCGACGAGGGGTGGGGTTACGAACCGGCCGGGCGACACGTGTCGCCCGGCCGGGTTGGTGGATCAGTACGGCTGATCAGGGATCAGCTGTGCCGGGTGCGGCGCCGCGGACGCGAGTCGCCGCCGTCCTCGCCGCCCTCGCCACGGTCGGGGCCGCGACCGCCGCGGTCGCCCCCACGGTCGCGGTCGCCCCGGTCGCGCGGGCCACGGTCACCGCGGTCGCGGCCGGCCGGACGCTCTTCGCCGGCCTCACCCTCGGCGGGCGCCTCGGCACCCTCGGGACGGACCTTGTCCAGGTAGATCTTGCCGCGCTGGTCGATGTCCGCGATCTCGACCTCGACCTTGTCGCCGACGTTGAGGAAGTCCTCGACCTTCTCGACCCGCTTGCCGTCGCCCACCTTGGAGATGTGCAGCAGGCCGTCGCGGCCCGGCAGCAGCGAGACGAACGCGCCGAACGGCGCGGTCTTGACCACGGTGCCCAGGAAGCGGTCGCCGACCTTGGGCAGGGTCGGGTTGGCGATCGCGTTGATCCGCTCGACCGCGGCCTGCGCCGACGGGCCGTTGGTGGCGCCGACGTAGATCGTGCCGTCGTCCTCGATGGAGATCTCGGCGCCGGTCTCGTCCTGGATGGCGTTGATGGTCTGGCCCTTCGGGCCGATCACCATGCCGATCTTGTCGACCGGGATCTTCACGGTGGTGACCCGCGGCGCGTAGTCGGACATCTCGGCCGGCGCCTCGATGGCCCGCTGCATCACGTCGAGGATGGTCTGCCGGGCCTCGTGGGCCTGCTGGAGCGCGGCGGCCAGCACGTCGGACGGGATGCCGTCGAGCTTGGTGTCGAGCTGCAGCGCGGTGACGAAGTCACGGGTGCCGGCGACCTTGAAGTCCATGTCGCCGAACGCGTCCTCGGCACCGAGGATGTCGGTCAGCGTCACGTACTGGGTCTTGCCGTCGACCTCGTCGGAGATGAGGCCCATGGCGATGCCGGCCACCGGCGCCTTCAGCGGCACACCGGCGCTGAGCAGGCCCAGCGTCGAGGCGCAGACCGAACCCATCGAGGTGGAGCCGTTGGAGCCGAGCGCCTCGGAGACCTGCCGGATGGCGTACGGGAACTCCTCGCGCGAGGGCAGCACCGGGATCAGCGCCCGCTCCGCGAGGGCACCGTGGCCGATCTCGCGGCGCTTCGGCGAGCCGACCCGGCCGGTCTCACCGGTCGAGTACGGCGGGAAGTTGTAGTTGTGCATGTAGCGCTTGGACTTCTCCGGGGAGAGGGTGTCCAGCGCCTGCTCCATGCGCAGCATGTTGAGCGTGGTGACGCCGAGGATCTGGGTCTCGCCGCGCTCGAACAGCGCCGAGCCGTGCACCCGGGGCAGCACGCCGACCTCGGCGGTCAGCGGGCGGATGTCGCGCGGGCCACGGCCGTCGATGCGGACCTGCTCGCGGAGCACCCGGCTGCGCACCTCGGACTTGGTCAGCGACCGGAAGGCGGCGGACAGCTCCTTCTCCCGGCCCTCGAAGCGCGGGCCGAGCTCCTCCAGCACGCGGGCCTTGACCGCGTCCAGGGCCTCCTCGCGGACCGCCTTGCCGGCGATCTGCAGGGCCTCGGCGACGTCGGCGCGGGCCAGCTCGGCGACCGCGTCGTAGACGTCGTCCTGGTAGTCCAGGAAGACCGGGAACTCGGCGACCGGCTTGGCGGCCACCTCGGCCAGCTCGCTCTGCGCCCGGCACAGCTCACGGATGGCCGGCTTGGCGGCCTCCAGGCCGCTGGCCACGACCTCCTCGGTCGGCGCGGTGGCGCCGGCGGCAACCAGGGCGACGGTGTGGTCGGTGGCCTCGGCCTCGACCATCATGATCGCGACGTCGCCGTCGGGCAGGGCCCGGCCGGCCACGACCATGTCGAAGGTGGCCCGAGCCAGCTCCTCGTAGGTCGGGAAGGCGACCCACTGGCCGTCGACGTGGGCCATCCGGGTGGCCCCGATCGGGCCGGAGAACGGCAGGCCGGAGAGCTTGGTCGACATCGAGGCGGCGTTGATCGCCACCACGTCGTACGGGTGCTGCGGGTCGAGCGCGAGGATGGTCTCGACGACCTGGACCTCGTTGCGCAGACCCTTGACGAACGACGGGCGCAGCGGCCGGTCGATCAGGCGACAGGTGAGGATCGCGTCCTCACTGGGCCGGCCCTCACGGCGGAAGAACGAGCCGGGGATGCGACCCGCGGCGTACATCCGCTCCTCGACGTCGACGGTCAGCGGGAAGAAGTCGAACTGCTCCTTCGGCTGCTTGCCGGCGGTGGTGGCGGAGAGGACGACCGTCTCGCCCAACTGGGCGGTGACGGAGCCGGCGGCCTGCCGGGCCAGCCGACCGGTGGAGAAGGTGATCTCACGGGTGCCGAACGACCCGTTGTCGATCACGGCGGTACGGGATTCGGTGCCGAGTTTGGTCTCGGTCATGGTGCTGACGTGCTCCTTCGCATCGGGGGCCACGACGCGGGAGCTGTACGGACGGCCGGTCTTCGATCGAAGCGCCCGGGACCGCCGGCGCGATGCCGGGTTTTCCGGAGGCCACTACCGGAGACCGGTACGCCGACGGCTCCCTGTCTGGGTGGTCGCGGCCCGTGTCTCGGGTGGTACGCCGACGGGGGAGCGGCCCGCTGGGCCACTCCCCCGTCACGTCACCGGCGCAGACCGAGTCGCTCGATGAGCGACCGGTAGCGGTTGATGTCCTTCTTCTGGACGTAGTTGAGCAGCCGACGGCGACGGCCGACCAGCAGCAGCAGCCCGCGGCGGCTGTGGTGGTCGTGCTTGTGCACCTTCAGGTGCTCGGTGAGCTCGGCGATCCGCTTGGTGAGGACCGCGACCTGCACCTCGGGCGAACCGGTGTCGCCCTCGACGGTCGCGTACTCCTCGCGGATCTTGGCCTTGGCCTGCTGATCGAGCGCCATGTTCTCCCTGTTTCAGTGGGTTGATTCGATGCTGGTCCGTCGGGCCGGGCTCAGGCACCGGTGACGGACGGTCCTCGCACCCGCGGCGTCGAGCAGGCATGCGAGGCCCCACGTCGGTCAGCCGACGTCTCCCCCACGGTACACCACCCCGTCCGAATCCTTCGGACAAGGCCCGTCAGGCCAGCGCCCGGCGGGTCTGCGCCACGTCCTCGGTGATCTGGGCCACCAGCGGCTCGATCGAGTCGAACCGGACCTGCCCGCGCAGGTGCGCCACGAAGTCCAGGGCGAGCCGCTCGCCGTACAGATCGCCGTCGAAGTCGAGGACGTACGCCTCGACCCGGCGCTCCCGGCCGGAGAAGGTCGGGTTGGTGCCGATCGACACGGCCGCCGCGAGCGGCTTCCGCTGCCCCCGGCGGACCATCCAGGCGGCGTAGATGCCGTCGGCGGGGACCGCTGCGTACCGGTGGCAGAGCAGGTTCGCCGTCGGGAAGCCCAGCTCACGGCCGCGCTGGTCGCCCCGGACGACCACGCCCTCCAGCCGGTGCGGGCGGCCCAGCGCGGCGGCCGCCGCGCGTACGTCACCGGCGTCGACGCAGGAGCGGATGTACGTCGAGGAGAAGACCGTGCCGGCCTCGGCCACCAGCGGGGCACCCTCCACGGCGAAGCCGAAGGTGCGGCCGAGCCGCTCCAGTAGCGCCACGTCCCCGGCCGCCCGGTGGCCGAACCGGAAGTTGTCCCCCACCACCACCAGCGCGGCGTGCAGGTGCTCGACCAGCACGTCGTGCACGAACGCCTCGGCCGGCAGCCGGGAGAACTCGGGGGTGAACGGCACCACGCAGAGCACGTCCACCCCGAGCGCCTCGATCAACTCCGCCTTGCGGGCCGGCTCGGTGAGCACCGCGGGATGGGAGCCGGGCCGGACCACCTCGGCCGGGTGCGGGTCGAAGGTGACCACCACCGACTGCACGCCCAGCTCGCGGGCGCGGGCCACGGCGTGCCCGATCGTCGCCTGGTGCCCCTTGTGCATGCCGTCGAAGACACCGATGGTGACGACGGACCGTCCCCAGCCACCGGGCGCCGCGTCGTATCCCCGCCACCGCTGCATGCTGCTCCTCCGCTGTGTTCCCGCTCTCCTGCCGGCGGTCGGCCGTCCGGCGTCAGGCCGGGGCCAGCACGATCTCCGCGCGGGCCCGGCCGGCCCGCTCGCTGACGATAGCGATCAGTTCGCCGGCCGGATCGAAGACCGCGTACGGCCCGGCGAGGCCGACCGGGTCGAGCGGCCCGCCGTGGGACAGCACCTTCGCCTCGTCCGCGGTGGCGTCGCGGCGCGCGAAGAACCGGCCGGCCGCGGCCGCGAGCGGCAGGTCGACCACCTCGGGCGCGCGCCGCTCCAACTCGTCGAGGGTGGCCGCCTCGGCCAGGGTGAAGCCGCCCACGGCGGTACGCCGCAGCGCGGTCAGGTGCCCACCGACCCGCAGCGCCAGGCCCGCGTCGCGGGCGATCGCCCGGATGTACGTGCCGGTGGAGCAGGCCACGTCGACGTCGACGTCCACCACGTCGGGCTGGTCGCGCCGGATCGCCAGCACGTCCAGCCGGGACACGGTGACCCGCCGGGCCGGCAGCTCGACGCTCTCCCCTTCGCGCACCCGCTTGTAGGCCCGCTGTCCGTCGATCTTGATGGCGCTCACCGCGCTGGGCACCTGGTCGATCTCGCCGGTCAGCGCGGTCAGCGCGGCCCGGATCGCCTCGTCGGTGAGCGTGCCGGCGGGCGTGGCGGCGATGACGTCGCCCTCCGCGTCGTCGGTGACGGTGGCCTGGCCGAGCCGGATCGTGGCGGTGTAGCTCTTGTCGGCGCCGATCACGTACGTCAGCAGCCGGGTGGCCCGACCCACGCCGATCACCAGCACCCCGGTGGCCATCGGGTCGAGCGTGCCGCCGTGGCCGACCCGGCGGGTCCGGGCGAGCCGGCGAATCCGCGCCACGACGTCGTGCGACGTCATGCCGCCGGACTTGTCCACCACGATCAGGCCGTCTGTGCTCACGACGTGCAAGCCTGCCAGACCTGTCCCGGCGACCGCGCGGCCGGGCACCGGACGCCGGGCGCGAAAACGGATGTACGGGCGCGGTGGCGCCCTGCCACGATGAGCCAATCGGCGTCGGTGGACGCCCATGCTCGCGAACCACGGGGAGAACGAGATGACGACCGACGGCCCACCCGCGCGTACGCGACGGCCTACGGAGCCGAACCTGTCTCTTATACACCTCT
>NZ_POTY01000005.1 GCF_003236315.1 Micromonospora craterilacus
CAATGACCCCGCCCCCGTCGGGACCACTGCCACCGGTGCCCGGCCGGCGGGTCGCGTCGGCGAGCGCGGCGGCGGCCGGCGACGGCGGGGCCGGTGGGGGCGCGTCGAGGCCAAGTGCCCGGGCCACCGTGTCGAAGCGGCCACCCAGGGCCAGCGTGGCCGAGGTGGCCACCACGGTCCGCTCGTCGTAGAGGTGGGTGGCCAGGGTGCCGGCGACCGAGAGCGGCGCCACCACCAGCGCCCGCCGGCCGGTGGCGTCGTTGCGTTCCACCCAGGCCACGTCGTGCTCCACCTCCTCCAGCAGCCGCTGGGCCGTGGTGGAGAGCTCGTCGAGGACGGCCTTGGCCTGCTGCTTGCGTACCGGGTCGGGGTCGTCGGCCTTGATGTCACCGATGCTGTCCAGGGCCGCGCGGGTCGCGGCGTCCAGCAGCGTGCAGGCTTCGCGCAGCGGGTCCGGCAGGCCGCTGGTGATCCGCCCGACCGGTGCCTCGGCCAGCCCGACCGCGAGGGCGTCGCCGGCCGCGGTCAGCGCCTCGGCCGTCTCCGGCCGGAGCAGCGGGCGGGCGCGCCGGGTGGACCGGTCGATCAGCTCCGGGGTCAGCTCGGCCTGCGCCGCCGACGAGACCCGGTCGGCCAGCTCGTGAGCCTCGTCGACGACGAGCAGCCGGTGCGGCGGGACGATGTGCCGCCCGGCGAGCATGTCGACCGCGAGCAGGCTGTGGTTGGTGACGACGAGGTCGGCCTCCCGCGCCCGGGCCCGGGACGCCTCCGCGAAGCACTCCGGGCCGTACGGGCAGCGGGCCGCGCCCACGCACTCCCGGGCCGGCATGGAAACCAGCCGCCACGCCTGGTCGTCGACGCCCGGATCCAGCTCGTCCCGGTCGCCGGTGGCGGTCTCCAGAGCCCAGTCCCGCAGGCGCTGGATCTGCTTGCCGAGCCGGCCCGCCTCGCCGAGCCAGCGGGTGCCGCCGCCGGGCCGCTCGGCCGGAGCGTCGAAGAGAGTGTCCTCCGGCTCGTCCTCCGACGAGTTCTCCAGCCGGGCCAGGCACAGGTAGTGATGCCGGCCCTTGAGCACCGCGAACGTCGGGCGTCGGCCGAGCATCGGCTCGACGGCGTCGGCCAGCCGGGGCAGGTCGTGCTCGACCAGTTGCGCCTGCAACGCCAGGGTGGCGGTGGACACCACCACCGGCCCGTCGACGGTCAGCGCCGGCGCGAGGTACGCCAGGGACTTGCCGGTGCCGGTGCCGGCCTGCACCAGCAGGTGATCGCCGGCGGCCACGCACTCCTCGATCGCCGTGGCCATCTGCTGCTGGCCGGGGCGCGCCGCGCCGCCGGGCACCGCGCCGACCGCCGCGGCCAACAGCTCGGCACCGTCCGGCCGGTCACCCCGACGGCGGGCCTTGTCACGGGTCGGGCCGGTGGCGGTGCGGGGCGGGGTCACCGTGGCACGGTACCCGCCGGGCCCGACGCGAGCCGTACCGATCGGCCGTGTTGCGGCGTCACGGAACGGAATACGTCCCCGCCGTCCGGTAATTTCCCGACGGCGACGCGTGGGCGGAATCGGCTAGGGTGCGAAACATGCCGAGCGATGTGGTCCGCGTGATCTACCGCAAGTTCGACGGCAGCGCCCACCGCGACTACCCGGCCCGTCGGCTGGCCGAGGACGACCTCGGGGTGTGGCTCGGCGTGCCGGCGGGCACCAGCTCGGTCTACCACGGTCGGCCCTCGGTCGAGCAGATCCCGTTCGTGCTTCTGGTGCCGCACCACGCCTGGTGGACCGGCATGTTCAACCCGCCGCCGCGGACCAGCGAGGTCTACTGCGACATCGCCAGCCCGGCCCGCTGGGAGGGCGAGGACACCGTCCACCTGATCGACCTCGACCTGGACGTGGTCCGCCGCCGGGAGACCGGCCTGGTCGAACTGCGCGACGAGGACGAGTTCGCCGAGCATCGGGCCCGCTTCGGCTATCCGGACGACCTGGTGGTGGAGGCCGAGGCGGCGGCCCGGTGGCTGCTCGGCGCGCTGGGCGACGGCACCGAGCCGTTCGCCACCTCGTACCGCAAGTGGCTGGCCCTGGTGGTCTGAGACCGCACGGCCCCGTCCTGATGTCGCCGCGCCGCTCGGCGCCGGCCTGCGGGCGGCCGGTCGGCGGGTGATGATGCACCGATGGTGGACGACGGTGGATTCGACGTGGCGCCGCCGGCCGGCGGCACGGTGCGCGACCTGCTCCGGGCGGCGCCCGGCGGACCGGTGGACCTCGGGGCGATCGGGCCCCGCTCGACCCCCGGGCTGCCCGACCGGCTGGTGACCGGGCCGGACCGCAAGGGCTGGGCCCGCCGGCAGGTCGGTCTGGTGGGTGCCGGGCTGGCCCGCCAGCAGGAGATGCTGTTCGCCGGCGCGAAGGCCGACCCGGACGCCGGGCGGCGCGTGCTGCTGGTGCTCCAGGCGATGGACTGCGGCGGCAAGGACGGCACGATCAAGCGGGTGGTGGGCGCGCTGAACCCGCTCGGTGTGCGCATTCGGGCGTTCGGCCCGCCGACCGCCGAGGAACTGCGCCACCACTTCCTGTGGCGGATCCGGCGGGCCCTGCCGCCGCCCGGCTACCTGGGCGTCTTCAACCGCTCGCACTACGAGGACATCCTGGTGCCCCGGGTGCAGGCGCGGGCGCCGGAGCAGGTCTGGCGGCCGAGGTACGCCGAGATCGAGGACTTCGAGCGGGAGTTGACCGCCGCCGGGGTGGCCGTGGTCAAGATCTTCCTGCACATCTCCAACGCCGAGCAGGCGCGGCGACTGCTGGCCCGCCTCGACGACCCGACCCGACACTGGAAGTACCACCCTTCCGACGTCGACGCCCGGGCCCGCTGGGACGACTACCAGACCGCGTACGCCGAGCTGCTCGGCGGATGTGGCACGGACGCCGCGCCGTGGTACGTGGTGCCGGCGGACCGCAAGTGGTACCGGGACTGGGCGGTGGCGCACCTGCTGCGTGAGACGTTCGACACTCTCGCGCTCGGGTATCCGCCAGCCGACTTCGACATCAGGCGGGAAAGGGAGCGGCTAGTGGCAACTGGGCAGGCGGCGAAGGTGAACGGAAGTTGAACGAGCGGTGAATGACACCTGGCCAGGGGTGGGCCGCCGAATCGTCGGTCGGACGGTTCCCTAGCATTCCCTCAGCAGGGCGCCGGAGCGGCGGCTGCCACCCCTTCCACCGACACGACGAGGTCCTTGCTGTGAGGTTTTCCTTCCGCCCCAACGAGGGCGCCTTCTACGAGCTCTTCACCAGGGCCGCGCAGAACCTGGTCCGGGGTACCGAGCTGCTCAACGAGCTCGCCCTGCCCGATGTCGAGGTGCAGTCGGTCAGCGAGCGGCTCACCGAGGTCGAGCACGACAGCGACCAGATCACCCACGACCTGTTCAAGAAGATCAACTCGACCTTCGTCACTCCCTTCGACCGCGAGGACATCTACCGCCTCGGTTCGCTGCTGGACGACGTGATGGACCACCTGGAGGCGGTGGGCAACCTGCTCTACCTCTACGGGCTGACCAAGTTGCCGTCGCTGCCCCGCGAGATGCACGAGCTGGTGCACGTCCTGGACCAGCAGGCCAAGCTGACCGCCGAGGCGATGCCCCGGCTGAAGTCGATGAAGGACCTCGAGGACTACTGGATCGAGATCAACCGGCTGGAGAACGACGGTGACCAGGCGTACCGGATGCTGCTGGTCCGCCTCTTCTCCGGTGAGTACGACGCGTTGACCGTGCTCAAGATGAAGGAGGTCGCGGACGAGCTGGAGGCCGCCTGCGACGCCTTCGAGCACGTGGCCAACACCGTCGAGACCATCGCGGTCAAGGAGTCCTGATCCTGTGAGTCCCGAGCTCATCGCAGTGTTGGCGGTGATCGGGGTGGCCCTGGTGTTCGACTACACCAACGGCTTCCACGATGCCGCCAACGCGATCGCGACCAGCATCTCCACCCGGGCGCTCACACCCCGGGTCGCCCTGGCCATGGCGGCGGTCGGCAACTTCATCGGCGCCCACTTCGGCGCCAAGGTCGCCAAGACGGTCGGCAGCGGCCTGGTCGAGTTGCCGACCGGCGTGTCCAGCCTCGGCATCGTCTTCGCCGGCGTGATCGGCGCGATCGCCTGGAACCTGATCACCTGGTACTTCGGGCTGCCGTCGTCCTCGTCCCACGCGTTGTTCGGTGGCCTGGTCGGCTCGACGGTCGCCGCGTCGGGGACGGTGCTCTGGGGCGGGATCGGCAAGAGCGTGGTCATCCCGATGATCCTCTCGCCGCTGGTCGGCTTCGTCCTCGGCTACATCGTGATGGTCGCCGTGCAGTGGATCTTCCGCAAGGGGCACCCGGGCAAGCTGAACCGGGGCTTCCGCTGGGCCCAGACCGCCTCCGCGGCGGCCATGTCGGTCGGCCACGGCATGCAGGACGCGGCCAAGACCATCGGCATCGTGGTGCTCGCCCTCTACGTCGGCACCTTCCAGGAAGACCCGACCCACATCCCGGAGTGGGCGTTCTGGACCTCGGCAGCCGTGCTGGCGGCCGGCACGTACGCCGGTGGCTGGCGGATCATCCGGACCCTCGGCCGGAAGATCATCGACCTGCGCCCGCCGGAGGGCTTCGCGGCCGAGACCGTGGCCAGCGGCGTGCTCTACTTCAACGCGCTGGTGCTCGGCGCCCCGATCTCGACCACCCACACGATCACCTCGGCGATCATGGGGGTCGGCGCCACCAAGCGGCTCTCCGCCGTGCGCTGGGGCGTGGCCGGCAACATCGTCGGTGCCTGGATCCTGACCTTCCCGGCCGCCGGCTCGATCGGTGCCCTGATGTACTTCCTGGTCCGCCCCTTCTTCAGCTGACATAAAAGGAAGGGCCCCCTGTCAACGCCTGGCGTTGTACAGGGGGCCCGGCTTAACACTCAGCACCGAGCGCCAGCGGCCATCAGAGGTAGGAGACGCCGATCTGCGCGCGGATGTCGTCGAGCAGGGCCATGATCTCCAGGGTGGCGGCGTGCGGCACCAGGGGACTCTCGGTCAACCCCTCGGCGAGGCAGCGTTGCGCCTCGATGGCCTCGTACTGGTAACCGGAGCCGGCCAGCTCGGCGGTGACCGTCTCCGCCTCGGCGCCGGCCCGGTGCAGGGTGAACGCGCCCGGGCGGAAGAACGGCTCGGGCAGGTCGATCCGGCCGGCCGTGCCGGTGATCGAGGCGGTGAGCCCGGTGGCTCCCACCATGCCGCAGCTCAACGTGGCGACCGCCCCCGAGTCGTACCCGAAGACCAGACCGGTGTTCTCGTCCGTGCCCTCCGGGCCCAGCTTGGCCCACGACCGGACGTGCTGCGGGACGCCGAGCAGCAGGTGGGCCAGGCTCACCGGGTAGATGCCGAGGTCGAGCAGCGCGCCACCGCCCAGCGCGCGGGCCCGCATCCGGTGCTCGGGCGGGAATGGCCCGGCGACGCCGAAGCTGGCCTGCACGCTGGTCACCGTGCCGATCGCACCGTCGGCGATCAGCTCACAGACCCGCAGGATGAGCGGGTTGCACCGCATCCACATCGCCTCCATCAGGAAGACGCCGGCGGCGCGGGCGGTGTCGACCAGCTCGGTGCTGGTGGCCAGGTCGAGGGTGAACGGCTTCTCCAGCAGCACCGGCTTACCGGCGGTCAGGCAGGTCAGCGCCGCCGCGTGGTGCGCGGCGTGCGGGGTGGCGACGTAGATCACATCCACGTCGGTGTCCGCGGCCAGGTCGGCCCAGGAGGCGTACGCCCGGGGTGCGCCGTGCCGCTCGGCGAAGCGCTTCGCGGTCTCGGCGGTTCGTGAGCCGACCGCGACCAGTTCGGCCCCCGGCACCAGCCGGAGATCCTCGGCGAATTGGGCGGCGATGTTGCCGGTGGCCAGGATGCCCCAACGAGTCATGGCGTGACGCTACCGAAGATCACCGGAGGGCTGTACTGGTGATCCACGGGTCGGGAACTAGGCTCGGCGCATGACGATCGACCGCGGGTACCCGGCGCCGCCCGCGCTGGTGGAGCACGCCCGCCGGTTCCAGGCCGCCGGCGGCGTACCGGCGGTGCCCCGGGTGGCGGCCACCGTGCTGCTGCTCCGCCCGGCCGGCGCGGGCTTCGAGGTGTACCTGATCCGCCGCGTCGCGGCGATGGCCTTCGGCGGCATGTACGCCTTTCCCGGCGGCGGCGTCGACCCCTCGGACTCGACCACCCACCTCGACTGGGCGGGACCGGAGCCGGCCGACTGGGGCGTCCGGCTCGGGCAGCCGACGGCCGCCGCGCAGGCGGTCGTGTGCGCGGCGGCTCGTGAGGTCTTCGAGGAGGCCGGGGTGCTGCTCGCCGGCCCGGACGCGAACCGGGTCGTCGGCGACGTCAGCGACGACGGGTGGGAGGCCGCCCGGATCGACCTGGAGCAGCGGCGCACCGGCTTCGCCGACCTGCTCGCCCGTCGCGGGCTCACGCTCCGCTCGGACCTGCTGCTGCCGTGGAGCCGGTGGGTGACCCCGGAGTTCGAGCCGCGCCGGTTCGACACGTACTTCTTCGTGGCGCTGTTGCCGGCGGGGCAGCGGACCCGCGACGTCTCCGGCGAGGCCGACCACACGCTGTGGGTCCGGCCCGCCGACGCGTGCGACCGCGCCGCGGCGGGCGAGCTGACCATGCTGCCGCCGACCCTGGTCACCCTCGGCGAGATCGCCGCCTGCGACGACCTCGCGGCGGTGGTCCGGGCGGCGGCGACCCGGGACGCGGCCACCCCGATCACGCCCTACCTCGACCTGTCCGACGACACCGAGCCCCGGTTCCACCTGCCTCGCCCCGCCGCGTCCTGACCGGCGCCGCGCCCTGACCGGGCGCGCCGGCTGCGTCAGCCCAGCTGGTAGTTGACGTGGGCGGACCAGCGGGCGAAACCGAGCCGCTCGTAGAGCGCCACCGCGCCGGTGTTCGACTCGTCCACGTAGAGCATCACCCGGTCCAGCCCGCGCCGGTCGCGCAGGTACGCCAGCCCCGCCGTGGTCAGCGCCCGACCGAGGCCGCCGCCGTGCGCGGACGGGTCCACCCCCAGCACGTACACCTCGCCGATGCGGGCCGAGCCGGGCCGCTCGTGCACCTTGGTCCAGTGGAAGCCGAGCAGCCGGCCGGTCGTCGAGTCGACGGCGAGCAGGAAGCCGGCCGGGTCGAACCACGGCTCGGCGAGGCGTACCCGTAGGTCGTCGAGGGTCCAGCGGCCCTGCTCGGGATGGTCGGCGAAGGCCCGCGCGTTCAGCGCCAGCCACGCCTCGTCGTCGGCGCCGGGCCGGAACGCGCGCAGGGTGACCCGGTCGGGCAGGCGCGGATCGGTCAGCGGGGCGGTGAGCGGCCGGCGCAGCTGCCAGAGCACGCGCGCGCGGCGGAAGCCGAGGTCGACGGCGATGGCCGCCGCCGAGGGGTGGTCGCCGTGCGCCCACGCCCGCAGCGGCCCGGTGGCGGTCGCCAGCACCCCACGGGCCAGCGCCCGGCCGGTGCCGCGCCGCCGGTACGCCGGGTGGACCACCAGCTCTACCCCGACGCCGGCACCGGGGTCGGTGGTGTCGAGGTGGGCGTACCCGGTGAGCGTCCCGTCGTCGGAGCGGGCCACCAGGTGGGCCGCCGGCGCCTGCGCGTCGCGGAGCCGGAGCAGGACGTGTTCGTCCAGCGGGTCCGCGCCGTCCGCGTCGCCCGCCGTTCCGGCGAGCGTCAGCACCTCCGCGATCTCCGCCGGACCGAGCCGGTCGACGCGGCTCACCTGGTCGCTGGTCGGCTCGCTGCTGCTCATGCCGGCACTCCGCTGCGCTGCGTGCCGTCATGAGGCACCACGGCGCCGAGCCTGATGATTCGCTCGCTGTGCTCGCTCATGCCGGCACTCCGCTGCGCTGCGTGCCGTCATGAGGCACCACGGCGCCGAGCCTGATGATTCGCTCGCTGTGCTCGCTCATGCCGGCACTCCGCTGCGATTTTCGCCCCGCTCGCTCATTGCCGTCACGGTATCCGGATGAACGGGTCGTCGGCGGGACAGGCGGGCGGGATCCCCCTCACATCCCCCGCTTCGGCAGTGCCCGGACGTCGAATCTCGCGGTCAGTTTCGGCAGCATGCGGTACACCGCGTTGACGGTGCCCTGCCGGTCACCGCCCGCGTCATGCATCAGGACGATCGACCCGGGCTGTACGCCGTTCAGCACCGACGCGGTGATCAGGTTCGCCCCCGGCGTACGCCAGTCGGAGGTGTCCAGCGTCCAGTGCAGGGGCATCATGCCGAGTTCCCGGGCGACGGCGATGACCGAGTAGGTCCAGGCGCCCCCGGGTTGCCGGTACCACCCGATCTGCGCGTCGGGCACCGCCGCCCGGATCGCCGCGTTGGTCCGCAGCAGGTCCGCCTGGATCCGCTGCGGCGATCGCGAGCCCAGCGTCACGTCGTGGTCCCAGCTGTGGTTGCACAGCGTGTGGCCCTCGGCCACGATCTGCTGGATGAGCCAGGGGTACGCCTCGGCGTTCTGGCCGACCACGCAGAACGTCGCCGTGACGTGTTCTTCCTTCAGGATCGCGAGGACCTGGGGGGTGTAATCCGGGTTCGGCCCGTCGTCGAAGGTGAGCGCGACCTCGTCGTTGCCGGTGCTCACCCGGGTACCCATCGGGCCGATGTCCGGGTCGTGCCCCGGCCCGTTGCTCGGCGTCGGCTCGGCCGACCCCGGCGGGTGGCTTGAGCCGGTCCCCGGCTCGGCGGACGAAGGCGCGGACTGGTCGGCGTAGTCCGGATGGTCCGCGCCGCCCGCGGTGGCCCTGGAGTCGTGCTGCGGTGGATCGGGCACCATGCTGCGACCGATCAGAAACGTCGCACCGAGCACCGCCGACACCACGAGCGTGATGATCCCGAGCGTCCGTCCCGTGCCCCCGTGGTAAACGCCCACCGCTGCCCCCTCACGTCGGCCAACCCGAAAGTCACCATAAGACTCACGAGTTGCCCAAAAGGGGCATATGGGAGGTGATTAACCCTCGACGGTGAGGGACCGCACCGGCAGCGGCGCGTGCTCGGCCGCCTCGGCGAGCGTCCGCGACGGCGGTACGACGAACTTGTAGCCCACCTGGCGGACGGTGCCGATCATCGACTCGTACTCCGAGCCGAGCTTGGCCCGCAGCCGTCGTACGTGCACGTCGACCGTGCGGGTGCCGCCGAAGTAGTCGTACCCCCAGACCTCACGGAGCAACTGGTCCCGGGTGAACACCCGGCCCGGGTGCTGGGCGAGGAACTTCAGCAGCTCGAACTCCTTGTAGGTCAGGTCGAGCGGGCGGCCCTTGAGCTTCGCGGCGTAGGTGTCCGGGTCGATCATCAGCTCGCCGGCCCGGATCGAGCCGCCTGCACCGGCCGTCGCGTTGCTCAGCCGGCCGACCGCGAGCCGCAGCCGGGCTTCCACCTCGGCCGGGCCGGCGGAGGCGAGGATCACGTCGTCGACGCCCCAGTCGGCGTTCAGCGCGATCAGCCCGGCCTCGGTGACCACCGCCACCAGCGGTACCCCGAGCCCGGTGGCGTGCAGCATCCGGCAGGTGGCCCGGGCCTCGCTCAGCTCGGAGCGGGCGTCGACCAGCACGGCGTCCGGGCTCGGGCCGGCGACCAGGGTGCGGACGTCGCGCGGTGCGGTGCGGACCGAGTGCGGCAGCAGGTCCAGTGCCGGCAGCACTGCGGATGGTTCGCCTGCCCGTGCGGTCACCAACAGCAGGATCTCCACGATCACCTCCGTCCCGGCGGCCTTGTGTGGCCGCGCGCGACCAGCGCACTCCTGCGAATGTGGCGCTGGGAATTTCCGTGGGTCCCGGCGTCGCTGACGGGCGGGGTTTCGGCTTGAGCGTAACCGATTGCCCGAGCCGAGCCCGGGCGAGGTTTCCCGTTTGTCCTTTCTGCCCCTTACCGCGGCTCAGGTTTTAACGTCGCGGAAACCGTGGCACCCGCGTCGGCCGATTGGTCTGGCACGATCGGTGGGTGTTTCCCTCCAACTCGCCCGAGACCGGCCGCGAACCGTGGGCCGACGAGCCGCCGCCGACCGGTGGCTCGGCGCCGCGTACCGGACCGGCCGTGGAAACCGACGAGCGGCGACGCTCCGGCGGCCCACGACGCCTGCGCCGCGGTGGCTCGCCCCGGCGTCCCGAGGACGGGCCGGACGACGACGACGAGGAGGAGCTGGAGCCGCCGGTCGAGGTGCGCCGACAGCTGACGCTCGCCATCGGCGGGTTCGCCGCGCTGCTCGGCATCGGCCTGGTCCTCGCGGCACAGACCTCCGGGCCCGGGCACCGGTTGCCCTTCACCATCGTGGTGCTCACCGTGCAGGTGCTGTTCGTGCTGGCCTGGACGATGGTGACCCGTCCGCCGGCGTTGGCGGTGGTGCTCGGGGCCGGCGTGGTGACCGCGGTAGTGGCCGACACCCTGGCCGTGCGGTCGGCCGAGGCCCGCCTGGGTCCGCTGTTCTTCGTCGCCGTCGGCGGCGTGCTCGTCGCGGTACTCGGTCAGCTGGTCCGCCGGGTGGACCGGGTCCGGGTGACCGACTCGCTGCGGACCACCGCCACCATCGTGTTCGGGGTGGTCGCCTTCGCCACGCTCATCGTGCTCAGCCGGATTCCCGCCGGCACCCAGGCGATCGCCGTCTGCCTCACCGCGAGCGCGGTCGCGCTCACCGTCGCCCGGGTCGCCGACGCCGCCGGCGCCTGGCCGCGGCTCGCTCCCCAGGTGCCCCGGGGAGCCGCGGGCGTGGTCGGCGGGGCTATGGTCGGCACCCTGGTCAGCGCGCTGCTGGGCAGCTACCTGGTCACCCCGTTCACGCCGACCAGGGCCGCGATCATCGGCCTGGTCACGGCCGTGGTGGCCGTCCTGGCCGACCTCGCCGTGGGGTACGCGGAGGCCGGCCGGCTGATGGCGGGCGAGCTGCCGTCCGTGTGGGCGGCCCGGCACATTCAGGGTCCCCTCGGCGGCTTCGCGATGGCGGCGCCGGCCGCGTACCTGATGTGCCGGCTGGTGTTGTGACCGGCTGGTCGGGCGAGCGGCGATTGAGGAAACCGGACTCCGGGTAACACCGGTGCGCGCTGGGCGGCAATCACGTACGACAAGACAGGAGGCGGCGTGGACCACGAGTACACGGACGAACGGCGACCGCGGCGACGGGGACGCAAGGTACTGATCGGGTTCGCTGTCCTGCTGCTCGTCCTCGCCGGGTTGCTCGCCATCGCCGACCGGGTGGCGGCCAGCGTCGCCGAGCGCACCATCGCCGACGAGGTCCGCAAGCAGGTGGTACAGCAGGGCGCGCAGTCCTCGCCGCCGGAGGTCGAGGTGGGTGGTTTCCCGTTCCTCACCCAGGTGCTCGACGGCCGCTACGAGCGCATCTCGATCAGGTTGCGTGACGTGCGGGGCTCGGTGCAGGGTGACGCGGTCGCGCTGCCCAGCCTGGACGTGGACGCCCGCAACGTACGGGCATCGCTGGACACGCTCCGCTCCGGCCGCGGCGAGGTCGTGGCCGAGACGGTCAACGGCACCGGCACCATCAGCTACCAGAGCCTGGCGGCCCTGCTCGACCGGGAGGGCCTGACCCTCGGCGAGCGGGACGGGAAGCTGGCCGTCACCGCGCCGGTGGACATCCTCGGCCAGCGGCTCACGGTCACCGGTACCGCCGACATCGTCATCGGTGAGCAGGGGCAGATCTCGCTGCGGTTCGACAACCTGGACGCCGAAGGGCTGCCCACCGCGCCGCTGGCCCGCACCCTGCTGAACAACTTCGCCCGCAGCATCTCGGTCGCCGTACCCCTGCCGGAGTTGCCGTTCCAACTGACTGTCCGCGAGGTCCTGCCGAAGCCCGAGGGGCTGACGGTGACCGCCGACGCCCGGGACGTACCGATCAACTCGGCCGGCTGACCTCGGGACCCGTGTCCCGGATGCTGGTCGGCCCGGTGGAGATAACTGGGATGGCTGGTAGGCTCGCTGACCATGGGGACGCTCCTCACCAAACGGCGCGCGGTCGACCTGTGCCGCGTGGCCACCTGCCTGTGTCGCCCCGTCATCTGACGGCGGGGCTGTAACGGGCCGCCTAGCGGCCATCGGCACTCGGGGTACGCGTACCTACATCCCGGTGCACCCCACCGGACGCCCGGCAGCGGCGCCGTCGCACGAACCCGTGATCCGTTCCTAGCTATGGGTCCCGCGCGTGGTGCGACACCTCCACATTCTCGACCTCCGCGCGCTGGCTCACCATCCATCCTCACCAGGGAGTGATCTGATGAGTCGCGACACCGCACTGGTCTCGGCCGAGTGGGCCGAGAAGAACCTCGACGCCGCGGGCGTCGTCTTCGTCGAGGTCGACGAGGACACCTCGGCCTACGACACCGGCCACATCGCCGGCGCTATCAAGCTCGACTGGAAGAACGACCTGCAGGACCCGATCCGTCGGGACTTCGTCAACAAGAGCCAGTTCGAGGCGCTGCTGTCCGAGCGGGGCATCAGCAACGACGACACCGTCATCCTCTACGGCGGCAACAACAACTGGTTCGCCGCGTACGCGTACTGGTACTTCAAGCTCTACGGCCACGGCGACGTCAAGCTGCTCGACGGCGGTCGCAAGAAGTGGGAGCTGGACGCCCGGCCGCTGGTCGCCGACGCGGTGACCCGCCCGGCAACCCAGTATGTCGCCCAGGAGCCGGACACCGGCATCCGCGCCTTCCGGGACGAGGTCGTCGCCGCGATCGGCACCAAGAACCTGGTCGACGTGCGCAGCCCCGACGAGTACGCCGGCCGCCTGCTCGCCCCCGCCCACCTGCCGCAGGAGCAGGCCCAGCGCGGTGGCCACATCCCGACCGCGATCAGCGTGCCGTGGTCCAAGGCGGCCAACGAGGACGGCACCTTCAAGTCCGACGACGAGCTTCGCAAGATTTACTCCGAGGCCGGGTTGGACGACGGCAAGGAGACCATCGCCTACTGCCGCATCGGCGAGCGCTCCTCGCACACCTGGTTCGTGCTCCAGGAGCTGCTCGGCCACAGCAACGTGAAGAACTACGACGGATCCTGGACCGAGTACGGCTCGCTGGTCGGTGTGCCGGTGGCGCTGGGCGATGAGCCGGGGGAGGCCTGAGATGACCGCACCCACCGCAGCAAGCGCTGCCACCGCCGCCGGTTGCGCGGCGCCGGACCAGGCCGCGCCGCTGCCCGCCAGCCTCGACCTGGAGAAGGAAACCGTCATCACCGGTGTCGTCCGCTCCGCCGAGGGCGAGGCGGTGCCCGGCGCGTACGTCCGCCTGCTCGACTCGACCGGTGAGTTCACCGCCGAGGTGGTGACCTCGCCGGCCGGCCAGTTCCGGTTCTTCGCCGCGCCCGGCACCTGGACCCTGCGGGCGCTCTCCCGGCACGGCAACGGGGACACCGCCGTGACGGCCGGCCGGGGCATCAACGAGGTGACCGTAACGGTCGTCGACTGACCCACGCTCTGATCGGCCTCGTGGCCCGCGTCCCTCGTTCCGTGGGGGATACGGGCCACGAGCCGTCTGTGACGCACGCGTCCACCTCACCCGCGTCTAGCCGAGCATGTGCGGCGCCGAGCGGCCCGCGGTGGTACGCCTGCTCGATCCCGGATTGAGTGGCCTCCGAGTCGATCTGAGTCCACCCAATCCTGGATCGAGCGTGATCATGGCCGGTGGCCGACGCCGAGCGACGGTCAGTTATTTGTCGATGATCTTGGCGAGGTCCACGCCGGTGAGCGTGATGGTGTTGCCGGGGGCGGACGCCGGGTTCCCGTCCGCATCGAGTTCGTATTTCGCCTGGAGTGGATTCAGTAGCGACGCGGGGGAGTCGGGGTAGGTCTCCAGGAACAGCAGATAGGAGCGTCCGGTCGCGATCGGCGCGCTGTCCGCGTTTTCGTACCGGACCCCGTCGAGGGTGCCGCCCATTTCCTTGACCTCGATGATGTCGCCCGGCTTGACCGGCCCCTTGTGCACCTTCTCGACCGTTGCCCGGTGCACGGTGACGACCGGTCCGGTCCGGTCCTTCAGCTGCTCCTGCTCCGGAACGCCCGCGTTGGGGTTGAGCTGGGGATCGGTGATGTCCGAGGCGTCGGACGGGAACTCCATCTCGACCCGGGGTTCCTCGTTGAATCGTGCCTCGACGATCAGGGTCGCTTGTTGGGCCAGGTCGCCGGCCGTCCCATAGGAGGGATAGTCGGCCTGGTAGACCACGGTGCTCGGCGGGGCCGAAGTCAGGCCGCCGCAGGCGGCCGACAGGAGGAGCGCCGCGGTGCCGATGGCGAGCGAGTTCGACATCCGCCGGAGGTTACGCATGGCCACCGCCCTTTCGCCGATGCTCCTTTCCGATGGTAGGCGTCGATGTCGAGGGACGGTGGCCGCCGGTCCTCAGCGAACCGGCGGCCACCGTTGTTCAGGACGGGTCAGATGCCGGTTGCTCTGGTGCAGGTGGAGGCCGGGTCCAGGGCGAAGTCGAGCGTGCCGACGATGCCCGCCTCGACCTGGTGACGCTTCACCTGCGGTACCCAGCCGTCCTTGGCCACGATCACCTCGTAGCGGCCCTTCGGCAGCCACCAGGCGTACCGACCGTTGGGCTCTGCGGTCAGCGTGGTGCCGGTGCCGGCCGAGATCAGGTTCACCCGGACGGTCGCCGGTATCCCGACGGTCACGCCGCCGCAGGTCGTACCGGTAACGATGCCCTGGATCTTGCCCCAGCTGGCCGGTGGTGACACGTTCATCTCCACCGAGACCGGGGTGACCGGGTACGGGGTGTCCGAGGCGACGGCCAGTTCGCCGGCGTACCGGCCCGGCTGGGCGACGCCCGCCGCCGCCGTGGCGGTGAGCGTGACGGTCACCGTGCGGGACGCGCCCGGGGCGAGGGTGAAGGTGGCCGGGGAGTTGTCCAGCCAGGGCAGGTCCGCCTCGGCCGCGCAGAGTTCCAGACCACCGAGCCGCTCGCTGTCCGCGCTGCCCACGAACGAGCTGGGCGAACCACCGATCTTGTAGGCGCCGCAGGCGGCGGCACCCCGGTAGCGGCCGTACCGGGCGTTGGGCAGGTCACGCCAGGCCCCGGTGGCCGGGTCGAAGGCGACCGTGCGGTTGGTGACCGCCGTCGACCCCGCGGTCACGCCGCCGGCCAGCACCAGCAGCCCGCCGGCCGCCGTGTACTGGGAGCCCCACAGCTCCAGCGGCAACGCCGGCAGCGGACTCCAGCTGTCGCTCGCCGGGTCGTACCGGTAAGCGTCGGTGTACTCGGTGCTGCCGGTGCCACCGGCGCAGTAGACCCCGGCGCCGATGCCGCCGCAGGCCAGCCACGCCACCCGGTGCGGGTAGGCGGCGCCGGTGCGGAAGGCGCCCGCCTTCGGGTCGAACACCACCAGCCGGTCGGTGTCGGTGCAGGTGCTGTCGGCACAGCCGCCCACCAGGTACACCTTCCCGCCGAGCACGGCCGCGCCGGCCGCCGCGACCGGTGCCGGGTTGGTCGCCCCGGGGACGGTGCTCCAGGTTCCGGCGGCCGGGTCGAAGACGTCGACCGTGGCGTTGGTGCCGCTGCTTCCCCAGCCGCCGATCACGTAGAGCTTGCCGTCGACCGCTGCCACGGCCGGCTTGGAGCGTGCGGTCGGCAGGTCGGGCAGGGCCGTCCAGGCGTTGGCTCCCGGGTCGTACGCCCATGCCTTACGCTCGGTGCCGGTGCTGCCGCCACCGCCGACGGAGTAGACCTTGCCGTCCAGCCACGCCGCCGCGTTGTCGTAGATCGCCGCCGGCAGCTTGGCGATCTCGCTCCACGCGTCGTCGGCGGCGGTGCCGGCCTCGGGTGCCGCCCCGCCGTACGCGACTCCGGTCCGCTCCTTGCTGATCCCCTTCATCTTCTGCTCGACCAGCGGCGCGCCACCCTGCTTGAGCAGTTCGAACCGGCCGGATCGTTCCAGCAGTTCCACGGCGGCCGGCGCGCTTCCGGTGTTCTTCACGGTCAGCCGGGTGGTGCGGGTGCTGCCGTACGGCTGGTGCGACACGACCGTCGTCGGGGTGACCGTGAGCCGGCCGGCGCCCAGGGCGAAGTCGGCCCGCTTCACCCCGTCGGCGGCCACCGCGACGTCCTTCGTGGCGGGCTGGTACGGCGTCCGGCTGGCGGTGAACGGGTGGGTGCCGGTCAGGCCGGAGAAGAGCCAGTAGAAACCGTCCGGCTGGTTCGGGTCCTCCGGGGTCGCCGCCGACACCGCCCGGTCGTCCGGCCGGTCGTCGCTGACCACCGTCACCCCGTTGACCGGGGCGCCGGTGTTGCGGTCGGTGGTGGTGCCGACCACCAGCCCACCGGGCACCGGCGTGCAGTCGCGGTTGACCACCTCCACGTCGTCCACCTGCCACCACCAGGCGAAGGTGCCCTTGAAGCGGAAGCGGACCAGCGCGGACGCGGCGTTCGCCGCCGGGGTAAGTGGTACCTCCTCGACCCGCGGGCCGCGCCGGCTGGCCGTCTGATGCCAGACGTTGGTCCAGGTGGCGCCCGCGTCGGTGGAGACGTCGATGTCGGCGGTGTCGGTGATCCCGACCGCCCGCCAGTCGCTGCGGAAGCGCAGCACCGGTGCGGCCGCGCCGGACAGGTCCAGCGGCGGGGCGATCAGATCGGTGTCCTGGGTGTTGCCGGAGCCGAGGGCGTCGCTGTCGATGATGGCGAACCCGCCGGAACCGCCGGTGAGGTTGCCCCGCGAGCGGAGGTCGGTGAAGACCCAGCCGCCGGACGCGGTCCGGTTGGTCACCGTCCAGCCCGACGGCGCGCTGGTGCCGTCGAAGCTCTGGGTCAGCAGCGGCGTGCCGAACCGGCCGGAGTAGCCGGTGGCGGTGCAGGCGGCGTCGACCGGTACGGCCACGTTGACCGTGGCGGCGGCGCCGGCCACCGGCACCTCGCGGGTGACGGTGCGGTAGCCCGGGTACCGGGCGGTGACGCTGAGCCGGTACGAGCTGTTGCCCGGCACGGTGAACGAGTAGCGGCCGGTGACCGGGTCGGTGAAGACGGGCGCACCGGGCCGGCCGGCCACCTCGATCTTCGCGTACAGCGGCCAGCCGTGGCCGGAGCCGTCGGTGACCTTCCCGCTCACGGTGACCGTCGGGTTCGCCACCAGGGCGAAGTTCCTGGTGACAGCGCCACCCTCGGACACCGTGACGGTCGCCGACTGGCCGGCGTAGCCGTACGCGCTCACCGCGAGGGTGGTCTCGCCGGCCGGCACGCTCAGCGCGTACCGTCCGTCGGCCCCGGTGGTCGCGCTGCGGGTGCCGTCGGTAACCGTCGCTCCGGCGACCGGGTCGCCGGCGCCCGCGCCGGTGACCACGCCGCTGATCCGGCCCACCGGGCCCCGGGGAGCGTCCCGCACCGCCGCGTACGCGTCGAGGCGTCCCTCACCGAACACGTTGTTGTCGGCCGGGGTGCCGCCGCAGGCGGTGGCGTCGACGTCGCGGGCCGTACGGTCGAGCAGTTCCTCGGTGGCCGTCACGTCCCCGCGTAGGCTCGGCGCCGCCGCCCAGACCAGCGCCACCGTGCCGGCGACGTGCGGGGCGGCCATCGAGGTGCCGCTGAACGAGGCGTACCCGCCGTTGCGGACGCTGGAGCGGACACTGCTGCCGGGCGCGGCGATGTTCGGCTTGATCAGGGCAGTGCCGGAGCCGCGGCCGGAGAAGCTGGCGATGTTGTTGTTCACGTCGTACGCCCCGACCGCGTACGCGTTCGGGTTGTCGCCGGGCGAGCCGGCGCTGCCGCAGGCCGGGCCGTCGTTGCCGGCGGAGAAGACCGGGAACATCCCGGCGGCCCGCCAGGCGGCGATGGTCTGCTGGTACCACGGGTCGCCGCCGTCGCCGCCCCAGGAGTTGTTGACGATGTCGGGCCGCAGGTCCGGTCGCGGGTTCTGGCCGTTCGCGTCGGTCGGGGCGAGCACCCACTGACCGGCGGCGAGCAGGGACGCGTCGGAGCAGGTGTTCGACTCGCAGCCCTTGGCGGCGATCCACCGGGCGCCCGGGGCGACGCCGATCTGGTTGCCGGCACCGTCGTCGCCGACCATCGTGCCCATCGTGTGGGTGCCGTGGTCGTTGTTGTCACAGGGCGCTGTGCCGGCACAGACGCCGGCCGGGTCGAACCAGTTGTACGCGTGGTCGAAGCTGCCCCCGAGGTTGCCGCGATAGGTGCCGACCAGGGCCGGGTGGTCGTACCGCACGCCGCTGTCGATGTTCGCCACCACGACGCCCTCGCCGCGGTCGCCGAACTCGTCCCAGACCCGGGGCGCGCCGATGTTGGTCAGTCCCCACTCGACGGCGGTGGTGCGGGCCCGCGTGGCGTCGCCGGTGGTGGGCCGGACCAGGGGATAGCTGCGGCTCGGGGCGATCCGTGCCACCTCGGGCCGGCGCGCGATCTCGTCGAGCAGCGCGTGGTCACCCTCCACCCGCACCGCGTTGGCGATCCAGTACGCCGTGTGCGGTGCCTTCCGTTCGTCGAGCAGCGTCCGCAGGTCGCGCTGGGTGCGGGCGGCCGTGCTGGTGAGCAGTTTGTGCACCTCGCTGGCCCGACCGTCGGGGTCACGCAGCTTGCCGGCCTGGGCGAGCGGTGCGGTCTCCCGCAGGTACACCAGGAACGTCGTGGTCGGCGTGGTGCTGAGATGGTCGAGCACGCCCTGGTCGACGGCGGCCCGTTGTGACGCCGGCTCCGGGGTCGGCGCGGCGACCGCGGGTTGGGCGGTGACGCCCAGTACGGCGGCGGTCAGCACCGCCACCGCCCGCCAGCGTGGCGATCGTGCGGATGGTCGTGTGAACAATGTTCCTCCCCACGTCGTCGGTCCCGATCCGTTCGGGGCCCGGACATCCGCGCGCCGGGCTGCGACGCCGCGGAGCGGTCGGGCGATGTGGGTGGCTGGTGGCGGTGCCCGCCCGCTGAGAGCCATGTTTCTTGCCCGTACAGGCAGTGATCAATGGATGGCGTCAGTCAGTACTCGGTCAGTGACGAGGCGCGATCCTGACCGCTAGGCTGAGCGCGACGCTATCGGTGACCATCGTTGTCGATGGGCGGGAAATCGCAGGTCAGCGTGTTTCTGCGGGGAGGAAGTGTGTCCGGTGGAGAGATCCCGATCCTGGTCTGCGTCAGCTCCGACGTCGCCGTCCGTCAACGGGTGGTGCAGCGGCTGGACGATGTCGGCCCGGTGGTGATCTGCGCGGACCTCGCCCAACTCCGCGCGATGTTTCCCGCCCCGGCAGCGGAGGCCGCACCGGGCGGTGCGGACGAGGAGGCGGCGGGTCGCCCGGCGGGACGAGCGGCCAGCTGGGGTGACCTGGTGGTCGACCGGGCCGGGCACCTGGTCACCTGGCGGGGTGTGCCGCTCGGGCTGACGCGTACCGAGCGGGAACTGCTCGCCCGGTTGGTCAGCCCGCCGATCACGCTGTGGAGCTACGAGCAGCTCTTCGCCTCGGTCTGGGGCGGCGCCTACCTCGGCGACACCGCGATCCTGCACTCGGCGGTCAAGCGCCTCCGGCGCAAGCTGCGCGCGCTGTCCGACGGGCCGCAGGTGCAGACCGTGCGCGGTGTCGGCTACCGGCTGGCCGCGCCGCCGCAGCTGGTGGACGGCCGCCGCCCGCCCGCAGGCCCGCCGGATAGCGCCGACGGCGAGGGCTGACGCCGGGCGGTGGCGACGGCGAGGTGTACCGCGCGTGACACCATGGCCCGGTGAGCGGTGCAGTCCAGACGGGGTACGTCCCACCCACAGGTCCCCCACCACCGGAGTCCGGCTACCGGTGGCCGCGTTGGTTGGTGGCGTTGACCGTGGCCTGGGTGGTGCTGTTGGCCGGTCTCACCTGGATGTCGGCGCGCAACGACCCGCCGACGGTCCGCGAGCAGCGCACCCTGGTCCAGGCCGGGCCGGTGGTCGACGGCGCGATCGGCGAGCTGGTCGCGGCGGCCTCCGGTGCCGTGCCCGCACTGGTCCCGCCCGAGGTCGACCGCGGCTGCCGGGTCACCCCGTTCACCGACGGGGCGACGCTGAAGCGCCAGGTCGAGCTGGCCGTGCCCGGGGGTGAGGAGCGGGCCCTGCTGGAGCGGATCGCCGATCGGCTGCCCCCGGCGTGGCGGGCCGGCGTCCGGGTCACCTCCGACGGGCCCCGGCTGCGCGCCGACGCGGGCGAGTTCGTCACCGTACAGGGGCGGCCGGTCGCGGACGGCCGGGTCCGGTTGACCGTCGACACCGGTTGCCGGCTGATCGGCAACGATTACGTCGCTTCCGCGTTGGGCGCCGCGGGCACCGAGGTCCAGGCGCTGACCGAGGCGCTGCGCGCCCTCGGTGCCTCGGCGACGGACTCCGAGGTGCTGGTCACCGCGCCCTGCCCCGGCGGCGGGGTGGCCCGTACCGTCCGGTCCGCCGCCGGTTCGGTGTCGACGTCGCCGCAGGCCGCGCTCGCGCCGCTGGCGGGCGGCACGCCGGTGGTCGAAACCCCCGAGGTGTACGCCTACCGGCGCGACGGCGTGGCGGTGCTGGTCGACCTCCACCCGGACGAGATGCTGCTCTCCGCCACCACCGGCTGCGCCGGCTGACCGCCCCGGGTCACCTACTGGCTCGACTCGTCCTCGCGGGTGCGGCTGCGGCCCAGCGCGTCCACCCGGCCCCACCGGCCGGGAATGTCCAGCAGCTCCACCCGCCCCATCCCGGGCGGCACGTACGGGTCGATGATCAGGTGCTCGCCCTGCGGTTCGAGTCCGAGCATGACCCGCAGCAGCAGCAGTGGGGTGCCCGCCGACCAGGCCTGCGGGCTGCACGCGGTCGGATACTGCACCGGATACTCGGTGAGGTCGCGCTCGTAGCCGGCGAAGGCCTCCGGCAGTCGGCCGTCGAAGTAGCGGGACGCGGCCAGCATCGCCTCGCAGATCCGGCCGGCCTCCGCCCGGAAGCCGTACTTCCACAGCCCCCAGGCGATGATCGAGTTGTCGAACGGCCAGACCGTGCCGACGTGGTAGCCGATCGGGTTGTAGCGCCCCTGGTCGTCGGCGAGGGTCCGGACGCCCCAGCCGGAGAAGAGCCGCGGGTTCAGCAGTTGCTCGGCGACCCGGGGGGCCCGCGACTCGTCGACGATGCCGCTCCACAGCAGGTGCCCGATGTTGGAGCTGAGCGCGTCCACCGGGCGCCCGTCGGCGTCCAGGGCGAGCGCGTAGTACTCCTTCTCCGGCAGCCAGAAGTCCCGGTTGAATCGCTCCTTCAGCTCGGCGGCCTCCCGTTCGAGCCGCTCGGCGTACTGCGGGTCGTTCCAGACCTGCCGGGCCAGCCGGGCGCCGCGCAGCTTGGCGTCGTAGGCGTAGCCCTGCGTCTCACAGGTGGCCCGGGGAAAGCTCGGCAGGCGGCCGTCGGAGTAGGAGATCGCGTCCCAGGAGTCCTTCCAGCACTGGTTCTCCAGCCCGTTGCGCGGGTTGCGGGTCTGGTACCAGAGGTACCCGGTGCCGAGCAGGTCGCCGTACGTGTCGATCCAGGTCAGCGCGGCCCGGGCGGCGAACTCCAGCCGCTTGACGAGTTGGGCGTCGCCGGTCCACCGCTCGTACTCGTCGAGCAGGATCACGAACAGCGGGGTGGAGTCGACCGCGCCGTAGTAGGGCGAGTGCGGCTGTTCCTCGAAGCCGGCGGCCTCGCCGTAGCGCAGCTCGTGCAGGATCTTGCCCGGTTCCTCGTCGCGGAAGTCGTCCAGCCGGACACCCTGGAGGCCGGCCAGCATCGTCAACGTCGGCGGGATCAGCTCCGGCAGGAACGGCAGTACCTGGAGCGAGGTGATGATGCTGTCCCGACCGAACAGCGTCATGAACCAGGGCAGCCCGGCGGCCATCAGCCGGACGCCGAGCGAGATCGACTCGTACCGCAACGCGGCCAGGTCGCTGAGGCTGCGCCGGTACGCGCCGGCCAGCGGCTCGCAGTCGCAGCCGAGCTTCGGTGCCTTGGCGACGAACTCGGCGTGCTCGGCCTGGATGGCCGCCGTCGTCCGGCTGCCGCCGAGTGGTAGTTGGGTGCGGGCGTCCTCGCCCCGGGCGCCGTAGATGATGGTGGAGACCGTCAGCCGGGTGGTCCACTCGCCGTGCGGCCCGATCCGGATCGGAAAGGTCATCCCGGTCTTGTCGATCTCCGAGGGTTCGCTGCTGCGGATCACCGTCTCGCGGTGGAACGCCTCCCGGCGATACGCCAGGCGAAGCGCGTTCGCCTCGACCTTGACGGTGTGGTGGCCCTTCTTGCGCTGGGGGTCCTTGATCTCGAAGAGGTCCCCGAAGTCGGCGGCCATCTCGACCCGGACGGTGAAGGTCGCTTCCTGCCCGGAGTGGTTGAGCACGGTCAGTTCCTCGTCGAAGCCGCCGCCGATGGCCCGACTCCTGATCACCGAGACCTTCGTGTCGAGAAAGTGGGTGGGCTCGCCCGGCACCAGGAAGTAGCGGGTCCGGTAGGACTCGGCGTCGTCGATGGAGAGGGCGCTGAGCCGCTGACCGTCGAGGAGCAGCAGCCAGGCGGAGAGGAAGCGGGTGTCGAAGGTGAACAGCCCGGTGGGGAAGTCCAGCGACGGTTCGATGTCCCCGCGGCGGTCGCTGACCAGGAAGGTGTTGCCGTCCAGGATGCTGACCAGTTCCTTCACCGCTTCTGCCTGACGTGCTCGCGGGCCACGTCACGCGGGTCCCGGGTGCCGGGCGGGGGTGGGAAGAAGCGCCGGAAGGCGAGCAACAGCACCACGTTTCCGGTGTAGGTGCTCTCGTTGCGGAACAGCGCGGCCAGTGCCTGTGCCCGGCCGGTGACCAGCCGGTCGAAGAGGTCCACGCTGCAATACCACACGGCGTCGGCCGGTTCCGGGTCCTGGCTGACCTCGGCCGTGCCGGGGCCCATCCGGACCAGCCAGTGCTCGGTGCGGTGGCCGTCGGAGAGTTCGATCCGCAGCGCGCCGCCGATCGGGGTACGCAGGATCTCCGGGGCGCGGGCGGGCAAGGACGCAAAGAACTGCTCGGTCGCCTCGGTCACATCCGAATCGTAGGCATTGGCCCGACTTGCCGGGCGGGTTCGGCTCCCTTGCCCTGACCTGCCCAAACCCTCAGTAGACGAGCGCCTGCGCGCCCTCCGCCATCGTCTCCTCGACGAAGACCGCGGCGCCGGCGATCCGGACGCCCGGGATCACGTCGCCCGAGCCGATGTCCCGGCGGGCGGCGCACTGGGTGCACGCGGTCACCGTGCCGGTGGCGAGGATCACGTGCAGCAGCTCGGCCAGCGGCGCCGAGTGCGGCAGCTCGAAATCCTGGGCCCGGCCGGGCAGGGCGAACCAGGTCGATTCGCCGGTCAGCCAGAGCGAGACGTGCACCCCGGCGGCGGCGGCCGTGGCCGCCACGGTGAACGCCTGGGCGCAACGCTCGGGCGAGTCCATGCCGGCGGTGGCCTTGACGACGAGAGTGCGGGCCATGCCGCCCAGCATAGGATGACCCGGATGGTCACCGAGATCGGGTTCGTCAGCCTGCTGGTCGCTGGCCTGGGCGCGCTCGCCGGTGGCCTGGTCTACCTGGCTGTCCGCATTTCGAGAGGTAAGTGGTGAGCGCGTGAGTGACGACAATCCGCTGGCACCGCCGCCGTGGCTGAACGCGCCGCCGGTCGACCCGTACCCGTTCGAGGAGAGCCACGACCTGCGGGTCGGCCCGAAGCTGCACCCGGCGCTGGACGGACTGCTGCCGTACATCGGCGTGTGGCGGGGTCGGGGCCGGGGTGGCTTCCCCACCATCGAGGACTTCGACTTCGCCCAGGAGATCCGGATCAGCCACGACGGCCGGCCGTTCCTGCACTACGAGTCGCGGGCCTGGATCCTCGACGAGCAGAGCCGTCCGGTACGCCCGGCGGGCCGGGAGGTCGGCTGGTGGCGGCCGGTGCTGGACGGTGACCGGGTCACCGACGAGCTGGAAGCCCTGCTGACCGTCCCCACCGGCGTGATGGAGTTGCACGTCGGCCGGCGCAAGGGCACCCAGATCGAGTTCGTCACCGACGCCGTGGTGCGTACCGCCACCGCCAAGGAGGTCACCGCCGGGCACCGGCTGTTCGGCATCGTCGAGGGCGCCCTGCTGTACGCCCAGGACATGGCCGCCGTGGGCCACCCGTTGTCCCCGCACCTGTCCGCCCGCCTGACCCGGGTGGCCGGCTGAGCCGGCGTCCCCGGCCCGGGCTCAGGGCAGCGGGAAGGCGAGCAGTTCCTGGAGCGCGCTGGTCCGCAGGGTGCGCGGCAGCGGCTCGCCGTCGAGGGTGCGCACCTCCACCAGACCACGTACGGACGAGGTGAGCCAGACGCCGTCGGCGTCGCGCAGCCCGGCCGGGGTGACCATGCGTTCGGCGGCGACGCAGCCCACCTCGGGGGCGTGGGCGAGCAGCCAGGCGACGGTGGTGCCGGGCAGGATGCCGGTGCGCCGGGCCGGCACCGTGCAGAGCGTGTCGCCGTCCAACCAGACCACGTTGGCGGTCGGCCCCTCCAGCGCGTACCCGTCGGAGGAGACCCAGAGCACGTCGTCCACGCCGACCCGGGCCGCCCAGCGGCGGGCGGCGGTGCTTGCCCCGTACGACGTCGACTTGATGCCCACCGGGAGCCAGCCCAGCTCCGGGCGGGCCTCGGCGGGCACGCCCAGCGAAAGGGTGGCCACGCTCACCCCGTCGCGCCGGGCCTGCCGGGCCGCCGGAGTGACCTCCGACAGGGTGGCGTAGACGGTGGGCGGCCCGCCGCCCGCCGGCCCTCGGGTGCAGACCAGCCGCAGCGCCCCCTCGACCTCGGCCGGCCACCCGGCGGCGACGCCGTCCAGCAGCTCGACCAGGGCCGCGTCCGCCGGCAGGGTCAGCTCCACGGTCGCGGCGCCGGCCCGCAGCCGGGTCAGGTGCTGCTCGCGCAGCCAGGGCCGCCCGCCGCGCAGGTGCATGGTCTCGAACAGCCCGTCGCCGCGCAGCACGCCGAGGTCGTCCCCGCGCAGCACCGGCTCCCCGGCCGGCAGCAGGCCCCGGCCCAGCACGCCGATCCGCGACGCCACCATGACGGCCGAGCATAGTGCGCACCGGTCGCGCCGTGAGGCGCGCGGATTACCGAACTATGATCGGTGGGTGTCCGAATCCTCCCTCGCGGAACTGCTCCGCGCCCGTGGGCTGCGGCTGACGGCGCAGCGGCAGTTGATCCTCCAGGCGGTGCTGGACCTGGGGCACGCCACCCCTGAGCAGGTGCACAACGCGGTACGCGAGGTGGCCGCCGGGGTCAACATCACCACCATCTACCGCACGCTGGAGCTGCTGGAGCGGCTCGGCCTGGTCACCCACACCCATCTGTCGCACGGTTCGCCGACCTACCACGCGGCCGGCGAGGATCAGCACGTCCACCTCGTCTGCCGGGAGTGCGGCGCGATCGACGAGATGGATCCCGAACTGCTGCGCCCGCTGGCCGACCAGTTGGCGCGCGAGCGGGGCTTCCGGGTGGACATCGGCCACGTCTCCTTCTTCGGCCTGTGCGAACGTTGCGGAAACGGGGACCAGAAATGATCGACATCGCGGGTGCGGTGGCAGTGGAGAGCATCGACGAGGCCAGCCGCGACCAGCCGGAGCCGGCCCACGCGGCGGCCGGGGTGCGCGGAGTGGCCGCCCACTACGGCGACCCGATGCGTGAGCAGCGCCTGCTGGACACCGAGGTCGGCCTGGTGGACCGCTCCCACCGGGGCGTCGTCGCGGTGCCGGGTGAGGAACGGATCTCCTGGCTGCACACCCTCACCACGCAGCACCTGGCCCAGCTGAGCGCCGGGCAGGGCACCGAGCTGCTGGTGCTCTCCCCGCACGGGCACGTCGAACAGCACGCCATGGTCGCCGAGGACGGCATCACCACCTGGCTGGACACCGAGCCGGGGGCCACCGAGGGCCTGCTGACCTACCTGGAGAAGATGCGCTTCTTCAGTCGGGTCGAGCCCCGCGACGCCACCGCCGATTACGCGCTGTTGTCGCTGGTCGGGCCGAAGGCGGCCGAGGCGGTGGCCGCGCTCGACGTGCCCGCGCTGGCCGAGCCGGACGTGGTCGGTCTGCCGGGGCCGAAGTTCCGGTCCGGTGAGCTGCCACCCCGTCCGACCGCCCGGTACGACGTCAAGCCGTTGCCGGTCGGCGGATGGGCCCGGCGCGGGCCGCTGGGGGTGGACCTGCTGGTGCCCCGGGCAGCGATGGACCAGGTGGTCACCCAACTGCGCGGCAACGGGGTGCCCCCGGTCGGGCTGTGGGCGTACGAGGCGGTGCGGGTGGCCGCCCGGCGGGCCCGGGTCGGCGTCGACACCGACCACCGGACGATCCCCGCCGAGGTGGACCTGATCGCCCCGGCCGTGCACCTGGACAAGGGGTGCTATCGGGGGCAGGAGACGGTCGCCCGGGTGCACAACATGGGCCGCCCGCCGCGCCGGCTGGTCCTGCTGCACCTGGACGGCGTGAGCACCGATCAACTGCCCGCCGCCGGCACTCCGGTCACCCTCGACGGCCGGACCGTCGGCTTCGTCGGCACCGCCGTGCACCACTACGAGCTGGGTCAGGTCGCGCTCGCCGTGGTCAAGCGATCCGTGCCCGACGACGCCGCCCTCCGCGTCGCCGACAGCGCCGCCGCCATCGACCCGTCGTGAGGAAGGACCCCTTCTTAACGCCTCCGGTAGAGGAAGGGCCCCCTGTTAACGCCGGTGCCCGGACCGGGCGTTCTAGGATCGCCGGCATGACAACAGGGACGTTGATCACGGTTGCCCCCACCGGCGCGGAGTCGGCCAAGACGGAGGTGCCGGCGCTGCCGGTGACCCTTGACGAGCTGCTGCTCACCGCGAAGGAGTGCGAGGCGCTGGGCGCCTCCGTGATCCACGTACACATCCGGGACGACGAGGCGCGGCCCACCCTGGACCAGGGTCGGCTCCGCGCGACCGTGGCGGCGTTGCGGGAGAGCACCGACCTGATCGTGCAGCTGTCCACCGGCGGCGCGGTCACCGACCCGGAGGCTGACCGGCTCGCCGTGCTGGACGCGGGGCCGGACATGGCCTCGTGCACGATGGGCACGGTCAACTTCGGCGAGGACGTCTTCCTCAACCGCTGGGAGTTCATCGTCGACCTGCACACCCGGATGCAGGAGCGCGGCATCGTGCCGGAGTACGAGATCTTCGACCTCGGCCACCTGACCGCGTTGCAGCGCCTGCTCGGCAAGTACGGTCTGCCGCACGGCGGCCACGTCCACGTCGACTTCGTCATGGGTGTGCCCGGCGGGATGCCGGGCACCACGGCGACCCTCGTCGCGGCCCAGCAGATGCTGCGCGACCTGCCGGAGGGCACCACCTTCTCGGCGACCGGCATCGGCCGCACCAGCATCCCGGTGATGCTCGCCTCGCTGTCCGCCAGCGGTCACCTGCGGGTCGGGATGGAGGACACGGTGACGTACGCCAAGGGCCGTCCGGTGGAATCCAACATGCAGCTGGTCGCCCGGGCGGTCGGTTTCGCCCAGCTGGCCCAGCGTCCGCCGCTGAACACCACCGAGGCCCGAGAGCTGCTCGGGCTGTAAGGGCTATCTCACCCGACACCCCTGTACACCCGGAGGTTGAATCCCTGTTCACCCCGGCGGCGGCCGGGTCCGGTGCATCGGTACCGTCCACGTCGTGGGAAAGACGTACCAGGGCGGCGCGCCGCTCGCCGAGGTGGTCCGGTCCGGCTTCGTGGAGGGTGTGCACCGAGGCTCGGTGGTGGTGCTGGACGCCACCGGCGCGGTGCTGGCCGCGGCGGGTGACGTAACCTCGCCGGTCTTCCCCCGCTCCTCGAACAAGCCGATGCAGGCGGTCGGGATGATCCGTGCCGGGCTGCCGCTGACCGGGTCCGCCGACCTGGCCCTGGTGGCGGCCAGCCACGCGGGGGAGGAGTTCCACCTGGCCCGGGTCGGTGGGCTGCTCGCCGGTGCCGGGCTCGGTGAGGACGACCTGCACTGCCCGCCGGAGCTGCCGGTCGGCGAGGAGGCGCGGGTGGCGGTGTTGCGGGCCGGTGGTGGCCCCACCCGGATCCAGATGAACTGTTCCGGCAAGCACGCCGGGATGCTGTTGACCTGCCGCTCCGCCGGCTGGCCGGTGGACGGGTACTGGCGGCCCGAGCACCCGCTCCAGCAACGACTGCGGGACGCGGTCGAGGAGTTCACCGGCGAGCAGGCAGCGGCGGTCGGCGTCGACGGCTGCGGAGCCCCGGTGCTGGCCGCGTCGTTGACCGGGCTGGCCGGGGCGTACCTCCGGCTGGTCACGGCCGAGCCCGATACGGCGCCGCGCGCCGTGGCCGACGCGATGCGGGCGCACCCGGAGATCGTCGGCGGTACGCAGGCCGACGACACCCGGCTGATGCGCGGCGTACCCGGGCTGTTGGCGAAGGTGGGCGCGGAGGGTGTCATCGCCACGGCGCTGCCCGGCGTCGGCGCCGTGGCCCTGAAGATCGACGACGGAGCGGGCCGGGCCCGGATGCCGGTGCTGGTCTCCGCGCTGCGCCGGCTCGCGGTCGACGCGCCGGTGCTGGAGGAGTTCGCGGAGGTGCCGCTCTTCGGCGGCGGCCTACCGGTCGGTGCCGTACGCCCGCTCTGGTGACCATCCGCGCTGCCCGCCCGCGAACCCGGATGTCCTGCCGGCCTGGCCCGGCCGGTGGCCCAGACGGATCGCGGGCGGGTCGATCCTCGACCGGTCGATTCCGGCAGATGCTCAGGGCAGGAAGTCGAGCAGCGCGGCGTTGACCGGGGCCGGGCGCTCCAGCGGCAGTAGGTGGGCGGCGTCCGGTACGTCGGGCAGCCGCACCGCCTGTGGTGCCTCGGCCGCGATGCGATCGGCCAGTTGCCGGATGTCGGGTACGTCCGCCGCGCCGACGCCGACCAGCACGGGAATGCCCAGCTCGCCGAGCCGGTCGACGGCCGGCGGGTCCAGTTCGGTGATGTCCACCGCGCTGAGCGCCAGCTCGGCGGCGAGCGCCCGTTCGTCCATCGCAGTGGCGAAGGCGATCAGTTGCGGGTCGACGTCCTCCGGGCTGCGCTCCGGGCCGACCACCCAGAACCGCACCTCGCCCGCGGCGGTGGCGGCGAAGTCCTCCGGGTCGACCTCGCCGACCAGCGTCTCCCACAGGTCGTTCGTCTGCTCGGACCATTCGTGGCCGGACACGGCGGTGCCGAGCAGGGCGAGCGCGCTCACCCGATCCGGGTGAGCGAGGGCGGTGTCGATCGCCACCGCCCCACCGAACGAGCAGCCGACCAGGGCGGCACGGGTCAGGCCGAGCGCGTCGAGCAGGCCGGCCACGTCGTGGTGGTGGGCGAAGGGGGTGGGCGGCAGTTCGGACTCGCCGTAGCCACGCAGGTCAAGGGCGATCACCCGGTGCCGGGTAGCGAGCGCGTCGATCTGCTCCCGCCACATCCGGCGGTCGGCGATGCCGGCATGGAGCAGGACGACCGGGGATCCGCTGCCAACCTCTTCGTACGCCAGCAGGGCGCCATTTACTTCGATCATGGTCACCGCAGGACGGTACGACCGGGTACGAGTGGCGCGCAACCGGACAGTGAGACCGTGCTAACTCCGGCTAGCGTTCCGCTTGCAGTTGCTAGCAGGCCGCGCTAGCGTTGAGTCATGGCCACTCCCAAAGACCTTCCCGACGTCGGCGGGTTCATTCGTGATCTGCGGCGAAACGCGAAGATCTCGCTGCGGCAGCTCGCCGAGCAGGCCGGAGTCAGCAACCCCTACCTCAGTCAGATCGAGCGCGGCCTGCGCCGGCCCAGCGCCGAGGTGCTCCAGCAGCTCGCCAGCGCGCTGCGGGTCTCCACCCCGGCGATGTACCTGCGGGCGGGGCTGCTCGACGACAAGGAGGGCCAGGGTGTGTTGGCGGCCATCGCGGTCGACCCGGACCTGACCATGGCCCAGAAGCAGTCCCTGACCCAGATCTACGAGACGTTCCGCCGGGAGAACGCCCGGCTCGCCGAAGCGACCGCCGCCGCTGCCGCGAGCGAGGCCGCCGCCGGTCAGGGCCCGGGCCCTGCCGATACGGGCACCGCAACCGCCACCGACGTCACCGCGCCCGACGTCACCGCGCCCGACGTGGCGAACCTGGCCGCGACCGGGCCCACCACCGTTGAGGGATCGCCGACCGAGGCCGTCCTTGAGTCGGTCGCCGTGACCGAGGCGGGTGCGGCCGCCGCGCCGACCCGTACCCCTGCCAGGAAGGCCGCCCGCAAGGTGGTCCGCAAGGCCGCCGCCGCGGCCGAAGAGGAGAAGTCATGACCCAGCCGAAGACCAACCGCATTCCCGCTCCGATCTACGCCGCTGCCGGTGCGGGCGAACTGGCCCTGGAGCAACTGCGCAAGCTGCCCGCCGTGGTCGGTGAGCTGCGCGACCGGGTCGTCGCCGACGGTGGCCGGGTCGTCAACGACCTCGGTGGCAAGGCCGTCGTCACCGGCTTCGAGCTGCGCCAGAAGGCCAACGACGCGCTGCGCAACGCCAACCTGACCGCCGAGTCGCTCCGGCAGAAGGCCGCCCCGGCCGCCGACTTCGACAAGCTCCGCGAGGCCGCCGATTTCAACAAGCTCCGCGAGTCCGCCGACCTGGCGAAGCTCCGCGAGGCCGCGGACTTCAACCGGCTCCGTGAGGCCGCCGACTTCGACAAGCTCCGTGAGGCCGCCGACCTGGACCGGCTGCGCGAGGCGGCGACCCGCAACGCCGCCGTAATCGTCGCCGGCGCCCAGGCCGCGCAGGAGCGGGCGCTGGCCGCGTACGGCGCGCTGGTCGCGCGGGGCGAGCGGGTGGTTGGCGCGGGCGTGCTGGAGGCCGCCGACACGGTGAACGCCGACATCGAGGCCACCGAGGCGCCCGAGGCGATCGCCCCGGCCGCAGTGACCACCGAGCCGGCCGCGCAGCCCAAGCCGGCCGCGCAGCCCAAGGTAGCGAGCAAGCCGGCCGCGCAGGCCAAGCCGGCCAAGCAGGCCAAGGCGCCGAGCCCGGCGGAGGTGGCCGAGGTCGCGGCGGCCAAGCCGGCTGCTGCCAGGAAGAACACTCGCGCCAAGGCGACCACCCGGGAGGCCGCCGCCAAGCGGACCGCCACCCCGTCGGCGAAGCTGCCCCGAGCCACCAAGCGGAGCCGCCCGGCCGCCGAGTGACGGTCCGGCTCAACTGCCGGCGATCCCGGTCACCGTCCTGTCGGACGAATCCGGGGTCGCCGGCATAAGCTTGCCGGCATGGCCAACGCCGCGCCGATCTTCGCCTTCGATGTCCGCTACGTGATCGACCTGATCCTGTTCGTCTTCGCTCTGGTCGTGCAGGGGGTGGCCCTCGTGCACGCCATCACGCAGCGCTCGGACGCCTTCCCCGCCATCGGCACCCTGCCGAAGGGTGGCTGGATCGCCATTCTCGCGGTCACCCTCCTGCTGACCCTGCTCACCCAGAGCACGCTCAGCATCTTCGGGCTGATCGGCATCGCGGCCGCGCTCATCTACCTGCTCGACGTCCGGGTCGGCCTGCGCGACCTGGGCGACAACAGAGGGTCGTGGTGAGGGCCTTCCGCTGGCCACCACCACCGGACGGCGGACCTCGGACCTGGGGTCCCGGCCCGGGCGGGCCGCGTAGCGGCCGACCGCCGCTGCCCGAACCGGAGACCGAGCTGGTCGCCACGCCACACGGGGTACGCCTGGAGCGGCTGGTCACCGGCACCGGTGATCCGGTCACCGTGTTCGCCCACGGGCTGGGCAACGGCATCGCCACCACCCGCCCCTTCGGCAGCGGTGTCACCGGTCGCAAGGTCTTCTTCCAGTTCCGTGGCCACGGTCGCTCCGACGCACCCGACGGCCGGTGGGACTACCTCGATCTCGCCCGGGACCTGCGAGCGATCGCGGACCTCGGCGGGGCGACCCGGGCCTTCGGGGTCAGCCTCGGCGCGGGCGCGCTGTGCCGCCTGCTCATCGAGAGCCCGGAGCGCTTCGAGCGGCTCGTCTTCTTCCTGCCCGCCGCGCTGGACCAGCCCCGCGGGCCGGTGGCCCGGGCGCGGCTGACCGAGCTGCTGGAGGCGGTGGAGAGCGGGGACGCCTCGGCGGTGGCCGACGTCGTGGCGGCCGAGCTGCCGCCGGCCGTACGCAACACCCCGGCCGGGTGGGCGTACCTGCGGCAGCGGCTGGACCACCTGCTGCGGGACGGGCTCGCCTTCGGGTTGGCCGACCTGCCGGAGCAGGCACCGCTGGTCGACGCCGGTGCGCTCGCTGCGGTGACCGCGCCAGCCCTGGTCATCGCCGCCGAAGGGGACGACCTGCATCCGGTGGAGGTCGCCGAGCAGCTCGCCGCGGCGTTGCCGGGGGCGACCCTGCACCGGTACGCCCGCCCAGGTGTGCTGTGGACGGAACGCGCCGACCTGCGTGGCCGCATTTCCGAGTTCCTCAACGGGTAGCCTGCGCTGTCATGGGCGTCACACATCACGGCCGTACGCACCGTCTGGACCTGGCCGACCCGACTCTGCGGGAGTGGGAGTGCACGGTCCTGCACAGCGACCCCGAGCAGGGCATCGTGCTGGACCGCTCGGCGTTCTACCCGGGCGGTGGCGGCCAGCCGCCGGACCACGGCGTCCTGCTCTGGCAGGGGGTGCAGACCCGGATCGTGGGCACCCGCAAGGCCGACGACCTGTGGCTGATCCCCGCCGAGGATGACCCGCTGCCGCCGGCCGGCACCACGGTCACCGGCGCGGTCGAGGACGAGCGGCGCACCCAGCTGATGCGTACCCACTCCGGGTTGCACGTGCTCTGCGGGGTGGTGTTCCGCGACTTCGGCGCGCTGGTCACCGGTGGCAACATGGAACCGGGCGAGGCCAGGATGGACTTCAACCTGCCCGAGGTGCCGACCGACTTCAAGACCCGCATCGAGGAGCTGGTCAACGCCGAGGTGGCCGCAGACCGGTCGGTCGCCACCCGAGTGCTGCCGCGGGCGGAGGCGCTGGCCCTGCCGGACATCATCCGTACCCAGTCGAACCTGATCCCGGTCGACGAGGCGGAGGTCCGCATCGTCGACATCGTCGGGCTGGACGTGCAGGCCGACGGGGGGACGCACGTCGCGTCGACCGCGCAGATCGGCAAGGTGCGGGTGGTCAAGGTGGAGAGCAAGGGCCGGGCGAACCGCCGGGTCCGCATCCGCCTCGCCGACTAGCCGCCGGTCAGTCGGCGCCGGTCGGTTTCTGGCGGGCGCGGATGGCGCGTACCTTCTGTCGGTTGCCGCAGCGTTCCATCGCGCACCAGCGGCGGCGACCGGGCCGCGAGGTGTCCACGAAGATCAGGTAGCAGTACCCCGCGCACTCGCGGATCCGGTCGGCGTACGGGCCGGAGAAGAGGTCCACGGCGTCGCGCGCGATCGTGGCGAGTGCCGAGGTGCCCGTCGCCGGCAGCGCCCAGGAGTGGACGGTGTCGGCGCCCGTGCCGGCGGTCAGGCGCGGCACGAGCGGAGCGGGCCCGGCGAGGTCGTTGACCGTCGCGAGGTCGGCGGCCGGGGTGGACTGGCCGGCGACCCGGGCGCGGGCGAACCGCCAGAGCGCGTCGCGCAGCCGCCGGGCGGCGGCCAGCTCGTCCGCGCTCACGGTCACCTGGGCCGGGTCGAGCCGTAGCTGGGACTGGGCGAGCCAGGCGGCCAGGTCGCCGGGTTGATGCAGGACGTCCCACCGAGCCAGTTCGCCCGGCCCGCCGGTGGTGAGGAATTCCAGGCAGAGCGCGCCGGGGTCGAAGAAGAACCGGGATCCGTCGTGGGAGACCAGGGTGAGTCCGCTTGCCCGCGCCGCCATGTAACCACTATAACTGGTTACAGGATGGTCGACGGCGAGGAGGATTCGATGGCCGTGCAGTGGAAGCTCGTGGTGGACTGCGCCGACCCGCACGCCCAGGCGCGGTTCTGGTCGGCAGCCCTCGGCTACCAGGTCGAGGACAACAGCGTCCTGATCGAAGGGCTGCTCGGCGCCGGCGTGATCGGCCCGGAGGCGTGCGTCGAGTTCGACGGGCGGAAGGCGTTCCGCGAGCTGATCGCGGTGCGCCACCCCGACGACCCGGTCGACCCGGCCAGCGGCACCGGTCTGGGGCGTCGGCTGCTGTTCCAACTCGTGCCGGAGCCCAAGACCGTGAAGAACCGGCTCCACCTCGACCTGCACTTCGGTCCGGAGGCCCGGGAGGCGGAGGTCAAGCGCCTGGAAGGGCTCGGCGCGACCATCCTGCGCGAGGTCGCCGATCCGGGCAGCCGGCACACCACCATGACCGACCCGGAAGGCAACGAGTTCGACGTGCAGTGAGCCACCGTCAGCCCGCTGCCGGCGGCAGGTGGGCGGCGCGCACGTCGAGCAGCCAGCGCTCCACCCGCGCCTCGTCCGGGCGGTCCGGCAGCGGGGTGCGGGTGCGGTCGAAGTCGCGCTCCACCTCCGCCAGCAGCGTCCGGGCCTCGGTCAACCGGCCGTCGGCCACCCGCTCGCCGAAGGCCCGGAACCAGCCCGGGTCGGCGAGTCGGATCTCCAGCACGCCGGTCGCGTAGAGCAGCCGGCCCTGGTGCACCAGCCGGGCCAGGTGCCGGGCGTGCTTCGCGGTGCGCCGCCGGGTGTCCGAGGAGAACGTGCCGTCGCTACGCGACTCCAGCTTGCGGAACTGCTGTCCGGCGTACCCCAGGTAGGCGTCGCGGACCCGGGGCGCGCTGAGGAACGCGGACCGGATGGCGATCAGCCGCTCACCGAACTCGGTCCGGGTCTCGTAGCAGTCGTCCGGCAGCCAGGCCAGTTCGGTGGCGGTCGGGTTGCCGCTCAACGCCAGCCGACACCATTTGCGCGCCTCGTGCAGCGTGGTGTCCGGGTCGGTGGTCACCACCGACTCCGTCGGCGGGTGCAGGCCGTGGAAGGCGACCGTGGGCGCGGCGAAGACGCCGATCCGGTCGACGTCCGAGCTCGGGCCGGCCAGCCCGTACGCGACCGAGCCGACGATGCCGGAGAGCAGCAGATGCATGCCGGCGAGCATGACCGATGACACGTTGCCGCGAAACCTGACTTCGATTGTCGGGTATCGCTGGCAGCGTGAGGTCCATGACGAAATCGCTGACAGGGAAGGTGGCGCTGGTCGCCGGGGCGACCCGGGGTGCCGGCCGGCAGATCGCGGTGCAACTCGGGGCGGCGGGTGCCACGGTCTACGCCACCGGCCGGAGCAGCCGGGCCGGCCGCTCCGAACTGGACCGGCCGGAGACCATCGAGGAGACCGCCGAGCTGGTGACCGCGGCCGGCGGCACCGGAATCGCGGTCCGGGTCGACCACCTGGTGCCCGACGAGGTGAAGGCCCTCGTCGAGCGGATCGACGCCGAGCAGGGCCGGCTCGACGTGTTGGTCAACGACGTCTGGGGCGCCGACCGGCTGATCGCCTGGGAGAAGCCGGTCTGGGAACAACCGCTGGACGCCGGCTTCCGCACGCTGCGGCTGGCGGTCGACACCCACGTCATCACCAGCCACTTCGCGCTGCCGCTGCTGATCCGTCGCCCCGGTGGCCTGGTCGTGGAGATCGGCGACGGCACCAAGGCGTACAACGACGACAACTATCGGCTGTCGGTCTTCTACGACCTGGCCAAGACCTCGGTCAACCGGCTCGCCTTCACCTGGGCCCACGAGCTGAAGCCGTACGGCGGCACCGCCGTCGCGCTCAGCCCAGGGTGGCTGCGGTCCGAGGCGATGCTGGAACACTTCGGCGTCACCGAGGAGAACTGGCGCGACGGCGCCGTCAAGGACCCCCATTTTCTGATCTCCGAGACTCCGGCGTTCGTCGGGCGGGCGGTCGCCGCGCTCGCCGCCGACGAGGACCGCAACCGCTGGAGCGGCCAGTCGGTCTCCGCCGGTGACCTGGCCAAGGTGTACGGCTTCACCGACGTCGACGGCAGCCAGCCGGACGCCTACCGCTACATCATCGAGGTGGTCGACGCCGGCAGGCCCGCCGACGTCACCGGTTACCGCTGACCGTCACGGCGGTCGCCCGCGTTCCCGCCGGAGTCGGTAACCGCGGTGTCGGCGTCGCTGGCGCTGGCGGCGTAGAGCGCGGCGGCGCGGGTGGCCGCGTCGGCCAGCAAAGCCCGCAACTCGGGCGGGTCGAGCACCTCCGCCTCCGGACCCAGCCCGAGCAGTTGGGTGTACGCCACCTCGACGGACTCGACGGGCAGCCGGGTCGTCACCCAGCCCTGCCCGTCAGGTCCGGTCGCGGCGGCGACCGCCTCCTCGTACCCGAACGGGGTGTCGGCCAGGTGTCGGAGCTGGCGCAGGCCGGTGGGGCTCAGCCGGAGCGTCACCTCGGCCCGCAGCATGCTCCGCAGAAACGACTCGGCCTGTGCCCGCCAGTGGTCCGCCAGGTCGAAGCCGGGTTCCCGGTCGAAGGTCTCCTCGTGCGGCTCGACCGCGGTCACTCGGTCCACCCGGTAGGTGCGCAGGTCCTCGCCGACCCGGCCGACCAGATACCAGATCCCGCTCTTGAGGACCAGGCCGTACGGGCAGACCCGCCGGGTGACCTCGCGGTCGCCGCGTCGGTAGTGGATCGTGACCACCCCGTCCCGCCAGACCGCGCCGGCCAGCTCGGCCAGCCACGGCGGAGGCGCGGTCTGCCGGTACCAGCCCGGCACGTCCAGGTGGAACCGCTGCCCGGTGCGCGCGGGCGCGTCGCGCAGGCTCGGCGGCAATGCCGCGAGGACCTTCAGTTCCGCCGCCGCCACCGCGTCGGCCAGCCCCATGTCACCGGCCGGGCCGGGCAGCCCGGCCAGGAACAGGGCTTCCGCCTCGTCCCGGGTCATCCCGGTCAGCCGGGTCCGGTAGCCGCCGAGCAGCCGGTAGCCGCCGGCCCGACCTCGATCGGCGTAGACCGGCACCCCGGCGGCGGAGAGCGCCAGCACGTCCCGGTACACCGTCCGCTCGGAGACCTCCAGCTCCCGGGCCAGCTCCGCCGCCGTCATCATTTCCCGCGCCTGCAACAGCAGCAGCAACGAGATCAACCGCGACGCCCGCACCCGCTCACCTACCGCCGGGGGTGAGCAGACCCCGGTCGTACGCGGCGGCCACCGCCGCGGCCCGGTCGTTGACCCCGAGCTTGGCGTAGACGTGCAGCAGGTGGGTCTTGACCGTGGCCTCGCTGATGAACAGCCGGGCGGCGGCCTCCCGGTTCGACGAGCCGCGGGCCACCAGGGTGAGCACCTCCAGTTCGCGCTGGCTGAGCGGCTCCTCGGCCGGCTGGCGGGGTGCGCGCAGGCGGCCCATCAGCCGGCCGGCCACGCTGGGCGAGAGGACCGACTCGCCCCGGGCGGCGGCCCGTACCGCCCGGACCAGTTCCTCGCGGGGAGCGTCCTTGAGCAGGTAGCCGGTGGCGCCGGCCTCGATCGCCGGCAGTACGTCGGCGTCCGTGTCGTACGTGGTCAGCACCAGCACCTTCGCCGGGCTGCCCGAGCGGGCCAGCCGGCCGATCGCGGTCACCCCGTCCATCCCGGGCATCCGCAGGTCCATCAGCACCACGTCCGGGTGCAGCGTCGCGGCCAGGGCCAGCGCCTCGGCACCGTCCGCCGCCTCGCCGACCACCTCGAACCCGGGGTCGCCGGTGAACATGCCGCGCAGACCGTCCCGCACCACCGGGTGGTCGTCGACGATCAGCAGGCGTACCAGCTCGGTCACCCGGCACCTCCGGGAAGCGCGGGCACGGACGCCGAGACGGCGGTGCCGCCGCCCGGCTCGGACTCGACATCCAGCTGACCGCCGACCCGGCTCACCCGCTGCCGCATGGCGGTCAGGCCGTAGCCGCCGTCCGGCTCCCGGGCCGCCGGCGCATTGGCGACGTCGAAGCCCGTCCCGTCGTCGCGGACGTCCAGGGTCACCACGTCCTCCATGTACGACAGGGTCAGCCCGACCCGGCTCGCCGCGGCGTGCCGGGCCACGTTGGACAGCGCCTCCTGGGCCGCCCGGAGCAGGGTCACCTCGATCTCCGGGTGCAGCGGGCGGGGCGTGCCGGTGGTGCTGACGTTGGCCCGTACCCCGTGCAGGGCCGACCAGCGCCCGCCCAGCTCGGTGAGCGCGTCCGGCAACCGGGCGGTTTCCAGCGGCTCCGGGCGGACCGCCCGCACCGACCGGCGTGCCTCGGTGAGGCTCTCCCGGGCCAGGCTCAGCGCGTTGTCCACGTGCCGGCGCCAGTCGGCCGAGCGGTCCCGGGTCTGCTCGGCCGCCTCCAGCTGGGTGATGATGCCGGTCAGCCCCTGGGCCAGGGTGTCGTGGATCTCCCGGGCCATCCGCTGGCGCTCGTCCAGCACACCGGCCTCCCGGGCCTGGGTGATCAGCTGGGCGTGCAGCCCCTCGTTCTCGCGTACCGTCTCGGCGAGCTGGCGATTGGCCGTGGCGAGCTCCTCCACCAGCAGCTTGCGGTGCGCGCTCTGCTGTTCGGTGACCAGGCGGAACCAGCTCACGCCGCTTGCTACCAGCACGTTGAACAGCACCAGCACCAGCCAGAGTGGCCAGTTCGCCGCGGCGCTGGCCAGGCCGCCGCCCTGTGCGGTGGCGACCAGGACGGCGGTCGCGACCACCCCGGCGAACGCCCACCTGCCGGGCAGCACCAGGAAGGCGTGCAGGAAACCCACCCAGGCGAAGAAGGCGTACCACGGGTTGGCGATCACCAGGGCGGTGGCGAACGCGAGCAGCCCGACGTAGTAGACCACCATCAGCCCACGCCGGCTCTGCCACTCCGGGTGCAGGGTGAGGAACCAGGCGACCCAGCACCCGGCCGCCGCGGCGATGGCCAGGGTGGGCATCGCCGGGAGGCCGCTGGGGGCCGGGGTGACGGTGGCCAGCAGCGTCCCGACGGCCAGCCCTCCGTAGGGCAGCACCCGGTACAGGCTCGCCTCCCGCGCCTGCCAACTGTCCAGCCGGTCGGCCTCGTTGCAGCTGCTGGTCATCCCGACCCCCGCTCACTCCCAGCGGAACAGTTTCGCCGCGCCGGCGCTGGCCGCCACGGCGATCACCGCCATTATCCCCAGGTGCAGCGGGTGCGGCGCGGTGCCGGTCCAGGCGTCGAGCAGCGCCTGCACACCGGGCGGGGTGTAGGCGCCGATCTCGGCCAGGAAATCGGGCAGCAGGAACCGCGGCAGGTAGACCCCGCCGAAGAACATGACCACCATGAACAGGGGTACGGCCAACGCCTGGGCCGACTTGGCCGTCGGGGCGACCGCCGCGACCAGCAGCCCCAGCGCGAGCAGTGCCGCCGTGCCCAGGACGAGGGCCGCCGCGAATCCAAGCGGGCGCTGCGGTAGCGGGGAGCCGAACGCGAGTCGGGCGACCAGGGCGAGCAGTACCGCGCTGGTCAGGATGGCGACGAGGGCGAGCACGAGCTGAGCGGCCAGCAGCGCCGCCGGGCTGGCCGGAGTGGTGGCCAGCCGCCGCAGGATGCCCCTTTCCCGATACGTGGCCAGCACGGTGGGCAGGGCGTTCACCCCGACCATCGCCAGCGTCAGCACCAGCAGCGACGGGGTGAAGTACGTGACGAAGGACTGCCCGTCGAAGTTCGGGTCGGGCTGGCGGAGCGTGGGGATGAGCCCGAGCACCACCAGGATCAGGGTGGGCAGTCCGATGGTGAGCACCAGCGTCGGAATGTCCCGCAGGTAGAGCTTCGCCTCAGTCTTGAGGATCTGGCCGAAGGCGTGCATCGTGAGTCCCCTCAGTCGGTGAGCCGGTGCCCGGTCAGCTCGACGAACGCGTCGTCCAGCGTGGCCTGCTCCAGCCGTAGCTCGGCGGCGATGATCTGGTTGCGGGCGAGCACCGAGGTCACCGCGTGCAGCACGTCGCCGGTGCCGGTCACCACCACCTGGGCGCCGCTGCGGGTTACGGCGGTCACCTGCGGCAGGTCGGTGAGGAGCCGGTCGTCCAACGGCGTCGACGGGCGGAACCTGATCCGCTGCTCCGGCGCGACGGACGTCACCAGCCCGGCCGGGCTGTCCAGCGCCACCACCCGCCCCTGGTTGATCAGCGCCAACCGGTCGCAGAGCCGCTCGGCCTCCTCCATGAAGTGGGTGACCAGCACGATCGTCACGCCGCTGTCGCGTACCCGTTCGATGAGACTCCAGGTGTCCCGCCGGGCCTGCGGGTCGAGTCCGGTGGTCAGCTCGTCCAGGATGGCGATCTTCGGGTTGCCGACCAGCGCCAGCGCGATCGACAGTCGCTGCTTCTGACCGCCGGAGAGCTTGTCGTACGGGGTGTTCCGCTTCTGCCCCAGGCCCAGTTCGTCGATCAGCCGGGCTGGGTCGGCCGGGTCGCGGTAGAACGACGCGTACAGTTCCAGCGCCTCCGCGACCCGGAGCCGGTCCGGCAGTTGGCTCTCCTGGAGCTGCACCCCCACCAGTTGGCGGAGTCGGTTGGCGTCCCGGCGGGGGTCGAGCCCGAGGACCGACACCCCGCCCCCGTCTGGGACGCGGAGCCCGGCGACACACTCCACGGTGGTGGTCTTGCCAGCGCCGTTCTGGCCGAGCACACCGAAGATCTCGCCGGCTTCGACGGTGAACGACACGTCGTCCACGGCCACCGTCTCGCCGTACCGCTTGTGCAGGTTGGTCACCTCGATGACCGGCATGGCGTCGCCTTTCGCCGTCGGTGTTTCGCGTACCTGTCCAGGGTCGCGGTGGCGGCCCGGCGGCGAATCGACCAGCCGTCGGTGATCACGGTGGCCCCGGTTGACTCCGGTGATCCGTCAACCGGTTGATGCGGCAACGGGTGACTAGGCTCTCCGACGTGGACGCATCCGGGATCCCGGGCACCGCCGTGAGCGCCGCATGCCGGTTCGCCGGTGGGGCTGCGCTGCTGCTCCGCGGCGTCGGCCTCTACGTACGCAGCCCTGGGCTGATGCTGCTCGGCGTCGTACCGGCACTGATCTCCGGGGTGATCTTCGTCGCCGCGTACGCCACCCTGGTGTTCTTCGTCGGCGACCTGGCCGCCGCGGTGACCCCGTTCGCCGACGACTGGCCGGCGGTGGCGCGGAGCCTGGTCCGGGGGATCGCCGCGCTGGCCTTCCTCGGCCTCGGCGGCCTGCTCACGGTGCTCACCTTCACGGCGGTCACGCTGGTCATCGGCGACCCGTTCTACGAGAAGATCTCGGAGCGGGTGGAGGAACGGTACGGCGGCGCCGCCGACGCGGTCGAGGTGCCGTTCTGGCCGTCGCTGCGGCGCAGCACCGCCGACTCGATCCGCCTGGTGGCCCTGGCCGCGCTGGTCGGCATCCCGCTGTTCGCCGCCGGCTTCATCCCGCTGGTCGGGCAGACCGTGGTTCCGGTGATCGGTGCCACGGTGGGCGGCTGGCTGCTCGCCGTGGAACTGGTGGGCGCGCCGTTCTACCGCCGGGGCAAGCGGCTGCCGGACCGCCGGGCGGCCTTGAAGGCGGACCGACCCACCGCGCTCGGCTTCGGGGTGGCGGTCTTCGTCTGCTTCCTGATCCCGCTCGGGGCGGTGCTGCTCATGCCGGCGGCGGTGGCCGGCGCCACCCTGCTGGCCCGCCGTACGCTCGGCCAGCCGATCACGGAGGACTGACGTGGACATCACCCTGGTCGAGGGAGACCTCACCGCCGAGCGGGTGGACGTGGTGGTCAACGCCGCGAACTCGTCGCTGCTCGGCGGCGGCGGAGTGGACGGCGCGATCCACCGCCGGGGCGGGCCGGCGATCCTCGAAGAGTGCCGCGCGTTGCGCGCCTCCCGGTACGGCCGGGGCCTGCCGACCGGGCAGGCGGTGGCGACCACCGCGGGTGACCTGCCGGCGCGCTGGGTGGTGCACACGGTCGGCCCGGTCTGGTCGGCCACCGAGGACCGCTCGGCGCTGCTGCGCGACTGTTACGCCAACAGCCTCACCGTCGCCGACGGGCTCGGCGCGGCCACCGTCGCCTTCCCGCTGATCTCCGCCGGAATCTACGGCTGGCCGGTCGAGGACGCGGTGGCCCAGGCGCTGTCGGTGCTGCGCGCGGCAGCCCCGCTGAGCGTCACCGAGGCCCGACTGGTGCTGTTCGGTGCCGACACCTTCGCCACCGCCGAGCGGGTGTACGCGGGCGGCTGACCTCGCGCCGCACGGGCCGGCTCAGCCGGCCGGCCGCAGCTCGCGTACGCAGGACCACTGGCTGGCCACCGGCCGGTAGCCGAGCCCGGTGTTGACCGCCAACATCGGTGCGTTCGCCGCGTCGTTCCCGGTGAACGCGACGGTGATCCCGCGATCCACCGCCCGGTGCAGCGCGGCCAGCTTCACCAACCGGGCCAGCCCCCGCCCCCGGTGCGCCGGCACGGTGCCTGTGTAGTCCGACCACATCCGCTCACCGTCCCGCTTCACCAGGCTGATCGCGGCCAGCTCGCCGTCGACCTCGGCGCCCATGCTGGCCTCCCGGTCCAGGCCGACGTTGTCCCAGGTGTCGGCGCACCAGTCGGCGTAGCCGATCGCGCCGCAGAGCACGTCGCCCGGCTCGTCGGCGCTGGCCGCCACCTCCACCCGGTGCACGTGGCGCGGATCGACCTGGGTCAACGGCACCAGCCGTACGTCCGCCGGGGCCTCCGGCAGGGGTGGCAACGAGCGCAGCTCCAGCATCGAGAAGCGCTCCTCACGGCTCGGCACGAAGCCGTGCCGGCGGGCGAACGGCAGCGCATCCGGCAGCGCGCGCCCGCGCAGCCGGCGCAGCCCGAGCGGGGCGAGGTGTTCCAGCGCGTTCGCCAGTAGCGCACTGCCGATCCCGCGCCTCGTGTGGTCGGGGTGTACGTGCAGCAGCGAGACCTCGCCGATCGGCTCGTCGGTGTGGACATTGCGCGAAGCCGAAACCCAGCCGACCACCTCCCCGTCGACCTCGGCGACGAAGGCGGCCCAGTGCACACCCGGCGACGGCGTGGTGATCATCTGCCGGGTCGACGCGACACCGCGGACCAGGAAGGGCAGCACGAGCGTACGCAGCGCCACCACCGCCGGCGCATCGTCAGGGCGAGCAGTGCGGATGAGCACAGGCGACGTAGCCGGACCGATCATGCGCCGCAGGCTAGCCCCTGCCGCCCCCTCCCGCCTCGCCTTTTCCACCGCCCCTTCCGGTGGCTCACCGACTGACTGACGCGCTCACCGCGCGGCGGGGCACTGACGCGCTCTCCGCGCGGCGGGGCGAGGTCGTGCGGCTCAGGCGGATTCGCGGATGACCAGCTCGGTGGGGAGGATGAGGGCCGGCTCGACGGCCTCGCCGGCGGCGAGGCGGAGCAGTAGCCGGGTGCCCTGCCGGCCGAGTTCCAGTATCGGCTGCCGGACGGTGGTCAACGGCGGGTCGGTGTACGCGGCGGTCTCGATGTCGTCGAAACCGATCACCGCCACGTCGTCCGGCACCCGCCGCCCTGCCTCGCGCAGCGTACGGAGGGCGGCGTGGGCCATCAGGTCCGACGCGGCGAAGACGGCGTCCAGGTCGGGGTGGGCGGCGAGCAGCTCGCGCATCGCCGCGGCCCCGGACTCCCGGGTGAAGTCGCCGACCGCCACCATCTCGGGCAGCCCGGCGGCGGCCACCGTGTCCCGGTAGCCGGCCAGCCGCTCGATCCCGGCGACCATGTCCTGTGGACCGGCGATGGTGGCGATCCGGCGGCGCCCGCCCTCGATCAGGTGTCGCACCGCCCGGGTCACCCCGCCGACCTGGTCGACGTCGATGTACGGCACGTCCGAACCGTCCAGCGGCCGGCCGCTGCACACCACCGGGATGCCCAGCGCGGCGAGTTTGGCGGGCAGCGGGTCGGCGCCGTGCAGCGAGGCGAACAGCACCCCGTCGACGTGCCGGCCGGTGGTGTACCGCTCGACCCGCTCGTGCCCGGCCGGCGAGCCGGCGAGCATCAGCACCAGCTGCTTGTCGGCGGCCTCCAACTCCTGCGCGGCGCCCCGGATGATGCCCGGGAAGACCTGGTCGTCGGAGAAGACCCGGGTGGCCTCTTCGGGCATGACCAGCGCGATCGAGTCGGTCCGCTGGGTGACGAGGGTACGGGCGGCCAGGTTCGGCACGTACCCCAGTTCGGCCACCGCCTGGCGAACCGCCTCCCGGATCGGCTCGGCGACCGTGGTCGAGCCGTTGACCACCCGGGAGACGGTGGCTCGGGACACCCCGGCCCGTCGTGCCACCGCTTCCAGAGTGGGCCGCTGCGCCCCCGTCATCGGAGATACCACCTCGCCGTCAAAGCCCGTTCCGGGAGATCACCTCCTGGTACCACCGGGCACTGGATTTCGGTGTACGCCGCTGAGTGAGGTAGTCGACGTGCACGATGCCGAACCGCTTGCGATACCCCTCGGCCCACTCGAAGTTGTCCAGCAATGACCATACGAGATAGCCGCGCAGGTCGACGCCCCGGGCGATGGCCTCGTGCGCGGCGCGCAGGTGGCCGTCGAGGTACGCGATCCGGTCGGCGTCCTGCAACGGGCTGGTCACGTCGGCGGCGGTCTTGTCCGGGAAGGCCGCACCGTTCTCGGTGATCAGCAGCGGCACGGCCGGATAGTCGGTGGCGATGCGCTCCAGCAGGCGGGTCAGCCCGGCCGGCTCGATCATCCAGCCCATGTCGGTCAGCGGTCCGACGGGCGGCAGGAACTCCACCGCGCCCTCGGTGCCCGGGTACGCGCCGCCACCGGCGCCGTCCGGCCGCCCGGCGACGTAGGTCGGCGCATAGTAGTTGACCCCGAGCAGGTCGATCGGCGCCGCGATGATCTTCTCGTCGCCGTCCTGGACGAACGTCGGCTCGACGATCCGGGCGACGTGCTCTCGGACGTCGTCCGGGTACCCGCCGAGCAGCAGCGGGTCGAGGAAGATCCGATTGTGCAGGCCGTCGACCAGGCGTACCGCGGCGGCGTCGGCCGCACTGCTCGCGTCGGCGGGGCGTACGTCGGCCGGGTTCAGGGTGATGCCGACCCGGCCGGCGCCGCCCGCGCGCAGCGCCTGGGCGGCCAGGCCGTGCGCGAGCAGCAGATGGTGTACGGCCGAGAAGGCCGCGCCCGGATCCTGCACGCCGGGAGCGTGCACCCCGTTGCCGTAGCCCAGGTACGCCGAGCACCACGGCTCGTTGAGCGTCGTCCAGGTGCCGATCCGGTCGCCGAGCCGGGCGTACATGGCGGACGCGTAGGTGGCGAAGTGCTCGGCGGTCTCCCGGGCGGTCCACCCGCCCCGGTCCTGCAAGGTCTGCGGCAGGTCCCAGTGGTAGAGGGTGATGATCGGGTCGATCCCCCGGCCCAGCAGCGCGTCCGTCAGCCGGTCGTAGAAGTCCAGGCCGCGCGGGTTGACCGGGCCGGTGCCGTCCGGCTGGATCCGGGGCCAGGACGCCGAGAAGCGGTACGCCTGGAGGCCCAGCTCGGCCATCATCGCCACGTCGTCGGCGTACCGGTGGTAGTGGTCGCAGGCGACGTCGCCGGTGTGCCCGGCGTGGACCTTGCCGGGGGTGCGGCTGAAGGTGTCCCAGATCGACTCGCCGCGCCCGTCGTCGCGGGCCGCGCCCTCGATCTGGTACGCCGCGGTGGCCGCGCCCCAGAGAAAGTTGTCAGGAAATCGAAGCTCAGTCACGCCTTGACCGCACCTTCCATGATCCCGCCGATGATCTGGCGGCCGAACAGGACGAACACCAGCAGCAGTGGCAGCGTGGCGATGGCCGTACCGGTGAACACCTGGGACATGTCCTGGTAGTAGCCGTCGGACAGGGCCCGCAACGACAGCTGCACGGTGGGATTCTCCGGGTCGTTCAGCACCGCGTACGGCCACAGGAAGTCGTTCCAGGTGGTCATGAAGGTGAGCAGGCCGAGCACCGCGGCGGCCGGACGCAACGCGGGCAGCACCACGTTCCAGTAGATCCGCGCGGTGCCGCAGCCGTCCACCCGGGCCGCCTCGATCAGCTCGTTGCTGACCGCCTGGCCGGCGTACTGGCGCATCATGAACACCCCGAATCCGGTGACCAACGCGGGCATGATCACCGCCGGCAGCCGATCGTTCAGGTTCAGCTTCGTCATCAGCATGTACAACGGGATGATGCCGAGTTGGGTCGGCACCATCATCGTCGCGATGATGACCATCAGCAACGCGTTGCTGCCCCGGAAGCGCAGCTTGGCGAAGGCGAACCCGGCCAGGCTGGAGAAGAACACCACCGAGACGGTGACCGTGGTCGCCACGATCGCCGAGTTGATCAGGCCGGTCAGGAAGTACGCGTCGGCGTTGGCGAACAACCGGGAGATGTTGGCGCCCAGGTTGCCCCCGGGGGTGACCGGCGGCGGCAGCTGTCCCATCGCGTCGCTGGAGCGGCTGGCCACCACGAACATCCAGTAGATCGGGAAGACCGACAGGACCGCGGCGGCGATCAGCGCGCCGTACGTCAGCGGGCTGGCCCGCCACAGCCGGCTCATCGGGAGCCTCCCTTCCTGCCGGTGTCCGGCTTGGCGCCGGCGCCGAGTCGCCGGATGATCAGTACGTTGATCGCCGCCACGATGGCGATCAGGGCGAAGAGCAGCCACGCCACGGCCGAGCCGTAGCCGAAGTTGTAGTAGGGCGCGAAGGCGTTCTCGAACATGTACATGGTCACCGTCTGCGACTCGCGCAGCGTTCCGCCCCGGATCGGGTTGGTGCCGGAGTGGAACAGCCGGGGCTCGGTGAACAGCTGGAGCCCGCCGATGGTGGAGATGATGACGCAGAAGATGATCGTCGGCTTGAGCAGCGGCACGGTGATGGTCCAGAACTGCCGGGCCCGGTTCGCTCCGTCGATCGCCGCCGCCTCGTACAGGTCACGGGGGATGGCCTGCATGGCGGCCAGGAAGATCAGCGCGTTGTAGCCGGTCCACCGCCAGTCGACCATGGCCGAGATGGCCACCCAGGAGGCGAACCGGTTGGACTTCCACCCGATCGGGTCGACACTAACCAGGTCGAGCAGCCAGTTGATCATGCCGAACTCGCGGCCGAACAGCACCCCGAACACGATCGCCACGGCGGCGGTGGAGGTGACGTTGGGGACCAGCACCGCCATTCGCCAGCCGGTGCGGAACCGCAGCTGCCGGTTGAGCATGTTGGCCAGCCAGAGCGCCAGGAGCAGCTGCGGCACCGTGCTGATGACGAAGATGCCGAGGGTGTTGACCACCGAGTGCCAGAAGTCGCTGTCGGCCAGCAGTTGGGTGTAGTTGTCCGCACCGATGAAGGTGGGGTTGCTGCCGAGCAGGTCCCAGTCGTGCAGCGAGACCCAGAGGGTGTAGGCCAGTGGCCACGCCCCGAAGACCGCGAAGACCAGGAAGAACGGGGCGATGTAGAGGTAGGGCGAGTACTTCGCGTCGATCCGGCTCAGCCGGCCGGCCCGCCGCAGGCGGGTGTCGCGCGGTCCCGGTGTGGCCGGCGGTCGCGCGTCGAGCTGCAACGCCATGACCCGTTGACTCCTTTCCACGCCCCCGCCCCGCGCCGATCCAGGGCTGGTCGCCGCGCGCGTCCGGTGGAGGCGGCGGGTCCTGGATCGGCGGCGGGGTGGGGCCCGTCGGGCCGGTTACTTGGCGGCGGCCTTCTTGGCGTTCGCGATCGCGTCCTGCCAGCCCTGGTCGGGGGTGCGCTGTCCCAGCTCGACGGTGCGCACGGCGTTCTCCACCTCGGTACGGACGGCCTGGTTCTTCGGGCCCATGTAGACCGGCTTCAGGGTCTTCGCGCCGGCGGCGAAGATCGTGCCGATCGGGGCGTCGGAGAAGTACGGGTTGGTGGCCTCGGCGATGGCCGGGTCGTCCAGCGCCTGCGGCGAGGACGGCAGCGGGCCCTTGGCCTTGAAGGCGCCGATCTGGCCCTGCGGGCTGGTCAGGAACTTGGCCAGCTTGATCGCCTCTGCCTGGTGCTTGCTCTGCGTCGGCACAGCCAGGTGCGTACCACCCCAGTTACCGCCGTCGCCCGGCACCCGGGCGATGTCCCACTTGCCCTTGGCCTCCGGCCCGGCGTTGCCCTCGATCACGCCGGTCATCCAGGCCGGGCAGGCGATGGTGGCGAACTTGGCCTGCTTGAAGGCCGAGACCCACTCCTCCGACCAGGAGCCGTACTTGCCGGACAGACCGGCGTTGATGATGCGCATGGTGGTGTCCCAGGCCTGCTTCACCGCCGGGTTGCTGTCCACCACGAGGTTGTTGCTGGTGTCGTAGTAGTGGTAGCCCTGCGCGTTGCCGGCGGTCTGCAGCACGATGGTGTTGAACGTGTTGGTGGCCGCGTCCAGGAACGAGGCGCCGGTGTTCGCGGCCTTGAACTTCTCGCCGGTGGCGATGTAGTCCGGCCAGGTCGGCCAGAGCTTGGAGACCTCGTCGCGGTCGGTGGGCAGCCCCGCCTTCTCGAAGAGGTCGGTGCGGTAGCACATGGCCATGCCGCCCACGTCGGTGCCGAGCCCGATCAGCTTCTGGCCGTCGGCGGTGAGCCCCTGGTTCCACTTCCACTCGAGGAAGTTGCCCTTGAGTTCGGCGGCGCCGTGGTCGAGCAGGTTGACGAAGTTGTCCGGGTTGGCCTTGTACTCGACCATCAGACCCTCTTCGATGGCCACGATGTCGCCGGCGCCCTTGCCCGCGGCGAGCCATTGGGTCAGCTTCGGCGAGTACTCGTCGAGGTTGCCGCCGGTGCCCCGCTCGACGATCTTCACGCCGGGGTTGGCGTCCTCGTACTCGCGGTAGAGCTGCTCGTAGCCGAGCTGCCCGAAGACGTCGACGGTGAGCGTTATGTCGCCGTCTCCGGCGTCGTCGCTGCCACCGCAGCCGCTGGTGACGAGCAACGCGCCGGCGGCGGCCAGGGCGACCGCCGCGAGGCGGTGGCGCGGGAAAGTGCCCATTGTCTGGTGACCCCTCTCAGGTAAGGGTGGTGGTGGATGGGTCTGAGAGCGCTCTCACGTAGCCTGCGGTCCACCCCGGACCGGTGTCAAGAGAGCGCTCTCTCGGGGAGGGTCACAGAATGGCCACGAGCGGCCCTCCCGATCGGAAAGGCCGCTCGTGGTGGATCGTCGGGCTCAGCCGGTACGCACCCCGTCGAGCAGGGCGCGGTCGCCGGCGACCGTCAGGGTGTCGAAACTGACCCGCCCCCACAGCGCCAGCAGCAGATCGCTCGCCGTGCCGCTGACGTGCACCCGGGCATGGTGGTCGTCGTGGTCGAAGATGGTGCCGGTGTCCAGCAGGGCCACCCCCTCGCCGCGCAGCCGCAGGAACCACTCATGTGCCGCGTCGGTCGCGCTCAGCCGGACCACCCCGTGCCACTGCCCGGTCGCCTTCCGCCGGCCGGCCGGCAGCCAGGTGTCGAGCACCTCGCTCACCCCGTCGGCCGCGAGCTTCGACTCGATCGGCTCACCGGCGGCGATGGCGAGCTGGGCGTCCCAGCGGTGCACCGCCGTCTCGTGCGCCATCCGGCGTGGCCAGAAGGCCGCCTTCTTCGGCTGCGGGGCCCAGTTCCACGCCGGTGCCTCCGGGTCGAGGGTGTCGAACAGGGCCATCAACTCGTCGTACGCCTGCTGCCACTGCTGCGCGACGGTGACCCCCGGCGCCGGCTCGGCCGGCTGCGACCGGCTCTGCTGCGGCGCGGTGGACTCGCCGGAGCCGGCGACGGAGCGTACCCACTGGTAGATGCCGGCGAGGTGCAGGGCCAGGTCGGTTACCGTCCAGCCGGGGCAGGACAGCACAGGTGTCTCGGGCGGAGCCTCGGCCACCGCCGCGGCGAAGGCCGGGCCCTCCGCCCGCAGTGCCCCGATCCAGAAGTCTTTGGTGCCATGCAATCTGCTCATCGCCATCCTCCCGGGGGTGACCGGGCCACCAGTGGGTGCCGCGGCTGTCCCTCAGCCTAGGGTGAAAGGCGTGTCTGACGTCTACGCCCAGCCGGCAGCCGCCGCTCAACCCGTCACCACGGGTGATCTGTCGCAATACACCACATTACGCCTCGGTGGACCGGCTGGACGGATAGTTACCGCTACCAGTGCGGAGGAGATTGTCGCCCGGGTACGCGAGGCGGGGGAGGAGATCCTCCTGCTCGCCGGCGGCAGCAACGTGGTGATCGGCGACGTCGGCTTCCCGGGCACCGTGGTCCTCGTCCGCTCCCGGGGCCTGCGGGTACTGGCCGAGGACGAGCAGACCGTGACGGTACGGGTCGAGGCCGGCGAGCCGTGGGACGACCTGGTCGCCGCGACCGTGCAGAACGGCTGGTCCGGGCTGGAGTGCCTGTCCGGCATCCCCGGCTCGACCGGGGCCACCCCGATCCAGAACGTCGGGGCGTACGGGCAGGAGGTCGCCGAGACCATCACCGGCGTGCAGGTCTACGACCGGGACGCCGGCGCGGTCGGGCGGGTCGCCGCGGTGGACTGCGGCTTCGCCTACCGGTCCAGCATCTTCAAGTACAGCGAGCGGTGGGTGGTGCTCTCGGTCGACTTCCGGCTGGCCCGCTCGCCGCTGTCCGGCCCGGTCCGCTACGCCGAGCTGGCCCGGGCCCTGGACGTCGGAGTCGGCGACCGGGTGCCGTTGGCGCAGGCGCGGGCAACCGTGCGGCGGCTGCGCGCCGGCAAGGGCATGGTGCTCGACCCGGCCGACCCGGACACCCGCTCGGTCGGCTCCTTCTTCACCAACCCGGTGCTGGACGGCGCCGGGTACGAGCTGCTGCGCCAGCGGGCCGCCGATGTCGGGGAGCCGCCGGCCTGGCCGGGCGCCGGTGACATGGTCAAGGTCAGCGCGGCCTGGTTGATCGACAAGGCCGGCTTCGGCAAGGGCCACGCCGGCCCCGAGGGCGTCGCCATCTCCAGCAAGCACACCCTGGCCCTGACCAACCCCACCGGCACCGCCAGCACCCAGGCCCTGATCACTCTCGCCCGCGACATCCGCGACACCGTCCACGCCCGCTTCGGGGTAACCCTCCACCCCGAACCCGTGCTGATCAACTGCACCGTCTAGCCCACCTCACCCACGATCAACGGGGCTGGGTGGGCGAGATGGTGGGCCACGGGAGGGTTAGTTCGCCCAGGCGCCAACGGCGGGGACGGTCGAGGATGGGCCAGCCCTGGGCGCGGATGGTGGCCACCGCGTGCAGCCAGCGTTGGCGGGGACCGAAGGGGGCGTAGCTGGCGGCGGCGCGCCAGGCGTCGTCCAGGGCTCGGATCAGGTCGTGGATGGGTTCGCCGGGGACGTTGCGGTGGATCAGCGCCTTGGGTAGCCGTTCGGCCAGCTCGGCCGGGCTGTCGAGGGTCGCCAGCCGGGCGGCCAGGGTCAGCGAGCGCGGGCCGGCGGCGTCGAGCAGCACCCAGCCGCCGAGGCGGCCCAACTCGTCGCAGGTGCCCTCCACCAGCAGCCCGCCGGGTGCCAGCCCGGCCGTGATCGTGGCCCAGGCGCCGGCCACCTCGCCCTCGTCGTACTGACGTAGCACGTTGAACGCGCGGACCAGGGCGGGACGATGGCCGGCCAGCTCGAAGCCGCCCCGGGCGAAGGTGAGCCCGGGCGGGTCGGCGGCGGGCTGGGCGTCCGCGACGCGTACCGGATCGATCTCCAGCCCGACCACCCGCACGTCGGCGCGGACCCCGGCGGCGAGCCGGGCGCGCAGCTCCACCGCGGTGACCGGGGTCGCGCCGTAGCCGAGGTCGACCACCAGCGGATCCGGCGCGGCCCGCAGCACGTCGGCGCAGGTCTCCACGATCCAGTTGTCCACCCGGCGTAGCCGGTTGGGATTGGTGGTGCCCCGGGTCACCACACCGAGGGGCCGGGACGCCCGTGTCGCCATCGCGCGATCCCGGCTCAGCTCGCCCGGTGCACCTTGTGCTGGGCGGCCTGGGCCAGCGGCCGGACGACGAGCCGGTCCACGTTGACGTGTTGCGGGCGGGTCGCGCACCAGGCGATGCAGTCGGCGACGTCCTCGGCGACCAGCGGTTCGGCGACCCCGGCGTAGACGGCCGCGGCCAGGTCGGCGTCGCCGCGGTACCGGACCAGTCCGAACTCGTCGGTCTTCACCATCCCGGGGTCGATCTCGATCACCCGGACCGGGCGGCCGCAGAGCTCCAGCCGTAGCGTGCCGGCGATCGCGGTCTGCGCGTGCTTCGCGGCGGTGTAGCCGCCGCCGCCCTCGTACACCGTGAAGCCGGCGGTCGACGAGACGACGACGATGGTGCCGGCGCCGGAGGTCTCCAGGGCCGGCAGCAGCGCCTGGGTGACCCGCAACGTGCCGAGCACGTTCACGTCGTACATCCACTGCCAGTCGCCGATGGCACCGGACTCGACCGGGTCCAGCCCGCGTGCCCCACCGGCGTTGTTCACCAGCAGCGTCACCGGCCCGGGAGCCTGCTGTGCGGCCTGCGCGAGACCCGCCACCGACTCGTCCGAGGTGACGTCGCAGGCCACCGCGGTGGCGGCGCCACCGGCGGCGGTGATCTCCGCGACCAGGTCGGCCAACCGGTCGGTACGCCGCGCCGCGGCCACGACGTGGAAACCCTCGCTGGCGAGCCGCCGGGCGGTGGCGGCGCCGATCCCGCTGGACGCTCCGGTGACGATGGCGACAGGACTCATCGGGCCATTCTCGCCCCCGCTCACGGCCGTCGGGCACCGCCCTCGTGATGAGGTCGGTCACGCCGGCGGGGCTGGCCGACGTATTTCCCGCGGGCGATCGGGAAGATGACATCCGGCGTCGAGGTTGACGCAGGAGCGCCGGTCGTGCGGGACGGCATCAACCGTGGCAAAGGGAGCGGACGTGGCGGAAATGCACTCCGGTGTCGGTCGTCAGCGAGGTTCCCTGCCGTGGCCGCGGCCCCGGCGGATCGCGACGCTCTCGGTGCACACCTCGCCGCTGCACCAGCCGGGCACCGGCGACGCGGGCGGCATGAACGTCTACATCCTGGAGGTCGCCCGGCGACTGGCCGAGGCGGACGTCGAGGTGGAAATCTTCACCCGGGCCACCTCGGGCGATCTGCCGCCGGTGGTCGAGGTGGCTCCCGGGGTGCACGTGCGGCACGTGATGGCCGGTCCGCTTGAGGGGCTGACCAAGGAGGAACTGCCCGGCCAGCTCTGCGCGTTCACCGCCGGCGTGCTGCGCGCCGAGGCGGCCCGGCCGCCGGGCCACTACGACCTCATCCACTCCCACTACTGGCTCTCCGGGCAGGTCGGCTGGCTGGCCAAGGACCGCTGGGGGGTGCCGCTGGTGCACACCGCGCACACCCTGGCCAAGGTGAAGAACGCGCAGCTCGCCGCCGGGGACCGGCCGGAACCCAAGGCCCGGGTGATCGGCGAGGAGCAGGTGGTCGCCGAGGCGGACCGGCTGGTCGCGAACACCCGGGTCGAGGCACGGGACCTGGTCGGCCGGTACGACGCCGACCCGACCCTGGTCGCGGTGGTCGAGCCGGGGGTGGACCTGGACCGGTTCCGCCCGGCCTCCGGCGACCGGGACGCCGCGACCACTGCCGCCCGGGTCCGGCTGGGCCTGCCCACCCGCGGTCACCTGGTGGCCTTCGTCGGGCGGATCCAGCCGTTGAAGGCCCCGGACGTGCTGATCCGTGCGATCGCCGCATTGCGTGACCGGGATCCGGTGCTGGCCCGCGAGGTCGGCGTGGTGATCTGCGGCGGCCCGAGCGGCACCGGGCTGGACCGGCCCACCGCCCTGATCGAGCTGGCCGCCTCGCTCGGTGTCGCCGACCGGGTGCACTTCCTGCCGCCGCAGACCGGCACCGACCTGCCCCTGCTGTACCAGGCGGCCGACCTGGTCGCGGTGCCGTCGTACAACGAATCCTTCGGCCTGGTCGCGCTGGAGGCCCAGGCGTGCGGTACGCCCGTGGTGGCCGCCGCCGTCGGCGGCCTGGTGACCGCGGTACGCGACCAGGTCAGCGGGGTTCTGGTGCGCGGCCACGACCCGGTCGACTGGGCCCGTACGCTGGGCCGCCTGCTGCCCGACCGGGGCCGCTTGGCGGAGCTGTCCGTCGGTGCCGCCCGGCATGCACGCAACTTCTCCTGGCACCGTACGGCCGACGGCCTGCTCACCGTCTACGGCGAGGCGATCGCCGCCCACCGGGCCCGTCTCACCTCCGAGCTGGCCGGCTCCCGTTGCTGGTGACCGGTGCGGCGCTCATCAGCGGCGGTGCGGAGGCAGCGGCCGTAGAGTTGACCCGATGAGCGACCTTGGGGCCCTGATCGAGTCGGTCTGCGCCGAACGGGAGCTCGCCTGCGAGCGCACCGGCCCGGGGTCGTACGCGGTGACCCTGCCCGGCACGCACAAGCTCAAGACGATCTGCAACCTGATCGTCGGTGAGCACGCGCTACGGGTCGAGGCGTTCGTGATGCGCCAGCCGGACGAGCGGCGCGAGGAGCTGTGGGCCTGGCTGTTGCAACGCAACGCCCGGATGTACGCCGTGTCGTTCTCCGTCGACGCGGTCGGCGACATCTACCTCACCGGCCGGGTCAACCCCGCCGGAGTCGACGCCGACGAGTTGGACCGGCTGCTCGGCGCGGTGCTGACCTACGCCGACGAGTCCTTCGACACCATGCTGGAGATTGGTTTCGGCAGCTCGATCCGCCGGGAGTGGGAGTGGCGGGTCAAGCGGGGTGAGTCCACCGCGAACCTCGCGGCCTTCGCGCACCTTTTCGAGCCGTCGGGCGGCGCGGGCGGTCCGGGCCAGACCTGAAACGGGGTCCGTTGACCGGCGGGACGGTTCAGAGCGCTATTGCTGGGTAAGCCGCACCACGCGGTGCGGCGTTGGGACCCGCCGCGTGCCGAGACTGAGTGTCGAGGAGCGTGAGCGTCCATGGCTCAGCGAAACAGCTCGGGTCGCGGCGGGACCGCGACCAGGACCAAGCGGCAGGCCGGCAACCGGACCCCGAACACGCCACAGATCTCCGAGTCGGAGATCTCCCGGATGCGGGTGGACGACATCCGCGGACAGTTGCGCCGGTACGGGGTCTCCGGCATCTCCGCCCTGCGCAAGCCGGAACTGGTGAAGACCCTGGTGAAGACGCTTCGGTCGGGCGGTGCCGCCCGCCGGAGCACCGGTCCGGCCGGCCGCGCCAGCGCCACGAAGGCGGCCGGGACGAGACAGGCGGCGGCGGGTCGGACCGCCCCGGGCCGGGCAAAGGCGGCGCCGGCGAAACGGGCCGTATCGGCGCGGAAGGCGGCGGGCGGCACCGCGCGCAAGACGACCACCAGTGCCGCGCGCAAGACGACCGGTGCGGCGCGGAAGACGACGACTAGTGCCGCGCGCAAGACGACCGGGGCGGCGCGGAAGACGACGGCCAGCGCGGCGCGGAAGACGACGCCGGGCACGGCGCGAAAGGCCGCGACGGGCACCGGGGCGAGGAAGGTCGCTCCGCGGAAGGCGGCGGCGAAGAGCACGGCGGCGCGGAAGACCACGGCGGCCAGAAAGACCACGACCGCGGGTAAGGCCGGCACTGCGGCTCGCAAGTCGACGGCGGGGCGGGCCACAGCGGCACGTGGAGCGGCCAAGGCGGCACCGGCGCAGGGTGCGGCCAGGGCGGCACCGGTCGGCAGTTCAGCGGTGCGGACCGGGCGGGGGACCGCGCGGTCGTCCCGGTCGTCGCAGGTGATCGCCACGATCCAGGACCAGCCGGAGCGCCCCGGCCGTAGTCTGGTGACCACCAACCACGACGTCATCCGGCGGTGGGCCCGCGAGCGTGGCGCCAAGCCGGCGACGATCACCGGCACCGAGCGGGACGGCCGGGCCGGCGTGTTGACGTTCAACATTCCGGGTTACCGGGAGAGCAGCCGGATCCGCGAGATCACCTGGGACGAGTGGTTCCACACCTTCGATCTGCGGCGGCTGAACCTGATCTACCAGGAGCAGTTGCGGGACGGCCGGCAGAGCAACTTCTTCCGGACCGAGTCACCCGACCGTGAGGACGGGTGAGGGGTTTGCGGGAATGCTCGACGGGTACCCGCTGTTGGCCATGAACGAGGGCCCGAAGTGCCGTCCCGAGGCCGGCCACGGCCGCTGTGACGGGCGAGACAGCCGATCAGGTTGAATCCGGATGACGGGCCGAACTAGCTTTATTACACCGCGCCACGCTCGGAACCGTTCGGGGGAGCGGCGGATCGATCAGATCCGTGCACCGGGTGAGGTGTCGGGGGACGGGTGGATCGACCGTTGGGGGACGGTTCCCACCTGTTTGGACCGGCGGCGTGAGCGGGCGTCGCTTACGGGGGTGAGTGTCGCCCGCCGCCGCCGGTCGTACGACGTTGATGTGCCCGGCACGGGTTCCGTGCCGGGCACCTCGCGTCATACCTCGCGAGCGGTCAGCGACGGCTCGATCGGGGCCGCCGTGGCTTGGCGCAGGGCGGCCACGCGTCGCTCCCGAGGCGGTCCGGCGAGCAGGTGACCCCCGGCGGCCAGCAGCCCCAGCGCGCCGACCAGCAGCCAGTGCCCGTTGCCCCACTGTTGCAGGCTGAACCCGCCGAGTGTGGGTGCCACGAACGACGCGGCCGGGAAGGCCAGGTAGAACACCGACTGGTAGCGGGCCCGCAGCGCGGGTGGCGCCAGGTCCGCGTTGATCTGTGCGTTGGGTGGCGCGGCCAGCATCGAGCCGACCGTCCAGACCACGCAGGCGCCCAGGTAGAACGCGAGGTCGTCGGCGACGGCGAGCGCGCCGAAGCCGATCGCGAGCAGGGCCGTGGAGAGGGCGAGCACGTGCGCCTTGCGGTGATGGTCGATGAGCCGGGGTACGAAGAGCTGTCCCAGCACGATCAGCACCCCGCCCAGCGCCACCACCACGCCGTACGCCGAAGGTCCCAGCCCGTCCGCGCGCATCGCCAGCGGCATGATCGTCGAAGCCTGCATGGTCAGTACGGCCAGGACGAAGGTCAGCCCCACGAAGGCCAGGAAGTGACGGTCGGCCAACGCGGTGTGCAACCCGGGCCGGCGCGGTTGGCGCCCGGCGGGGCGGGCGGCCTCGGGCTGCGCCGGAGGTCGCGCTGACCGGTGGGCGAGGGTCTCGGGCACCTTCCACGCGATGAGCACGGCGGTGGCCAGGGTGGCGGCGGCGTCCACCAGGAAGAGCGCGACGTAACTCGCCTCGGCCAGCAGGCCGGCCAGCAGTGAGGCCACCGCCATGCCAAGGTTGAACGCCCAGAACTGCAGGTTGAACGCGCGGGACCGGCGGTGTTCCGGCACCACGTCGACGATCGCCGCGACGAAGGCCGGGCTCGGCATCGAGTGCGTGACGCCGACCAGCAGGGCGAGCAACGCGATAACGCCCAGCTGTTGGCTGAGCGCCAGCGCGACCATCAGGGCGGCGGTGGCCAGGTGCGCCGCCACCAGGGTCGACCGGCGTCCCCAACGGTCGGCCAGGACGCCCCCGAGCAGCACCCCGGCCGCGCCACCGGCACCGTAGGCGCCCACGACCACGCCGGCCAGCGACTCGCTGGCGCCGCGCGCGGCGGTCAGGTAGAGCGACAGGAAGAGCATCGCGAACGCCCCGGCCCGGTTGATCAGCAGGCCGGCCCAGAGGTACCAGAAGGTGGCGGGCAGCCCGCCCGCGGTGTCGGCCAGCCAGCGACGTGGCGCGGCGGACGCCCGGCGTTCGTGCTGCGCTGCGGCCCGCACCTGACCTCCCTGATCTGTTCGGTTACCTAACAGATCTTGCCGGAGCGGCGGAACCCCGCGCCGTCCGGGGAGTGGTCAGCCGCGGGTGGGCGCGACCGGCTCGGCCGCCTGCGGCGCGGCCGGCTGGGGTGCGGGCGACTGGACCGTCACCACCGGGGCGGCCCCGACGGTACGCAGTTCGAGGGCGCGGCGCTCCCGCGCCGGTCCGGAGATCAGGTGGCCCACCGCCATCACCGCCCCGATCGCGGCGCAGCCGAGCCAGAGCGTGGCGTTGCCCGCCTGCTCGCGGACCAGGCCGCCGAGGATCGGCGCGATCGCCCCGGCCAGCTGCCAGGAGAGCGAGAAGACCCCCTGGTAGCGGCCGCGCAGCTCGCCGGGGGAGAGTTCGGCGATGAGGGTGGCGTTGGACGGCGAGTTGAGCATCTCGCCGAGTGTCCAGATCAGCACGGTGAGCCCGTAGAACCAGGCGACATCGGCGAACGCGGTCAGGCCGAAGCCGACGCCCACCACCACCGAGGCCAGGGCGAGCACGTGCGAACGGCTGCGTCCACGGATCAGCCGGGGTACGAACAGCTGGCCGGCCACGATCAGGATGCCGTTGAGGGCGATCACCGACCCGTACATGGCGGGGCTCAGGCCCGAGTCGGCCATCGCGATCGGCAGCATCGAGATGTGCTGGAGGAAGACCAGCGCGCCGAGCAGGTTCAGCGTGACGAAACCCAGGTACACCCGGTCGGTCAGGATGGTGCGCAGCGCGCCGACCGGAGCACCGGTTGACCGCGTGCTGACGGTGATCGTGCGGGTTTCCTTCACCTTGACGAAGATGATCAACGCGGTGACCACCGTGGTCGAGGCGTTGACCACGAAGAGCAGCAGATAACCGGCCTGGGCGGCGAAACCGGCGAGCACGGCGGCGCAGGCGAAGCCGAGGTTGATCGCCCAGTAGTTGAGCGAGAAGGCGCGCAACCGGTCCCGCTCGGGCACCACGTCGATCATCATGGCGCCGAACGCCGGGCGAGCCGCCTCGGCGAACAGGCCGAGCAGCAGCGCGCCCGCCGCGACCGTCCACAGGTCACGGGCGAAGCCCATGGCGAGCATCATGGTCGCCGCGCCGAGATGCGAGGCGAGCAGGGTGGGCCGCCGCCCCCAGCGGTCGGTCAGCGTGCCGCCGGCGGTGGTGCCGACCGCGCCACCCACGCCCCAGGCGCCGAGCACCAGGCCCGCCTGGGTGGCGGAGAAGCCGCGCTCCTGGGTCAGGTAGATGGCGAGGAAGACGAGGACGAACGAGCCGAGCCGGTTGATCAGGGTGCCGGTCCAGAGGTACCAGAAGGTCTTCGGCAGCCCGCCCGTGGTGTCCCGGAACCAACCCCGCATCGCGCGCACGCCGGCGCCCCCGTTTCCGTAATGACTGAATATCTGGACGACCCTTACAACCTAGTGGCGCGCCGGAATCAAGGTCACGCCGATTTCCACGTGGTGGTCGTCACGACCCTTCCCGCGCGTCCGGTCCGGCGTTGCGGCAGGATGATCGGCATGACAGCTAGCGAGGGGCCCACCGTCGGGACGCTGGTCCTGCTGCGGCACGGCGAGAGCGACTGGAACGCCAAGAACCTCTTCACCGGCTGGGTCGACGTCGACCTGACCGAGAAGGGGGAGAGCGAGGCGCGCCGCGGCGGTGAGCTGCTGCGCGAGCACAACCTGCTGCCGGACGTCGTGCACACCAGCGTGATGCGCCGCGCCATCCGCACCGCCGAGCTGGCCCTGAGCGCCGCCGACCGGCACTGGATCGCGGTGCGCCGGTCGTGGCGGCTCAACGAGCGCCACTACGGTGCCCTGCAGGGCAAGGACAAGAAGCAGACCCTGGACGAGTACGGCGAGGACCAGTTCATGCTCTGGCGCCGCTCGTACGACACGCCGCCCCCGCCGATCGCCGACGACGACGAGTGGTCGCAGGTGGGCGACCCCCGGTACGCGCTGCTGCCCACCGAGCTGATGCCGCGTACGGAGTGCCTCAAGGACGTCGTCGAGCGGATGCTGCCGTACTGGTACGACTCGATCGTGCCGGACATCCTGGCCGGCCGGACGGTGCTGGTGGCTGCGCACGGCAACTCGCTGCGGGCCCTGGTCAAGCACCTGGACCAGATCAGCGACGAGGCGATCGCGAAGCTCAACATTCCCACCGGGATCCCGCTGCGCTACGACCTGGACCCGCAGCTGCGCCCGCAGACCCTGGGCGGCACCTACCTCGACCCGGAGGCCGCCAAGACGGCCGCCGCCGCAGTGGCCAACCAGGGCCGCTGACCGGCCGACGCTTGTTAAGAGGGGCCCCCTGCTATACGCCAGGCGTTAACAGGGGGCCCGTCCTTGCGCCTCAGGCGGGGGTTACGGGTTCGCCGGTGATCAGGTAGACCACGTGCTCGGCGCTGTTCACGGCGTGGTCGGCGAACCGTTCGTAGAAGCGGCCGAGCAGGGTGGCGTCGATGGCGGTCTCCACCCCGTACGGCCAGTCCTCGCCGAGCAGCACCCCGAACAGGCCCTTGTGCAGCTCGTCCATCGCGTCGTCGTCGCTGTCCAGCTCGGCGGCGAGGTCGACGTCGGGGTGGGCCAGCACCGCGGCGATCTTCTCGGCCATCCGGTCGGCGATGGACGCCATGTCGGTGAAGACCGGCCGCAGCTCCGCCGGTACGGCGGGCGACGGGTGCCGGCGCAGCGCGGTCTTGGCGACGTGGTCGGCCAGGTCGCCCATCCGCTCCAGGTCGGCGGCGACGTGCAGCGCGGTGATCATGGCACGCAGGTCGGAGGCGACCGGTGCCTGGCGGGCCAGCAGGTCGCAGACCCGCTCCTCCACCTGCCGGTAGAGTTCGTCGATCTCGGCGTCCCGCTCGATCACCGTCTCGGCCGCCCGGCGGTCTGCGGTGAGCAGGGCCCGCGTCGCCTGCCGCAGCGCCGCCCGTACGCCTTCGGCCATCTCGACCAGTAACTGGCTGACGGCCTGAAGTTCGGCCCGGAACTCGTCGCGCATTCTCACGTCCTGTGGGGTCGGGGCCGGCGACCGGGCCGGCGAGGCTTTGCGCAGGTACGCCGCACAAACTAGGGCTCGCGGGCGGACCGGAGGTGAACGCCGGTGAACTACACCGGACACGGAGGTGAACTTTCCCGGAAGTGAGAGTCCTTCGTCCTGGTCTGGGCGGTACCCCGGTAAACAATGACCCTACGATCACCGAGTGACGTGGGCGGTGACGGTGGGTGTGGCCGCGGCCCTGGTGGCCGGGCTGGTCGCCGGCCTGTGGCTGCCCCGGATCATCCCGGCGGCACGCCGGCGGGCCGGCTCCAGCGGGAGCGGGCGGGCCAGCTTCGGGTTCGGTAAGGGGAGGCTCGCGATCGCCGAGAAAGAGCAGGTCGGGCTCGGCCGCCGTGCGATCGACTCGCTGCGTGCGGGCGTGGTGGTGCTCGACCCGGAGGACGTGCCGGTACTCGTTAACCCGGCGGCTCGGGCGATGGGGCTGCTGCGCACCGGTGGCCAACCGGGCTCGATCACCGCGCATCCGTTGATCCGTACCCTGGCCGGGCAGGTGCGCCGCACCGGCGTGCGCCGCGAGATCGAGCTGGACCTGCCCCGGGGGCGCGACAACGCGGGGGAGAACCCGCTCGGCGTGCACCTGCGGGCGATGGGGCTGGGTAGCGGCTACATCGCGGTGGAAGCGGCCGACGTGACCGAGTCGCACCGGCTGGCCCGGGTCCGCCGCGACTTCGTGGCCAACGTGAGTCACGAGCTGAAGACCCCGATCGGCGCGCTGCAACTGCTCGCCGAGGCGTTGCTCGACGCCACCGAGCCGGCCGGTGAAGGGCGGTCCGACCTCTCCGAGGACGTGGTCGCGGCCCGCCGGTTCGCCGAACGCATCCAGCACGAGTCGACCCGGTTGGGGCGGTTGGTGCAGGAGTTGCTGGAACTGACTCGGCTCCAGGGCGCCGAGCCGCAACCGGCCCCGGAACCGGTCGCGGTGGACTGGGTGATCTCCGAGGTGGTGGACCGCACCCGGACCGCCGCCACCGCCCGTCGGATCGAGGTGACGGTCGAGGCCGAGCGGGGACTCACCGTCTACGGCAGCGACAGCCAACTGGCCACGGCGGTGGCGAACCTGGTGGAGAACGCCGTCAACTACTCCGGCGAGGACACCACGGTACGTATCACCGCCCGCTCCACCGACGAACACGTCGAGATCGCCGTGGCGGACCAGGGCATCGGTATCGCCCCCACCGACGTGGACCGGATCTTCGAGCGGTTCTACCGGGCCGACCAGGCCCGCTCCCGATCGACCGGTGGCACCGGCCTGGGCCTCGCGATCGTCAAGCACATCGCGAGCAACCATGGCGGCCGGGTGGATGTGGCGAGCACTCTTGGTGGGGGGTCGACGTTCACCCTCCGGCTGCCCGCCAGCCCTCCGGACGACCTCCTGGCGACACTGCCGTCAGCTGGGATCGAGGCCGGTCCGGCCGAGCTCCGGCAGGTCTGACCGCATATGGATCAGGCCGGGCTCCGCCCGGTCCGACCCGAAAGGAAAGGAAACGCCGTTGAGCCGCGTTCTGGTGGTCGAGGACGAGGAATCGTTCTCCGACGCCCTGTCATACATGCTCCGCAAGGAGGGGTTCGAGGTGTCCGTGGCCGCCACGGGCACGTCGGCTCTCACCGAGTTCGACCGGACCGGCGCCGACATCGTGCTGCTCGACCTGATGCTGCCAGAGATGTCCGGCACCGAGGTGTGCCGGCAGTTGCGGCAGCGTTCGCACGTGCCGATCATCATGGTCACCGCGCGGGACAGCGAGATCGACAAGGTGGTCGGCCTGGAGATCGGTGCCGACGACTACGTCACCAAGCCGTACTCGCCCCGGGAGTTGGTGGCCCGGATCCGGGCCGTGCTGCGCCGGCAGAGCCCCGAGGCGACCGAGTCGGGGGTGCCGACGCTGGCCGCCGGGCCGGTCCGGATGGACATCGAGCGGCACGTGGTGACCGTCGACGGGGGCGCGGTGCAGCTGCCGCTCAAGGAGTTCGAGCTGCTGGAACTGCTGCTGCGGAACGCGGGCCGGGTGCTGACCCGTGGGCAGCTGATCGACCGGGTCTGGGGCGCCGACTACGTGGGCGACACCAAGACGCTGGACGTGCACGTCAAGCGCCTGCGGTCCAAGATCGAGCCGGAGCCGTCCACCCCGCGCCACATCGTCACCGTGCGCGGTCTCGGCTACAAGTTCGAGCCCTGATCCGCGCCACCGCAGCCACGCCTGAGCTGCACGTCGCAAAGTTTGCGCAGCGCAGCCAGCGTTCACGCTCGTCATCGAGTCGTAGTGTCATGGCCCATTGGTGGACGCTGCTACCAAGATCGCGCTGAGTTGTCAGTTCGGGTCGGCGGGATGGGGGGCGACCATGCCCTGGCGGACCCGTTCGCCGCACAGCTCGGCGAGCTTGGCGTACGCGGCCGGGCCGACGAGTGCGGTCAGCTCCGGACCGTACGAGAGGTACATCGGCTCGGTGCCGACGTGCGCGTCCGTGGAGGAGGTGCACCACCAGTCGAGGTCGTGCCCGCCGGCGCCCCAGCCCCGCCGGTCGAACTCGGCCAGCGTGGAGACCAGCACCTTCGTGTTGTCCGGCCGCTTCACCCACTCCTGATCCCGCCGGACCGGCAGCTGCCAGCACACGTCCGGCTTGTACTCCAGCGGGTGCACCCCGTCGCGCAGCGCCTGGGCGTGCAGCGCGCACCCGCCGCCGCCCGGAAAATCGGCGTCGTTGAGGAAGACGCACGGGCCGTCGGAGTCCTGGGTGGCGGTGCGTCGCGCCGGGTTCTTGCCGTCCACGGTGTCGTTCTCGGTCCAGTTCTTGAAGCCGCGGCGGAAGTGCTGCCAGTTCGCCGGGGTCAGCCGCTTCACCGCGGTACGGACCCGCTTCTCGTCGTCGGAGTCGGTGAAGAACGCGCCGTGCGAGCAGCAGCCGTCGGCGGAGCGCCCGGCGATGATGCCGTGGCAGCCACGGCCGAAGACGCAGGTCCACCGGGACAGCAGCCAGGTGAGGTCGGCCCGGACCAGGTGCCGTTCGTCCGCCGGGTCGACGAATTCGATCCACTCCCGGGGGAAGTCCAGCGGCACCTCGCGGCTGCGCGGATCCGCCGGGTCGTCCACGAGTACGCGGAGTTCGATCTGACCTGTCACCCGGCCCAGGGTACGCGCGGTGTGCCGGGCAGGTCGGTGAGTGACGCGAACCGGTTGGCCTAGGGTGCTCACCATGCGACTGGGTGTCCTCGACGTCGGTTCGAACACGGTGCATCTGCTGGTGGTCGACGCCCACCGCGGGGCGCACCCGTGGCCGGCGCACTCGGAGAAGGCGGTGCTGCGGCTCGCCGAGCAGCTCGGCCCGGACGGAGCGCTCCGCGAGGCCGGCGCGGACGCCCTGGTCAAGGCGGTCAGCGCGGCCCGGACCTCGGCCACCGGCCTGGAGGTCGACGACCTGCTCGCCTTCGCCACCTCCGCGGTACGCGACGCCACCAACGCCGCCGAGGTGCTGGCCCAGGTCCGGGACGCCACCGGGGTACGCCTGGAAGTCCTCTCCGGTGCGGACGAGGCGCGGATGACCTTCCTCGCGGTCCGGCGGTGGTTCGGCTGGTCCGCGGGTCGGCTGTTGGTGCTGGACATCGGCGGCGGCTCGCTGGAGATCGCGGCGGGCGTCGACGAGGATCCGGACGTCGCGGTGTCGCTGCCGCTCGGCGCCGGCCGGCTGACCCGGGAGCGGCTCGGAACCGACCCGGAGAGTGTGCTCCCGCCATCGCCGGCGACCGTGGACGAGCTGCGTGAATACGTCGACGGCCTGCTCGACCCGGTGGTCGACCGGATGACCGAGGTGGGCTGGGAACGCCCGGTGGCCACCTCCAAGACCTTCCGCACCCTGGCCCGGCTCGCCGGGGCGGCCCCCAGCGGCGCCGGGCTCTGGGCCCGGCGCAAGCTCACCCGCTCCGGGCTGCGGCAGGTGCTCGGCTTCATCCGGCACATTCCGCCGGCCCAGTTGGTCGAGCTGGAAGGGGTGAGCGCCGGCCGGGCCCACCAGGTGCTGGCCGGTGCCGTCGTCGCCGAGTCGGTGATGCGGCGACTCGGCGTGGACTCGCTCGACATCTGCCCGTGGGCGCTGCGGGAGGGCGTGATCCTCAACCGGTTGGACAAGTTGACACCGGTGTGATGCCGTCCGTCCGCATCACCCGCTTTGCCGCTTCTCGTCACGCTGCCTCAATCGATGCGGGTTACCCTCGGTGGTGTGACTTCCCGCGTCCCGGTGCTCCTGTCCAGTTCCTCGGTCTTCCCTGAACGGACCGCGGCGGCGTTTCAGCTGGCCGCCGCGCTCGGCTACGACGGGCTCGAGGTGATGGTCTGGACCGACGCGGTCAGCCAGGACGGCGGCGCCCTGCGCGGGCTCGCCGACCACTACGGGGTGCCGGTGCTTTCCGTGCACGCGCCCTGCCTGCTGGTGACCCAGCGGGTCTGGAGCCCGGACCCGTGGGAGCGGCTGCGCAGGGCGGCGGTGCTGGCCGAGACGCTGGAGGCGCCGACCGTGGTGGTGCACCCGCCGTTCACCTGGCAGCGGGACTACGCGCGCAACTTCGCCGAGGGGCTCGACAAGGTGGCCGGCCAGTTCGGCGGGCTGCGGTTCGCGGTGGAGAACATGTACCCGGTGCGGATGGCGGGCCGGCAGTTCGTCCCGTACGTGCCCGGCTGGGATCCGACCGAGCCCGGTTACTCCTCGTACACGCTCGACCTGTCGCACTGCGCCGCCTCGCACACCGACGCCCTTGAGATGGCCGACCGGATGGGCGCCGGCCTGGCGCACGTACACCTCGGCGACGGCACCGGCGAGGGGCGTGACGAGCACCTGGTGCCCGGCCGCGGCACCCAGCCCTGCGCCGAGCTGCTGCGCTCGCTGGCCGGCCGGGGCTTCACCGGCTCGGTGGCGGTGGAGGTGACCACCCGGGGCGCGAAGAGCCGGCAGGTCCGCGAGGCGGATCTGCGCGAGGCGCTGGCCTTCGCCCGTCAGCACCTCAACACCCCGTCCCCGGTCGACGCCTGACCAGCGCCCTGACCGGGCGGCCGGGTGACAGGTCAGGGCACGGGTGCCAGCGGATCGGTCTGGCTGGGCACGGCCGCCCGCTTGCGGGCCCGATGGGCGGCCACGTGCGACCGGGTGGCGCAGCGCTCCGAGCAGAACCGGCGGCAGCAGTTGGACGAGGTGTCCAGGTAGACGTTGCCGCAGCGGTCGTCCGCACAGACGCCGAACCGGGCGCTGCCGTACTCGCAGAGCCAGACCGACAGGCCCCAGACCGCGCCGGCCAGGTATTCCGAGCTGACCGAGGCACCCCGGCTGGTGACGTGCATGTGCCAGTCGCTGGAGTCGTGCCCCGAGATGCGCGGCTGCACCGGGTATGCCTCCAGCAGCGTGTTCAGCTCGGCCACCGCCTGAGCGTCGCGCCCGGAGGTGCCGTATTCGAAGACGTCACGCAACCGCTTCTGTGCGCGCCGGAAGGTCGCCAGATCCCGCTCCGCGACCTCGTCGCGCATCCACGCGTTGTCGTCGGGAAAGATGGCCCGCAGGTCGTCGAGGTCGTCCAGGCGGGCGTTGACGAGGTCAACTCCGGTCCGGGCGTACGCGTCGAAGTTCACGCCTTCAAAGGTAGACGACTCATCCGGTACGCGCCGTGTCGATGTAGTGCGGCAGGAACCGGGCGTATCCATCGGTGATCAGGCTCGCGCTCTCCCGCACCCCGGCACCGGCCGACTCCCCGTCGACGATCCAGCTGCCCAGCACCATCCGGCTACCGGCCAACTCGGGCAGCGCCCGGAACTCCTGGTAGCAGAAGCCCTCGTCGCCGTAGTCACCCGGATTCGTGATCTCACCACCGGCGGTGACGATCCGCACCGCGGCGCCCTCCCGGCCGAGCAGCGGCTTCGCGACGTACTCCGGCATCCCGCGCGGCGAGTCGAGGTACGCGGGCAGCAGCAGTTCGTGCCCCGGATACAGCTCCCAGAGCACCGCCAGCAAGGCTTTGTTGGACAGCAGCAGCTTCCAGGCCGGTTCGATCCAGGTGGTCGGCGTGCCCGGCGCCAGCGCCAGCGACCCGTACGGCTCGGCGAGCATCCACTCCCACGGGTAGAGCTTGAAGCAGGTGGTGACCGGGGCGTCGGCGGTGTCGACGAAGCGGCGTCCGTCCCAGCCGATGTCCTGGATCGGCAGCAGCTCGACCTCCAGGCCGGCCTGGCGGGCGGTCTCGGCCAGGTAGCCGGCGGTCATGTGGTCCTCGCCGCTCTCCTCCTCGTTCGACCAGACCACGTGCACCCGCCGGTCGTGCAGGCCGGTGCCGATCTTCGCCCAGGCCGCGACGAGCCGCTCGTGCAGGCTGTTCCACTGGTCCAGTTCCGGCCGGGTGTGCTCCAGCCAGTACCACTGGATGATGCTCGCCTCGACCAGCGCGGTCGGGGTGTCCGCGTTGTACTCCAGCAGCTTCGGCGGCCAGCTGCCGTCGTACCAGAGGTCGAAACGGCCGTAGAGGGTGGGCGGTGTCTCCCGCAGCGAGCGGGCGACCGCCTCGGCCGCCCAGTCGGGAATGCCGAACTCGGCGTACCGGTTGCGCGCCACCACGTGCGCGGCGGCGGCGACCGACATCCGGTGCAGCTCCTCGGTGGCCTCCTCCAGCCGCAGCACCTCGGCCAGCTCGAAGGCGTACGCCGCGGTCTCGTCCCAGTACGACATCACCCCGCCGTCGGGCAGTTCGGTGTCGACGTACACCAGGCCCTGCTCGCGGATGGTGGCGTCCCAGTCGGGGCGCGGGCTGACCCGCTCGCGGCGCACCCTCAGCCGCCGCAGGCGGCGAGATGGGTGCCGAAGCCGCCCCGCTCGGGCACGGCCGTGCCGACCGGCTCCGGGGCAGCCCGGTCGGCCGGGTCGGCGACCGATGCCGGGATCCGCATGGCGAGGGCCACGGTGTCACCGCCGCCCGTCGGGCCGAGGGCGCAGTCATCGTCGTCGTCGGAGGTCATGTTGCAGCCGGAGAGGGCAAGCGCCAGGGCGGTGAGCGCGCCGAGCTGCACGGAGGCCGAACGGAGCCGGCGGCGGGGGCGTTGTTCCACGCCATCGTTGTAACCGATGGACACCACCGCTGTCGCGGTGCGGCCCCTTCTTTGACAGGGCGTGGGCGGGACGGAAGCTGGGCGCTCCCGGCGGCTGGCCGGGCGTTACGCTCAGCTCATGCTCCGTTCCGTTATCCTCGCCGCCTCCCGGTCATCCCGGGTCGAGCGGCTCGTCGCGACGGCCCCGTTCTCCCGGGACGTCGTGCGCCGGTTCGTCGCCGGCGCCAAGACCGACGACGCGTTGCGCGTGACCCGCGAACTCGTCGACGACAGTCTCGCAGTCACCCTCGACCACCTCGGCGAGGACACCGTCACCCCCGAGCAGGCCCGCGCCACCAAGGACGAGTACCTGACGCTGCTGCGGATGCTCGCCGAGGCGAGGCTGACGCCGGCCGCCGAGGTGAGCGTCAAGCTGTCGGCGCTCGGCCAGGCGTTCGACGAGCAGTTGGCCTACGACAACGCCCGGGCGATCTGCGCCGCGGCCGACGCCGCGGGCACCACCGTCACCCTGGACATGGAGGACCACACCACCACCGACTCGACCCTGGACATCCTGGCCAAGCTGCGCAAGGACTTCCCGTCGACCGGGGCGGTGCTCCAGGCGTACCTGCGGCGCACCGAGTCGGACTGCCGCGAGCTGGCCTCGGCCGGGTCCCGGGTGCGGCTGTGTAAGGGGGCGTACAAGGAACCGGAGTCGGTGGCCCACCAGTCGGCCCGCGACGTCGACAAGTCCTACGTCCGCTGCCTCAACATCCTGATGTCCGGCGACGGCTATCCGATGCTGGCCACCCATGACCCCCGGTTGATCGCCATCGGCGAGGACCGGGCCCGCTGGTTCGACCGCGGCCCCGATCGCTTCGAGTTCCAGATGCTCTACGGCATCCGGCCGGAGGAACAGGCCCGCCTGGTCGGCGAGGGCTACACCGTGCGCACCTACGTCCCGTACGGCGACGACTGGTACGGCTACCTGATGCGCCGCCTCGCCGAGCGTCCCGCCAACCTGGCCTTCTTCGCGCGCGCGGTCGCCTCCCGGAAGTAGCACCAGCGGCGCTCCAGGTGGGTGCCTTGACGAGCGAGGCTAATTGTATTAGCTTTCTGGCTATGACTACTAGCTTTGTCGGGCGGGGTGACGGCCGGATCGCGTACAAGGTGCACGGGCAGGGGCCGTTGGTGGTTCTCTCGCACGGCATGGGGGAGAACCGTCACTCCTACCGGCACCTGATCCCGCTGCTGGTCGAGGCGGGCTACCGGGTGGCCTCGGTCGACGTCCGGGGCCACGGCGACTCCAGCGCGGGCTGGTCGTCGTACGCCCCGGCCGAGGTGGGCGGCGACCTGCTGGCGGTGGTCCGCGACCTCGGCGGTGGCCCGGCCACCCTGGTCGGCAGCTCGTCCAGCGCCGCCGCCGTGGTCTTCGCGGCCACCGACGCGCCGGAACTGGTCAACGCGATCGTGCTGGTCGGCGCGTTCGTCGGGCAGCCGAAGCCCAATCCCTTCCTGCGTCTCGCGCAGGCCGCGGTGCTGCGCAGCCCGCGGCTGTTCGGGCTGTTCCACCGCACGCTCTTCCCGGTGCACCGGCCGGCCGACGACGCGGAGTACCGCCGGGCGATGGTGGCCGCGCTGCGCCGGCCCGGCCGGATGGCGCCGGTGCGGGGTGTGATCGCCCCGGCGCAGCCGCACTGGACCGCCCGGGCTCCGCAGGTGGGCCAGCCGGTGCTGGTGCTGATGGGCACGAAGGATCCGGACTTCCGCGACCCGGGCGGCGAGGCCCGCGCCGCCCGGCGCCTCTTCCAGGTTGCCGAGGCGCGGATGATCACCGATGCCGGGCACTACCCGCACGCCGACCGACCCGACCCGACGGCCGCCGAGCTGGTCGACTTCCTCGCGGTGGCCAACCGTGCCTAGGGCCGGGCTGAACCAGCAGATCGTGGTCCGTGAGGCGGCCCGGCTCGCCGACGAGGTCGGGTACGACAAACTCACCCTCGCCGCGTTGGCGAACCGGCTCGGCGTCGCGCTGCCCAGCCTCTACAAGCATGTCAAGGGGGCCGACGCGCTCGCCCAGAAGCTGTCCGCGCTGGTCACCGCGGAGATCGCCGACGAGATGACCACGGCCGCCGCCGGTCGCAGCGGCGACGACGCGCTGCGCGCCGTCGCCGACGCCTACCGGTCGTACGCCCGCCGGCATCCCGGCCGCTTCCCGGCCGGCCAGCGGGTGCCGGATTCGGCCGACCCGGCGCATGTCGCCGCCGGGGCCCGGGCGGTCGGCGTCGTCTACGCCATCCTCAGCGGCTACGGGATCGGTGGGGACGCCGCCGTGGACGGGGTCCGGATGTTCCGCGCCGCTGTGCACGGCTTCGTCTCGCTGGAGGCGGCCGGTGACTTCGGCCTGCCCCGCGAGGTCGACCGCTCCTTCGACCGGATGGTCGCCGCCCTCGGCGTCGCGTTCCGCTCCTGGCCCGGGCCGGAGGAGACAGGCGCGGAATGACCGGTGGCCGCGGCGGCGGGCGGTGTTCCCTATCTCGCCGGCGAGCCGTACCCTTCGCCGATGACCGACGGGGGCCCTGTGGCCGACGACCAGCCGCCGACAACGCCCGAGCCGCCGCCGAGTGGAGCAACTGAGCCGCCGCCAAGTGCGACGCCCCACGCGACGCCGGGCGCGCCCCCTTACGCGCCGCCGAGCGCGCCCCCTTACGCGCCGCCATATGCGACGCCGAGCGCGCCGCCATATGCGACGCCGTACGCGCCCCCTTACGCGCCGCCGGGTGCGGCGCCCTATGTGATGCCGAGTGCGGTGACCGGGGTGGCGGCTGCGGCCGGCCCGACGGTGGCGCCCGACGGGCGACGGCGCCGGCGATGGCCACTGTGGGCCGCGCTCGTCGTGGTGGTCCTGGTGCTGGCCTGTGGCCTGCCGGCGGCGCTGCTTGTCAGCGTGCTGCGGGACACCGACGTCGAGACGTCCGCCACGGCCGCCGAGCCGACCGAGAACCCGACCACGCTGGCCGCCCAGCAGGTCGCCGAGCGGATCAGCGTGCAGTTGAACCGGCAGGCCGCCGCGCTGCTCGGCGGGGACCGGGCCGGGTTCCTGGCGATCGCGGAGGCCGGTTCCGCGCGCACCGAGCTCCGCCGCCGGTACGACTCGCTCAGGGCGCTGCGCGTGAAGCGTTGGGAGGCCAGCGCGAGCGGCCTGCCCACCGAGACGGGTCAGGCGGGCGAGTGGCGGTTGCGGGTCCAGTTCAACTACTGCTTCGTGGTGGCGAGGTGTCAGACGAGCCCGATGGTCGTCGACACCCGGTGGCGCGACGGGGCGGAGCCCCGCCTGCTGGAGATCGAGAAGTCGAAGTCCTCGCCGTACGTGATCGGCGCTCCCAGCGGGCAGCCCGGCGATCTGCCCTGGGAGGTCAGCGAGCTGACCTCCGTGGTCGGGAAGCGGACGATCGTGGCGACCACGCCGGCGTACCGCAACCGGCTGCCGTACCTGCTGGCCCGGGCCGAGGCGGCAGCCAAGGTGGCCGACCTGTACGCGGTGTCCGGCACCCCCGACCGCTACCGGATCTTCTACGCCGGCAAGAAGGAGTGGGAGACCTGGTACGGCGGCGAGCAGCCGGAATGGGGCATCGGGTACGCGATCAACGTCGGCGGCGGTCACCACGAGGTCGTGCTCGGGCCGGACAGCCTGGACTACGGTCCCTTCATGGACCAGGTGCTCCGGCACGAGCTGGCCCACGCCGCGTCGATGCCCGACGGCTACTGGGAGGACTGGGCGTGGTGGCTGGTCGAAGGGGTGGCCGAGTACGCGGCCGTCGACGGTCAGCCGGTGGCCCGCTACCTGGGACTGGCCGAAACGCGGCAGGCGGTCAGGGGCGACTGGAACGGCAAGCTCGACGACCTCATACCCACCGGTGACATCTCGGGCGAAGAGGCGACCGGCCGTTACGGCATCGCGTACCTCGCCGTCCGGTACTTCGTCGACCGCTTCGGTGAGGAGCAGCTGCTCGCCTTCGTCAAGGCGGTGGTGCACGACCTCCGTCCGCCGGCCCAGATCGCCGAGGAGGTCCTGGGCGAGCCCTGGTCCGGCCTCCACGACGAGTGTGTCGCGTACATCCGACGGGCTGCCGGCTGACGGGCTGCCAGCGGCCGGATCGACGGCGGCTCGTAGCATGGGTCGGGTGCGCCGCCCTGACCCGCCGCGGCTGCCCTCAGCCACGCGCCCCCGCCTGCTCACCGCCCTGCTCGCCGTCGCCGTCGTGATCCTCACAGGGGCCGCCTCCTGCGGTGCCGACGAGCCGTCGATCGCGCTCGCCTCGGCCGTGCGGGCCCCGGTGGCGGAGGAGATCGACGCCCCCGCCACCGTCGTCGCCCGGGCGGCGGCGACCCTCACCGCGCCCGCTGACGGGACGCTGGCCAGCCTGCGGGTCGAGCCGGGCCAGCGGGTCAAGCGCGGCCAGGTGCTTGCCGTGATCAACTCGCCGTCGGCGCGGGAACGGCTCCGCCAGGCCCGCGCGGCACTCGACGCGGCCAAGCGGGCCGGTGGTGGCGGTGGCGGCGGCAACCTCGCCGGCTCGCTGCGGGGCACCGACCGGGCCGCCGCGGAGGCGCACGCCGCCGCCCGCGCCGCCGCCGCGAAGATCAGCGATCCGGAACTCCGCAAGGCGCTGCTCGCGCAGGTCGACTCCGCCCAGCGCCAGTACGCCGCCGCGGCCCGCGCCGCCGACAACGCGGTCCGCGAGGTCCAGCGCGGCGTACGCAACCTGAACTCCGCCGTCGGCGCGCTCGCCACCGCCCAGCGGCTCCAGGCGCAGCAGGCGTACGACCTGGCCAAGGCGACGGTGGACGCGCTGACCCTGCGCGCCCCGATCGCCGGGGTGGTGCAACCGGGTGGCGTCGGTACCGGTGGCGGTTCGGCCGGTGCGCTCGCCGGGCTGCTCGACGCCGCCGGCGGGATGCCGGCTGGGGTCGGCCCGGACGCGCTCGGCGCCGGGTCGGCGGCACCGCCGCCGGGCGTGGACACCGCCGTCCCGGTCGGTGGCCGGGTCACCGCAGGGACTCCCGTGCTGACCGTGGTGGACACCGGCGAGCTGGGCCTGCTCGCCGAGGTCGACGAGACCGACGTACTGCTGGTCCGGGCCGGACTCACCGGCACGGTCGAGCTGGACGCGGTGCCCGGCGCGACGTACGACGCGACCGTCCGGTCGATCGACGTGCTGCCCAGCACGTCGGCCCGGGGCGGGGTCAGTTACCGGGTCCGGCTCGCACTCGGGGCGGGCCTGTTCGGCGAGGCGGAGCGGGCACCGACCCCGCGGCCGGGGATGAACGCGGTGCTGCGGCTGCGGGTCCGGGAGGCGGCGGACGCGGTGACCGTGCCCGCGTCGGCGGTCTTCTCGGTGGACGGGCGGGACACGGTGTGGCTGGTCCGCGACGGTCGGGCCGGCCGGGCGGTGGTCACCGTCGGAGTGCAGGGCCAGGACCTGGTGCAGATCGTCAACGGGGTGCAGCCCGGCGACCGGGTGGTCATCCGCGGCACCGACCAGGTCCGGGACGGCCAGGAGGTCGGGTGACCGCGGCGATCGAGGCGGTCGAGGTGTCCCGGACGTACCAGCTGGACGGGGTCTCGGTACCCGCCCTGCGGGGCGTGTCGCTGACCATCGCGGCCGGCGACTACGTGGCACTGATCGGGCCGTCCGGGTCGGGCAAGTCCACCCTCATGCACCTGCTCGGCGGTCTCGACCGGCCGACCGGTGGCCGGCTGGCGATCGGTGGCCGGGAGGTGGGCGCGCTGTCGGCGCCCGAACTGGCCCGGCTGCGCAACGAGACCATCGGTTTCGTGTTCCAGGCGTTCCACCTGTTGCCGCGTACCTCGGCGGTGGACAACGTGGCGCTGCCGCTGGTCTACCGGGGGGTGGGCGCCCGCCAGCGGCGCGAGCGTGCCGCCGCGATGCTTGGGCGGGTCGGCCTGGGGCACCGGCTGGGCCATCGCCCGAACCAGCTCTCCGGCGGCGAGCAGCAGCGGGTGGCGATCGCCCGTGCGCTGGTCACCGACCCGACCGTGCTGCTGGCCGACGAGCCGACCGGCAACCTGGACAGCGCCACCGGCGCCGCCGTGCTGGAGCTGCTGGAACGGCTCAACGCCGAGTCGGGGGTGGCGCTGGTGATGGTCACCCATGACGCTGAGGTGGCCGTCCGGGCCCGCCGGCGCATCGCGATGCGCGACGGCGTCGTCGTATCCGACAGCGAGGCCGGCTCGTGAGGCTGGCCGAGGCGTGGCGGGTGGCGTCGGACGCGCTACGGGCCAACCGGATGCGCAGCCTGCTGACCATGCTCGGCGTGATCATCGGGGTGGCCTCCGTGGTGCTCCTGGTGGCCATCGGCACCGGCACCAAGCAGAAGGTCGAACAGCAGGTCGAGGGGCTCGGTTCCAACCTTTTGCTGGTTGTCCCGGGGCGACTCGACGTGGGTGCCGCACCGGCGGTCTCGCCACTGACGTTGCAGGACGTGGACGCGGTCGGCCGGGTGGTTGGTGATCCGGCCCGGGTGGCGGTGACGGTCGCCTCGGGCGCGACGGTGCGGGCCGGCACCCGGCAGGACTTCACCACCGTGCAGGGGGTGTTGGAGACCACCCCGACGGTGTTCGCCCGGGAGTTGGCCCGGGGACGCTACCTGACCCGTTCCGACGTGGACACCGGCCGGCGGGTGGCGGTGCTTGGCGACGCGGTCGCCCGAGCGTTGTTTCCCGACCGGGATGCGGTCGGCCAGCAGATCAACGTCGCCGGCGTCCGGTTCCGGGTGATCGGCGTCTTCGTCCAGCTGGGGCAGAGCCTCGGCGTCGACCGGGACGACGAGGTGCACATCCCGGTGACGGCGGCCCAGCGGCTGTACGGCACCCAGCGGGTGGACGCCATCGCGGTGAAGGCGCCGGACCGCGAGCGCATCGACGAACTGGGCGCTCGGATCGTGGCCGAGCTGAACGGACGGCACCCGGGTACCGAGTTCAGCGCGGTCACCCAGGAGCAGATCCTCGGCGTGCTGGGTGACATCCTCGGCATTCTGACCGGCGTGCTGGCCGCCATCGCGGGCATCTCGCTGCTGGTCGGCGGTGTCGGCGTCTCCAACATCATGCTCGTCTCGGTACGCGAACGGACCCGCGAGATCGGGCTGCGCAAGGCGGTCGGCGCCCGCCCCCGCGACATCGGCGTCCAGTTCCTGCTGGAGGCGGTGTTGCTGACCTCGGTCGGTGGGCTGACCGGGATGGCGCTCGGCGTGGGCGGAGCGCTGCTGGTGGCCGCGGTCTCGCCCATCCCGGCGGCGGTGACCTGGTGGTCACTGGCGCTGGCCTTTGGCGTCTCGGCGGCGGTCGGGATCGTCTTCGGGGTGGTGCCCGCACAGCGGGCCGGTCGGCTCGACCCGGTGGTCGCCCTGCGCGCGGAGTGACGCTGGCGATACCGGTGGCCGAAGATGATCGGTGTCCGCGCCCTCGCCACCAGCCCCCCGACCAGGGGTTTTTCCCTAGCGGCGGGGATCAGTTTCATGATCAGTTGCAGGAAGGGATCGCGCCGGTCACAGCCGTCCCGCTACCGTACTGGTAACACGCGCGTCGCCGGCCGCGCGGGATGACCCGTGCGGCGGCTCGCGCCGGGCATGGGATGGGTCGGGTGAGCCATGGCCGGGTCGCAGTCCGACGGTCGGCTGTCGGATGTCAAGTTCCTGACCGTCGCCGAGGTGGCGACGGTCATGCGGGTGTCCAAGATGACGGTCTACCGCCTCGTGCACAGCGGTGAGCTGACCGCCGTGCGGGTGGGCAGGTCGTTCCGGGTGCCCGAGCACGCGGTGCACGAGTATCTTCGCGGCGCCTTCCAGGAAACCGCCTGACCCGCTTGCGAACTCGGCCGCGGGCCGGCCCGGTGAACGGGCATCGACCGGGGGCGCGTTGGTCCTGCTGACGCATCCCCGCTACGCTGGACTCCGATCGTGACCGCTGGTGCGCTCCGCCGCCCACCCCGCCGGTCCGGTCCGTTGTCCGCAAGCGGTCGCCGACGCCACTGGTTCGTGGCGTCTTCCCGGTCGCGCCGCACATTGCATCGAAAGGCTTTCGTATGGGCTCGGTGGTCAAGAAGCGCCGCAAGCGCATGGCTAAGAAGAAGCACCGCAAGCTGCTGCGCAAGACCCGCGTCCAGCGTCGCCGTCTCGGCAAGTGACCGATGCCGGGCTGCGGCCCGGCATCCGTCGCTCGCCAACTGTCGACCCTCGGAGGCTCAGGTGATCAGGCCGAGGCTGTCCCGGCTCGATCCCGGCTGCCGGGGGAGGTGCGAGACATGACCCCCGGTGGCTCCCCGAGCCGTCCGGGGGTTGTCGTCGTGACCGGGGTCAGCCGCTACCTCGCCGCGCACGTCGCCGCCCGCCTCGCCGCCGACCCGCGGATCGACCGGGTCATCGGCGTCGACCTGCCCGAGCCGGGCCCCGAGGTCGCCGGCCTGCTCGACCAGGTCGAGCGGGTCCGCGTCGACCCCGGTGCGGTCGGCGGTCTGCTCGCTGACCTCGACGTGGACACCGTGGTGCACCTGGCCCTGGTCAGCGCCCCGGATCCGCAGCACGGGGGCCGGTCGGCGATGAAGGAACAGAACGTCATCGGCACCATGCAACTGCTCGCGGCCTGCCAGCGGGCGCCCCGGCTGCGCAAGATCGTGGTTCGCTCCTCGACCGCGGCGTACGGGGCCTCGTTCCGGGACCCGGCCGTCTTCACTGAGGAGACCGAGCCGCGTGAGGTCCCGCGCGGCGGTTTCGGCCGGGACATCCTCGACATCGAGGGGTACGTTCGCGGCTTCCGCCGCCGCCGTCCCGACGTCACCGCCACCGTCCTGCGGTTCGCGCCGTTCATCGGCTCGACGGCCGACACCACACTGACCCGTTACTTCGCGCAGCCGGTGGTGCCCACCATCTTCGGCCGTGACGCGCGGTTGCAGTTCCTGCACTTCGACGACGCCCTTGAGGTGCTGCACCGGTCGGTCGCCGAGGACCACCCGGGCACCTACAACGTCGCCGGGCCGGGGGTGCTCGCACTGTCCCAGGCGATCCGCCGGGCCGGCCGGGTCGCCGTGCCGGTGCTGGAGCCGGGCCTGTCCGGTGCCGTCGCACTCGCCCGCACCATGGGCTTCGGCCGCTATGGGCTCGACCAGGTCGACCTTTTCGTGCACGGTCGGGTGGTGGACATCTCCCGGCTGGAGCGCGAGTACGGCTACACCCCCCGCTCGACCGCCGACGCCTTCGACGACTTCATCCGCGCGCACCACGGTCGCGCCGTGGTGACCCGGGAACAGTTGGCCGCGGCCGAGCAGCTCGTGCTCGACCGCATCCGGCAGGTCCGCGCCGCCGTACGGGAGCGGCCGTGACCGGGCCGGCGGAGCAGCCCGACGGGACACCCGTCGACGACCGGTACGCCGTGCCGCCACCGGTCACGCCCGACGCGGATCCCGCCCGGCGCAACGGACACCATCCCGCCCCGCCGCCCGGTCCGGCAGTGGTGGACCAGCCTGGCGACGTCTGGGACCGGCGGGTCGCCGGCGGTCTCGCGTTCCTGCGTCGGCGGCTGGCCGGCGACTACGAAGTGGACGAGTTCGGCTTCGACCCGGACCTGACCGAGGCGGTTTTCCATCCGCTGCTGCGAAGGCTCTACCGGGACTGGTTCCGTACCGAGGTCAGCGGTCTGGAGCACGTACCCGCCGACGGGGCCGGGCTGGTGGTCGGCAACCACTCCGGTGCCGTGGCGCTGGACGCCCTGATCCTCTCCACCGCCCTGCACCACGAGCACCCGGCCCGCCGCTACCTGCGGCTGCTCGGCGCGGACCTGGTCTTCCGGATGCCACTGGTGTCCGAGATCGCCCGGAAGACCGGTGGCACGGTGGCCTGCAACTCGGACGCCGAGCGGCTGCTGCGCGGCGGTGAGATGGTCGGCGTCTTCCCGGAGGGCTTCAAGGGCGTCGGCAAGCTGTACGCGGAGCGCTACAAGCTGCAACGCTTCGGCCGGGGCGGCTTCGTCTCGGCGGCGTTGCGTACCGGCACCCCGATCATTCCGGTCGCCATCGTGGGCGGCGAGGAGATCTACCCGATGCTCGCCGACATCAAGCCGCTCGCCCGGCTGCTCAAGCTTCCGTACTTTCCGGTCACGCCGACCTTCCCCTGGCTCGGGCCGCTGGGCATGGTGCCGCTGCCGAGCAAGTGGCTGATCGAGTTCTGCCCGCCGATCCCGACGGCTCACCTGGTCGACGCCGCAGACGATCCGCTCGTCGTGTTCAACCTCGCCGACCAGGTGCGGGAGACCATCCAGCAGACCCTGCACCAGTTGCTGGAACGGCGCCCGGACCCGTTCGGCCCCTAGACCGTTCGGCCCCTAGGTTGTTCGAGCCCTAGCCGCTGCGGCGGCGCCGCTGCAACGCCACACCGGCGGTGACCGCGCCGGCCACCAGTCCGGCGGCGGCGGTCGACGGGAGCGCGATCTTGACGGCCCGGCGGCCGGTTCGGAAGTCGCGTACCTCCCAGCCCTGCCGGCGGGCCTGGCGCAACAGGGTGGTGTCCGGGTTGACCGCCACCGCCCGGCCCACCGTGGACAACATCGGCAGGTCGTTGGCGGAGTCGCTGTAGGCGGCGCACCGGCTCAGGTCCAGGCCCTCCACGGCGGCGAGCTGGGTGATCGCCTCGGCCTTGGCCGGCCCGTGCATCAGGTCGCCGACCAGCCGGCCGGTGTACGCGCCGTCGACTATCTCGGCGACCGTACCGATCGCGCCGGTCAACCCGAGCCGGGCGGCGATCACCCGACCGATCTCCACCGGGGCGGCGCTGACCAGCCAGACCCGCTCACCGGCGTCGAGGTGACCCTGCGCCAGCCGGCGGGTCCCGGCCCAGATCCGTGGTGCCATCAGCTCGTCGAAGATCTCCTCGGCGAGCCGTTCGACGTCCTCCACCCGCCAGCCCTCGACGAACGCGAGGGCGGCGTCCTTCGCCTGCGACATGTCGCCGGCGTGCTCCCGGGCGAGCAGCCGGAAGCGCAGCTGCTGCCAGGCGAACCGGGCCAGGTCGGCGGTGGTGAAGTAGTTGCGGGCGGCAAGGCCGCGGGCGAACCAGTAAATCGAGGCGCCCTGCATCATCGTGTTGTCCACGTCGAAGAAGGCTGCGGCGCTCGGGTCGGGTGCTGCCGGGGGAGCCGGATCGGTCTGCGCCCAACCGGCGGTGTGCCCGCGCACATCCGTGCTGACGGTCACCTTGCGGCTGTGCGCCACCCGTTCCCCCTCACGTCGTCCGCCCGGTCGGACCGCCGCCTGGACGCTGCCTCGGCTGGACCGAGGACTTTCGACAGCGGCCCCTAGCGAGGGTAGCCGGCACCGGCGGCACCAGCCGCCGGTGCGGGTGTGGCCGACCGGGTCAGGGGCAGGTGCCGGGGGTGGGGCCGAGGAAGTCGCTGGTGGTGCTGGCCGGTCGGCCGCAGGCGATGGCGGCGCGCAACGCGTCGGCGCGTTCGGCGATCGACGTCAGCAGGGCCAGCGACTGGGCGGTGCGCTCCTGGTCCGCCCGGGACCCGCGATCCGTCAGCGGGTCGAGAGCCCGGCGCTGCCGGGTGACGAAGGTGTCGACCGTGTCGAGCGCCGCCGGATCCGACCGCTGAGCCGCGGCACCGGTCAGCAGACGTACGCCCTGCCGGGTGTCCGCGTCCATGTCGTCCAGTACCGCGCTGTACCCGGCCCGGTTGCCCCGCAGCGCGGACGCCTCGACCAGGCGGGTCCGGGCGAAGTCGAGGAACAGCTGGCCCCGGCTGATGTCGGAGCTGGTGAGCGCGAGCTGGGCCCGCTCGGTGCCGCGCTTCATGCCGTACAGCGCGTCACCCGGTACCGCGTTCTCACTCGCGGCCGAGATACCGGAGACGGCGATGGCGCCGGCCGCGATGCCGACCAGGATCGCGCCCCGGGCGCGGGCCCGGCGGGCGGTGACGGCGGGCAACAGCGAACCCCGGCCGGCACTGGTCTTCTCGGCCGGCTGTGGGGCGGCGGGCGCGCCGATGCCCTCCCGGGCGGCGGTGGCCAGCAGCATCGCCCGCAGGCCGGCCCGGAACTCCTGATCCACTTCGGCCGCCGGCGGGTTGCTGCCGAGCTGCCGGCCGAGCGCGACGAGCGGCGCGAGCTGGTCGTCGACCCTGGACCGGAGATGATGGCGTCGGCCACCGTTCGCTTCGTCGACAAGCTGCGCGAAGCGCTCGGCGCGCCGACGGGAGAAGAGGGCGTTGTCCACCGCGGCACCTCCTCTCGCTGGTCGCGGCCGGTCGGCCGCGGTCACCGCCAGCGACCGATGACCACGTGACAGCACGACGGAGGTCGCCGTTGGCGCCGCCGCCTGTAATCCGTAGGCCGGGGGTTCCCGGACTGTCACCGGTCGCACCCGGAGAAACGCGCCGTGCCGGGGCCGGGTTACGGCCCGGACGGTGGCGAAATTACGCAAAGTGATTGCCGTCACGCCGTGAGATGGGCGCTGAGCTGCCCGGACACGGGTGGTGGGGATTACGCCCTGATGCCCGATTTCAGGGCTGGAAGCCGTCCGGAAGCAGCCGCGCCAGCGCCCGGACCGCCCGGTACTGCAGGGCCTTGATCGCGCCCTCGTTCTTGCCCATCGCCCGGGCCGTCTCGGCCACCGAAAAGCCCTGGAGGAAGCGGAGCACGATGCACTCCTGCTGCTCGGGGTTGAGTCGCTTGACGGCCGTCAGCAGGGCGACGTTGGTGATGTGTTCCACCACTGCCGATTCCGGACTGCCCTCCGGGCCGCGGTCCTCGCGGTCGGCGTCGAGCACGTCGCCGGTGGTCACCTCCAGGCGGTACCGGCCCGACTTGAAGTGGTCGGCGACGAGGTTGCGCGCGATGGTGACCAACCAGGCCCCGAGGTCGCGGCCCTGCCAGGTGAAGCTGCCGATCCGCTTGAGCGCCCGCAGGAACGTGTCGGAGGTGAGGTCCTCGGCGAGTTGTCGGTTGCCGACCCGGAAGTAGACGAAGCGGAAGACGGTGTCGACGTAGCGGTCGTAGATCAGCCCGAACGCCTCGGCCTCACCGGCCTGGGCGCGCTCGACCAGGCCCCAGACCTCGGTGGCCGGATCTGACGGGTCGGGCCGGCTCGGGAACCCGGTGGACGTACCGGCCGAGGCGGTCACCGCGGGAAGCACGGCGGTCTCGGACGCGGACAGTTCGGTGATCGGCGCGTCGCCGCTCCGCCGGGCCTGGGCCGGCATCGTCGGCCGGTTCGGGGAGGCGACCCGGCCGCCGGCCGGCATAGCGTTGCCGCCCGGGACCGGTGTTCGGTGTGGTGGCTCGTTCTGGTGTGGTCGGCTGCCCACCCGCCGCGCGGCACCCTCGCCCCGGACGGTGACGTTGCCCGTCGCGTCCTGCGGGCCGTGCGCGCCGCCGCGTTCGTTGACCGGGGTCCGGGCCGCTGGACCGGACAGCCGCACCGGGCGGTGTGCGAAGCCGAAGGTCGTCATCGCGCCGCCTCCGTTCCGCCGTCCGCCGCCGGGTCGGCGGCGGCCGGTCGACCGGTCGGGTCGCCGCCGGGCAGGGCGGCTCCGGGGTGTGCCGCCGGGCGGCAGATCCCCTTGAGGTGCTGGTCCAATGCACTGACGGGCACGGGGGCCTCCTCGGGCCGAGGGGTGTCGACTCACGGCAAATGGGGTGAGCCGACCCGAGTGATGATAGGGCCAACGTCACCCGCGCGTGGCAAGTCCGTTACACAGGGCCGAAGTATTTACCGGCGGGTCGCACACCTGGCGGACCGGTTGTCCGTCGGGTGTGGTTGACAACCAGCTTTTCGGCTGGTCCGTAGTGGAATCGCAGTTCAGGCTGATGATGGATGGGTGTCGCCCGACGCGCGGCCGGACTCCGGTGTGGCCTGCCCCGGCCC
>NZ_POTY01000600.1 GCF_003236315.1 Micromonospora craterilacus
GGCCAACGCCGAGGAAGACAAGATGCTGCGCGAACTGGTCGACTCCCGCAACCAGGGTGAAGCGCTGGTGCACTCGACCAAGAAGGCACTGGGCGAGTACGGCGACAAGCTGGAAGCTGGCGAGAAGGACAAGATCGAAGCCGCGATCAAGGAACTTGAAGAGACCCTGAAGGGCACCGACAAGGCCGCGATCGACGCCAAGACCGAAGCGCTAGCCACCGCCTCGCAGAAGCTCGGCGAGAAGGTTTACGCCGACATGCAAGCCAAGGGCGAGGCCGCTGGTGCTGAACAGAGTGCCGGTGCCCAGGCAGGCGCGCAAGCCGGACAAGGCGCTCCGCACGACGATAACGTCGTCGACGCCGAGTTCAAGGAAGTGAACGACAAGAAGTAAGCC
>NZ_POTY01000601.1 GCF_003236315.1 Micromonospora craterilacus
CTTCCGGGGTGGCGGCGGGGGTCACCTCGCCTTGTTCGACGGGTGGCCGATCCCCGCCGGCAGCTCCGGCATCCTGGCGCATTCCTCACGATAACCGAGCCATGACCGAATTGTCCGCAGCGCGGCCCGGGATCGGGGCTCGACGTCCAGAGATTTCGACAAATCACCCTCCTCTGGAGATGGCCCGCATCCCAGGCGGACGCTCGCCGGTGCAGACCCACGGCCGTGCGGACCGGGTGGCGAGGTCCAGTGCCGCCCGAATCGAATCGTCGGCTCAGTGGCGGGCGAACACGTCGTACCGGGACCGGCCAGCCCGTGCCAGGAAGTGCCTGTGCGGCCCCTTTGCTCTGCTTCAACGCACGCAACGGAACCGAGCTGGAATCGGTGCGCTGG
>NZ_POTY01000602.1 GCF_003236315.1 Micromonospora craterilacus
TGCTAAGGGATTACCTAAGGTAAAGGAATCTTGCGAAACAAATATTACTAATGTATATGTTGCTGGAGATATGAAAAAGGGACCAGCTACTATTGTTAAAGCTATAGCTGATGGTAAAGCAGTATCTAAGGACATTTTATCAAAAGAAGGATTAAGTAATGATTTTGATAAGAAAGTTTTCCCTATAAATGAGAAAAAAGTATACAGTAAAAAGGGTATATTAAAAGATCATAATTGTGTAGAAAATGAATCAGAAAGATGTCTATCTTGTAGCAACATATGTGAATTATGTGTAGATGTCTGTCCTAATAGAGCAAATGTAGTTATTAATGTAGAGGGAGATTTTAGTTCTTCACATCAAATAGTACATTTAGATGGAATGTGTAATGA
>NZ_POTY01000603.1 GCF_003236315.1 Micromonospora craterilacus
GTGGTCGATTATTCCCTATTTTGTTTACCTGGTGTCGCTGTGGTATTTCACCGGAATGATGCGCTTGCTCGCCGCTTTTGTTGGTTCTGTTGCGTGTTGGGGGATAAGCGCATGGGTGTTGATTATATGCTGGATAAAGCTGCATTAACGCAGATGACGACCGCCATCAAGTGGGGAACTGCGTCCGGTGACAAAACAACTGGTAAGTAAGTAATCGACCAGGTCGATCACTTCTTTCTCGCCAGGAGCGGTTTTCATCAGTGATTTATTCAGCGCCTGTTGTCGATATTCGGCATCATCATGTTCATTAAACAGGATCAGCGATGGCGCAATAGAATTCACTTTCACTTCCGGTGCCAGCTTGCGGGCAAACGAGCGGGTCATATTA
>NZ_POTY01000604.1 GCF_003236315.1 Micromonospora craterilacus
GGGCTGGACTGGTCCTAAGAGTTGGGACGGCGAACCAATTGAAGGTTCGTTCCGGGCTCACCAAATTCCAATTCCTGTCGATCGCAATCACATGGAACACGGCGACAAATTAGTTGACTGGCTCAAATCATACAAATCAGAAGAATTATTTGATGAAAATGGTACTTTAAAACCAGAAATCGCCGCAATCATCCCTGAAGGCCAAGCTCGTATGGCTGCTAACCCCGTCACTAACGGTGGTAAGTTAACTAAAGACTTAATTACACCAAATATCGATGATTATGCTTTGGACAAGAAGGATCACGGTAAAGAAGACGGTTCAGATATGACTGAACTTGGTAAGTATATCCGTGATTTGATTGAGTTGAACAAAGACAACAAGAACT
>NZ_POTY01000605.1 GCF_003236315.1 Micromonospora craterilacus
GCTTGCCCAGCGTCACGCCGCCGGTGCCGGCCAGCAGTGCCATCACCACGGCACCCACACCAACCACGATCGGTGGGATCTTGTCGCCAACAAGGAAGATGACGGCGAAGATCGCCCAGAACAGGCCCGTGGTCCAGCGACGCGGGTGGTTCTTGTCGGCAAAGGTCATCAGCGCGGTGATCGTCAGGATGATCCCGGCCAGCCAGTACAGATAGTTGATCGACAGAATCATGGCTTACCCCTGCTTGGCCGCGGCCGTGTTGGTATTGCCGGCGGCGCCCCGCTGGTTACCCATCTCGCGGGCAAGCCAGCCGTCCAGGCGCTTGAGGCGCACCGAGTGGATCAGGAACGCGCAGACCGCCGTCGGGATGCCCCACACAGCGA
>NZ_POTY01000606.1 GCF_003236315.1 Micromonospora craterilacus
GGGGCTGTTCAAGTTGGATCAGCAAATTATGGTAATCCACATGCTTGCCACGACATTATTCAAGGCTTAGTTCCAGCAATGGATCAATATCACTTTAACAACATTGCGGAGTTTAGCTCCGAGAAATAAGCGGAGGTTTAGTAGTGACTGAACGAGTAGAATTTAAACCAACAAGTATTAATGATTTAAGTAGCAAATATGATGTAATTATTATCGGAGCTGGGAGTACGGGTTTAACCAGTGCTCTAGAACTGACTGAGTTGGGCAAAAAAGTGGTTGTCCTAGAGAAGATGGAGAAGCCTGGTGGAAACTCTATGCGGGCATCTTCAGGGATGAACGCCGCTGAAACAGCAATCCAAAGGCATGAAGGGATTATCGATAGT
>NZ_POTY01000607.1 GCF_003236315.1 Micromonospora craterilacus
CCCCCACCCGGCTGGCCCGGTGCCGGCTCGACGGCACCCGCGGTCTGCGGGACGCTCGCCGGCTCGGCAGCGCCGCTGGCCGGCGGAACGCTGGCCAGCGCGACCACGCCAACGGCCGGCGGAACGCTCGCCGACGGAACGCTCGCTGGCGCATGCGCGCCGTCGGCCACCTGGACCCGCTCCGGTTCGACCTGCTCGCCGGCGCCGCCGCTCCACTCGGCTGCCTCGCCACCCTGCTGAACCGGTGCGACCTCAGCCGCCTCGCCCGCCTCGACGTCGGCGCCCCCAGCGAGGTCGACGCTCGGTGCCTCCGCGGCCGCCGCCTGCTCGTCCGGCTCGTCGCCGGGACCGCTGGCCTCCACAGCCGCCGCCTGCTCGTCC
>NZ_POTY01000608.1 GCF_003236315.1 Micromonospora craterilacus
CTCCTGGCCGTCGCCACCGTCGCGGTGACGATGCCGCAGGCGTACCGGAGCGTGTCCTCGTCGATGCTGCAACTGGATCCCGACCTCGAGAACAGTGCCGTCCTCCTGGGCGCCCGCCGGTTCCGGGCCATCCGGAACGTCACCGTGCCGCTGATGCGCACCGGCATCGTGTCGACGCTTCTGCTCCTGCTCATGCTCGGCATGCGGGAGATGAGCGCCGTGCTGTTCCTCTACACCTCCGACACGCGGGTGCTGTCGATCCTTGTCTTCCAAAGTTTCGAGAACGGCAGCCTCAGCTTCTCGGCGGCGATCAGTCTCGTCTTCGTCGTCGTCATCGCCGTGATCGCCGTCTCCGCACAGCTGGCCGCGGCCAGAGAGC
>NZ_POTY01000609.1 GCF_003236315.1 Micromonospora craterilacus
CTTCGACTCCGGCGCGGTCGCCGGTGACGCCTACTCGGTCAACGCCGACCTGTTCCTGCGGACCCCGGCGGACGTCGCCGCGGGTGCGTACACCTCGACGCTGACCCTGTCCCTGTTCGAGTAATGGGCCGGTGGGGGGCCATCTCGCCGTGGCCCCCCACCACGTCCCCGCGTCGAAGGGCCCCATCATGATCCGAACCCTGCCGCGGCCGTGGTCGCGGCTGCTCGCCGTGTTGGCTGCGGTGCTGGTGACCGTGCCGATCGCGCCCGCCGCCGCGGTGGCGGAGCCGACCAGCCCGACGGTGACCTGGTCGGTGCAGCCGGCCGACCAGAAGGGCCCGGACGGCCGCCGGT
>NZ_POTY01000060.1 GCF_003236315.1 Micromonospora craterilacus
CCGTCACACGGGCCGAGGTCGGTCCAGAGGGACGGGGTGGCGGCCGGGTTCCAGCCCGCTCCGACGTGCGCGGTGTGCGTCACCAGGGCCTGGTAGGTCCGGCCGTTGTAGGTGACCCGGCTGCCCGCCTGGTAGGTGTTGCCCTCGGCCCAGGTCGGTGCCGTGCAGGCGGCGAGGATGGTGATCGGCGCGCCGGCTGCGGTGGGGGTGGCGGCGAAGCTGCCGGCGGCCGGTAGCGCCGCCACGACGGCGACCAGGGTGGCGGTGGCCAGAGCGGCCGTGGCCAGCAGGGCGGATGGCACGGGTGGACGTCGCATGGCATGCCTCCTCATCGATGGGGGGAGGCTATCGTTAACTTTATTAAAAGTAAATGCGTCGATCCGCCGACGCCCGGGACAGCGTGACCACCGAGAAAAGCGGGCTCAGCGCACGGCCTGCGGGGTGACCGGTAGGCGTGGGCGTGGCAGCGATGCGGCGGGCGTCGGGTGGGCGGCGGCGCGGATGTCCGCCACCAGGGCGTCGATCTGGCCCTTGGTGACACCGGGCATGCAGATGACGTGGCTCATCGGTCCGTCGGTGGCCAGCAGCCACTTCTTCCGTACCTGCTCGGGCGGGGTGTCGAGGACGACCGTGAAGGCGTGTGGGTGACGCCAGGCGGGCCAGCCGGCGGCGGTGAGCTGGTCGACGGCGTACCCGGCGAGGTGTCGGGCCTCGCTGACCCGCCAGCGGTGGCCCTCCCGGCCGTGGGTGGCGATGGCGTGCCAGAGCAGGGCGGCGGCGAGGCCGCAGCGGGAGCCGGTGATGGTGGTGTCGACGGTGTCGGTGTAGGTGACGTGGCCGCCGGGGGTGCGGATGCCGGCGCGGATGAGGACGACCCCGCACGGGGTCGGCGTACCGAAGAACTTGTGGCCGCTGATGGCAATGCTGTCGATGCCGCTGGTGTGGTCGAGGCGGAGCCGGCCGTCGAGGGCGAGTGGGACGCCGGACAGGGCGGCGTCGACGTGCAGGTGCCCGCCGGGGGCGTGCGGGGCCAGGATGGCGTGGATGCGGTCGGTGTCGTCCACGGCTTCGGTCATGGTGGTGCCGGCGGTGGCGACGACGATCGCCGCCCGGGTGGGGCGGCGTCGGATCTGCGCGGCGAGGTGGTCGTAGTCCAGCTCGCCGTCGGGGTGGGCGTGGACGGGGATGCGGCGTACGCCGAGGATGTCGAGGATTTTCGGGATGGAGTAGTGGGCGGCGGTCGAGTGGTAGGCGACCGCTCGCGGGTGGCGGCGGTGCGCGGCGTGCAGGGCGGCCAGGTTGCCCTCGGTGCCGCCGGTGGTGACGTACCCCCATCGGTCGTCGGCGGGCATGGCCAGCGTTTCGGCGACCCAGGCGATCACGGCCCGTTCCAGGGCCTTGGTGTGGGCCGCGCCGCCGGGGTCGGTGGCGGGGTCGCCGATGTTGTTCCACAGCCGCCGGCCGAGGCGGGCCATCACCTCGGTGTGGTCGAGGTCGACGGCGCCGGGGAAGCCGATGCTCGTCGGTGCGGCCGTGTCGGCCCGGTCGACGAGCTGGCGGAGTACGGCGTCGACGTCGATCTGTCCACGGCCGAGGTCGACGACCTCGGCGAGGGTCGGGGTGTCGGTCACGGCTGCCGCCCCGGCAGCAGGTGGGCGGTGAGCACGTTGTGCAGCAGCCCGAGTTTCCGCCACACCTCGCGGGTGTCGTGGTCGCCCTGCTCGGTGAGGTCGTGATGCGGGTTGTAGTGGGTGACCCGGTCGGGGTCGAGGGTCTTGGTGCAGCGGATGCCGTCGACGCCGAGGCGGGCGTGCGGGTCACGGTCGATGTGCAGGGCGGTGCCGTCGGTCAGCAGCGTGTAGCACTGGCCCTTGAGGTCGAAGGCCGACAGGCGTCGGCCGCCGACCGGCACGTCGCGTAGCGTCCGGGCGACCTGTTGCCAGCGGCCGTGGTCGGTGTCGAGGGTGGTGACCCCGACGCCGACGTAGACCGCGCCGGCGGGCGGGCTCATGTCGCCGCCGTTGACCATCGACCGTTCCGGTCCGATGGGATGCCAGCGGCGTCCGGCGGCGGTGCAGCGGGCGACGTTTTCCGCCGCGATGTCGGCCAGGTCGCTGAGCAGCCGGGGGAGGTCGTCGGCTTCGGGCGAGGCCAGCCACAGCCGGTACGCGGTGTGCAGCCGGTAGCCGTGCGGCTCGGTCGGGGCGTCGGAGACGAGGAACAGCATCACCCCGTGCGGGCCGAGCGCGTCGCGCTGCCCGTACCGTTGGTCTGCCTCGATCAGGTGGCCCACGTTCAGTCGCTTGGCCCGGAAGATGATCTGCCGGCGCAGGTCCGCCCATCGACGGGCCTGCGGCGACACGGTGGCTGCGTGAGTTGTCATCGGCTGCACTTCTCAGATCGAGACGTTGATGGTGTCGGGTACGGCGTGGGTCGTCGGCGTGCCGCGACCGATGCCGGCGTACACGTCGGGGCGGGTGGACCGTAGGTGCCCGGCCCACAGTCCGCCGGTGACGGCGGCGGCGACGATGATCGCGGGCAGCAGGTACGGGTACGGCGATCCGGGTGCGGCGCCGAGCAGCGACCCGACGTTGCCGATCATCGCGGCCAGCACCGCCGATCCGCCGAACACACCCAGGGCGGGGGCCAGCCGCCACTCCCACAGGCCGGGCCGACGGCCGCGCACGGCGGCCGGGGCGGTCATCGCGGCGGCCGAGGCGGCCAGCAGCAGGCAGAGCAGCCCCATCGCGCCCAACGTGGACAGCCAGGTGAACATCGCCGCGACGGGATCGGCGCCACCGAGGGCGAACGCGCCCACCACGACCGCCGCGACGGTGGTCTGCGCCAGTGACCCGCCGCGCGGCGCGCTGACCCGGGTGCCGGTGCCGGCGTGCGCGAGGCCGGCGGGCAGCACGCCCTCGCGGGCCATCGCGAAGACGTACCGGGCGACGACACTGTGGAAGGCCAGCATCGAGGTGACGATCGCGAGGACCAGCATCACCTCCGCCAGCGGCACCCACCCGCCGCCCACGCGTGCCAGCACCGAGAACGGCAACCCGACCGCCGGATCGGCGGCCACGTCGGCGACCGCGGCGGGGCCGACCGCGACACTCATCGCCCAGGCGGTGAGGGTGTACACCCCGCCGAGTACGACGACCGCGCTGATGGTGGCCCGGCCGACCGACCGGCGGTCGGTGGTCTCCTCGACCAGTGAGCCCGGTGCGTCCACGCCCATGAACGCGGCCACGCAGAACGCGACCGCGCCGCCGATGCCGCCGACCGCCAACCCCGACGCGTCGAACCCGGCCCAGGACAGCTCGCCGCCGGCCGGTCGCCCCACGGCGGCCAGCACGAACACGGCGACGACCAGCAGCGAGGCGGCCAGCACGGCGACCAGGACCCGGGTGGAGAGCACGATGGCCCGTACGCCGAGCACCCCGACGACGGTCAGCGCGATGCCGGCCCACACCCACCACGCGCCACCGAGCGTGGCGGCGACCGTCGCGCCGAACAGCCCGTACAGGCTGGTCTGGATGGCGTTGTAGGCGACCAGGGCGACCAGGCCGGCGGCCACGCCCGCGCCGCGACCCATGCCGTGGGCGGCGATGCCGTAGTAGGCCGCCGGATGCCCGACCTGCCGGGCCATCGCGGTGTAGCCCACCGCGAGCAGCGCGACCGCACCCGCCACCAGCAGGAACGTCAACGGCAGGGCCACCACCCGGGTGGTCGCGTAGGTCGCGGGGATGCCGCCGGCGAGGACCACCAGTGGCGCCGAGGCGGCGGCCCCGAACACCCACAACCCGAACGGGGTGAGCGTCCTGCGGGCCAGCGCCACCGGTACGTGCGCGGAGCTGGTCAGGGTCGGCATGAAATGTCCTCCTGGCGTTGAATGTGTCGGTGTACCGGGGTGCGGTGCACGCGGAGCCGGCGGGGCATGACGCCGCCGTCGCAGTCGTCGTGGGGCACGGTCCGCCACATCCGCCACAGCACCGGACCACCGCCGTCGAGCCGGATCGGCGTCCGCGGCGTGTAGCCGAGCCGCGCGAGCAGGCCGTCCCGGGGCCGGTCGGTGACGACATCGGCGTACGACGGCAGCCCGTGCGGGTCCAGCAGCCGGTGCTGGGCGGCCAGCAGCTCGCCCCCGGCGCGCTCGTCACCGGCGAGGTGGGCGAGCTGGTGATGCGGTGTGTGCGGGTGCACCGCGTCGGCGTACGAGTGCAGCAGGGCGAACCGGTCCGCGTCCGGGCCGAGCGCCTGGTGCAGCCCGAACGGCAGCGCCGCCGGCGGCGGGGGCGGATCGAGCCGGGGGTACCAGACCGCCACGGCGTCGCGGTCGTCGGTGGTGTCGACCTGGCCGTGGGCCAACCCGTGCGCCAGCACGAACCGGGCGTACGCGGGCAGCACCGTCCGGCGGCGGGTCGTCTCCGGTACCAGCCACGCCGCCGCCCGTCCCGCCGCCAGTTCGGCGGCGAGGAGCACGGTCAACGCGGGCAGATCGTCGCCGGTGGCCCGGCGGGCCGTGCCCTCGACAAGTCGCACGTCACGCCTCCGCCGGCCGGTCACCGGCGCACTGGTCCCGCTGCGGTGCGGGCTGGCGGGGTGGCGGTTGCCCCCACCGGGCCGAGTCCAGGGCACGTTGGAAGGTGACCGCCAGGTGCAGGTCCCCGGCGGCGACCCCGGTGGCGGGCAGCCGCACCCGGGCCGCCTCGATCAGCGCCGGCGGCCCGCAAACATAGACCGCCTGCCCCGGCCGATGGTGGTAGCGGGCCACCGTGAGCAGGTCACCCTGCGCGGCCGGGTCCACCGCCGGGTCGTCGGAGAAGGTCGGCACGACGGTGAGCCAGCCCCGATGGGCGTCCTGGAGCTTGTCGAGCGCCACCGCGTCGTAAAGGTCGAACAGGGTACGCGCCCCCACCACCAACATCACCCGCCGTCCGCCGGGGGCCGCGGCGACCTCCTCGACCATCGCCCGCAGCGGCGCCAGCCCCGTACCACCGGCCGCGAGCAGCAGATCGGCACCACCGGACGCCGCCACCGACAGCCCGACATCGGCCGGCGGCCCGAGCCAGAGCGTCTCGCCCGGCGTCACCTCCGACACCAGCAGCGGCGACACCACACCCCGCGCGACAGCACGGACGTGGAACTCCAGCCTCCCGTCCGGCCGAGGCGCGTTCGCCGGCGAGTACCACCGCCACACACCGGGCAACCGTGGCGTACCCACCGGCACCGCCTGCCCCGGCCGGAACCGCAGCCGCCGCACCGGCCGTACCGTCACCACCGCGACCCCGGCAACCGGCTCGGTACGCGCTTCGACCTCACCGACCAGGACCTGCGGCCCGTCGCCGATCACCCCCGCCGCCCGCTCCACCACCCGCAACGCGCGCCGACAACCCCGCTCCCAGTGCCCCATCAACGACGGATCCCACGCGGTACCCGCGAACCGGCACACCGTGTCCACCAACGCGGCACTGATCGCGGTCTCGTGATACGGCTGGAGCCCGAACCGCTGGTACATCCGCCCAAGCACCGCCAGGGCCGCCCGCCGCCCGGCCGGGTCGTCCCGCCCCGCGATCACCTGACCGAGCGTCGTGAAGAACATCGCCGCATACCGGTGCGGCAGAAACCGCACGCTCCGGTCCTCCATGAACGCCCAGAAATGATCGCTGGCCCGCTCATGCACCCCACGAACAGCCACCCACGACAACCCCGAGTCAGCCATCACGCCGGCCTCCGGACAACGACCACGGTTGTCTTCCCTTCTCGACAACGCTGTTCGTGCGGCATGTCAGGAACGGGATGATTCTGAGCAGTCGTGTTCTCGTCCCCGATATGCTGATGCACTTGCCGAGATTCACTCTTCGCTGTTCGCCGGCGTCAGAACACCCAAGTGGACCGTGAATCGCTGGGCGCAAACTTCCTGGTCCGGCGGGCAATTCCTGTCGGTGGCAGAAGCACGTTCCATCGACGCGGCTATGGCCCAAATCTCCCTACGCTGCGGGGAATGTTGGGAAACAGCAGGAACGTATGGTGATGGGCATGACCGACGTGACGTACGCCCGGGTGAATGCTGACACTGCCGCCAGCCTGATGGACAAGCTGTGTGAGGTCTACGCCGACGCCTACGGCCATGTGCCCGGCGAGGATTCCACGATCAAGACAGACGCCTTCCGGGACCGTGCCACCGGCGCGCTGGGTGCCCGCAACTACGAGCTGGTGACGGCTAGGGCGGGTGATGAGCTGGTTGGATTCGTCTTCGGCTACAGCTTGCGGCAGGACCGTGACTGGTTCGCCGGACTGGACCCGGCTCCCGAGCCGGGTTTCACCGACGAACGCGGCGGCGAGCGAACCGTCGTGCTGGCCGAGATCGAGGTACGCAAGGCGTGGCAGGGCAAGGGAGTCGGGCGAGGGCTGCACGACGAGTTCTTGCACAGCCGCCGCGAGGAACGCGCCACGCTGACGGCCAACCCGGTGGCGATCGCGACCCACGCGCTCTACGAGAGGTGGGGTTGGCAGCGAGTGGGCAGTATTCCTGGGCGGCCGGGGGCCTACTACCGTGAGTACGCCATGTTCGTGCTCCCGCTGCGCTAGCCGGCGGGCTGCGACCGATAGGCGCGGATCGCCTGGTCGAGTTCTCGCACGCCGCGTGTGCGCTTCCACGGGTCGAGTCCGCGCCGCAGTTCCTGCACTCGTTGCTCGATACGGCGGGAAGAGTTCACTGAGGTTAGTTCCACGACCTCGGTAATGGTTCGGCAGGCGAGTCCGATGTTCTGCTGTCGGGCGAACGCTTCCGCGCGAAACAGTAGCCGGAACGACCGCTCGTGCAGGTTTCCCTGGTCTCTGAGCATGAGTGCTCGGTCTGTCGCCGCGAGCACCTCGTCTGCCCCATGGAACTTCAAGGCGTTCTGGGCGCTGGTGCTCCAGTAGAACGACTCGTCGTAGAAGTACCACCACGACTGGCGTTCGCCGGGCTCGGCCAACGCCGCCTGAAGGGCGGCGTACTCACGGTCGAGGAACTCCTGCGACCGTGCGGCCTGCGCGTCGGCGGTCAACGCGCGCACGGCCACATCGGCGGCGTAGGCGCGGGCGTAGGGGCTGTCGCTCTGCTCGGCCCAGGAAGCGGCGGCAACCGCATGGTCGATCCCCACCCGAGGCTTGCCCTGCCAGGTCGCCAGATGACTCATCGTGCACAGGACGTAGGTCACCAACTCGACGGCCCGAGCCTCGTGAGCTGCGGCCCGCGCATCGTCGTACAGGCGCTGAGCGGCGCTGTAGTTGCCCATGTTGAAACACAGCCACCCGGCCAACTGGGTCAGCTCGGCGTACGCCGCCACCGCCCGGTCGCGAGGTGCACCAGGCGGTGCAACCCTCGCCTGCTGCTCGGCGATCCGCCGATAGGCCAACGCGCTCGGCAACGTCGAACCCGCCCCAAGCACGTCCCCCTGCTTCCGCAGGTGGGGCATCATCGCCTCACAGTGCGCCAGCGTCGCCGGGTCGAACCTGCTGACCTCCGGCACCGACGCGGCGCTCGCGGGCTCAGCCGCACCTGGCAGCTCGGCCAGCGGCGCTGCGGCGGCAACCGCCAACGCAGCCGTCAGCTTGCCCAGCATGTCCCTGCGGGCCCTGGAGTGCGGTATCCGTTGCATCCACATGACAATGACCTGCGCCAGCTTCCCGAAGTCGATCTCCTCGGGCCGGTGGAACAGGCCAGTGGCGTCCGCTGTTGGCGGAACACTCGCCTCGATGCCGGTGTGGCGGCCGAGCAGATCGTGAAGCAGGGTCTCTGCCTCACCTGGCACGATGATTCCACTCGTGACGCCGCCGGTCGAGTCCGAGGAAACCGCCAAGGACGTCCGGGCGGCGGAATCAAGGTGACGGAAATCCGGCAGGTCGGCCAGCAGGTCAGCGACGCTGCATTCGTAGATCTCGGCCAGACGGGCCAGATTGTCGTGTGACGGCGAGTGGCCACTCTTGCCCGGCCAGATCTCCCAATAGGAGAAATTCTTGAAGGTCTTGGACTCGTGGGGCCAGCGCCGATTCCACTCCTCGGCCGCCTGCGCCTGGCTCCATCCCCGCACCGCCCGCAGGGCCACCCGCGGATTGAGCCGAAACCTCGTCCGGAAGATCTCGGCTGCCTCAACCCACGTCTTCCCCGCCGACCGCAACTCGGCAGCCAGCGCCGCCTGCTGCTGACGCAGGCTCTCCGCTCTTCCCTCGGACACCCCACCGTCCCCGATTCAGCCGTACCCATCGACGCCTATGACCCGACGCTACCCATTCAACCTTCGGCAGGGAACTTCCCCACGACACGGGGAAAACGCGTTCGCTTCACGGCGTGCGCAGGGAGCAGAAGTCTTCGATTTCTGCGGCTCGACATGTCCGCGGATCTCCCCTGTCAAGCCCCGGGTTTGATGTCTCCATCAAACCCGGTGCGGGACACGTGGTGCTGATCGCGGATCACCCCCGCGTGCGCGGGGAGCAGCTTGAGCCTCACCGCAGGTACCACCCAATCTTGGGATCACCCCCGCGTGCGCGGGGAGCAGTCGACCTTGCCCCGCACCCAGCCCACCGGATCCGGATCACCCCCGCGTGCGCGGGGAGCAGGACGCAGCCGGCAAGCTCGGCGGGTCCATCTGGGGATCACCCCCGCGTGCGCGGGGAGCAGAACGCGATCGGAACCCGGAAGTTGAGATCCACGGGATCACCCCCGCGTGCGCGGGGAGCAGGCCGGCTTGCCCGCCGGCTGTTCGCTCGGCTGGGGATCACCCCCGCCTGCGCGGGGAGCAGGTGTGGCGGGCTTCGAGTAGCCCGAGGATGGCGGGATCACCCCCGCGTGCGCGGGGAGCAGGCCGACATCAAGACCGACAAGGGCGGCTACAAGGGATCACCCCCGCGTGCGCGGGGAGCAGAACGGCCCGTTCAACGTGATCGACACCATCCAGGGATCACCCCCGCGTGCGCGGGGAGCAGAACGGCCCGTTCAACGTGATCGACACCATCCAGGGATCACCCCCGCGTGCGCGGGGAGCAGAGCGTCGACGGGGTCCGCTCGCCGCGCTCCCACGGATCACCCCCGCGTGCGCGGGGAGCAGTGGCCTACCGGACCGGCCGCGTCTGCCTGCTCGGGATCACCCCCGCGTGCGCGGGGAGCAGATCAGCACGCCGGCCCACCCGGACGCCGGCTGAGGATCACCCCCGCGTGCGCGGGGAGCAGAGTTACATGCCCGACCAATCGGATCGGCGGAGAGGATCACCCCCGCGTGCGCGGGGAGCAGCAAGGTGGCGTGGTCGATCCCGGGGGGGCGCGAGGGATCACCCCCGCGTGCGCGGGGAGCAGCGCTCCGCCAACGCCCGAACGATCTGCTGCGAGGGATCACCCCCGCGTGCGCGGGGAGCAGGACGAGGCCCGGTATCCGCGGATCCGGCTGAACGGATCACCCCCGCGTGCGCGGGGAGCAGGGCGACCACCAGAACGGCCGGTTGCAGGTCGTGGGATCACCCCCGCGTGCGCGGGGAGCAGGCAGCCGAAGTCCAGGGCGAGCCGCTTCCACCGGGATCACCCCCGCGTGCGCGGGGAGCAGTACGACAAGAACGGGATCAGCTCCGGCGAGGAGGGATCACCCCCGCGTGCGCGGGGAGCAGGGTCCGCCCGGGCCGTGCGGGTGCGGCTGCGCAGGATCACCCCCGCGTGCGCGGGGAGCAGACCTCAACGGCCTGGTTGACCTAGAAATCTAGGGGATCACCCCCGCGTGCGCGGGGAGCAGGCCTACGCCAATTCGCCGCGGCCCACGGACTACGGATCACCCCCGCGTGCGCGGGGAGCAGCAGAGCAGCAGTGCCGAGGTGATGTGTGAGCAGGGATCACCCCCGCGTGCGCGGGGAGCAGGGGCCCGAGTTATCGCACTTCAGTGTGCGCCAGGGATCACCCCCGCGTGCGCGGGGAGCAGGACCGGTTCACCAGCGACGGCGGGGGCGTCGAGGGATCACCCCCGCATGCGCGGGGAGCAGACCGGGACCGGCGCGGCCGGCGGCTCGTTCGGCGGATCACCCCCGCGTGCGCGGGGAGCAGGCCACGGGGTCGTGCATGGGTGTCTCCAGGTACGGATCACCCCCGCGTGCGCGGGGAGCAGGTGCCCGTCAGCGCGTTTTCGGCCGCGACGATGGGATCACCCCCGCGTGCGCGGGGAGCAGCACGCCGACCACGTTGGTCGACGCGGGGATCCCGGATCACCCCCGCGTGCGCGGGGAGCAGGTCCGCCGGGGACTGTGCGCGCCGGGCGTACTGGGATCACCCCCGCGTGCGCGGGGAGCAGGGGGACGTCGAGTGGAACGACAAGGACCAGGTGGGATCACCCCCGCGTGCGCGGGGAGCAGTTTTCGCTGTAATGGGCGATCATTGCCTGAAACGGATCACCCCCGCGTGCGCGGGGAGCAGGACATCCCACATTCCGACAGCCACGCATCCGGGGGACCACCCCCGCGTGCGCGGGGAGCAGTACGACCACCAGGTCGTCTACCTCAACTCGATGGGATCACCCCCGCGTGCGCGGGGAGCAGTTGTCGAGGCGCTCGTAGAGCGGCAGCGGCAGCGGATCACCCCCGCGTGCGCGGGGAGCAGGCCGTTCGTGTGGGCGTCGACTGACCAGTTGCGGGATCACCCCCGCGTGCGCGGGGAGCAGGGTGCCGCCGAGCTGCCGTACCTGCTGACACAGGGATCACCCCCGCGTGCGCGGGGAGCAGACCTGGCAGGAACACGAGATCATCCGGCCGCTGGGATCACCCCCGCGTGCGCGGGGAGCAGCCGTCGGCGCCGCTGCGGGTGTGCGTGGCCAGCGGATCACCCCCGCGTGCGCGGGGAGCAGGTACTCCGCCGCAATGGTCGGATCTTCCGCTGGGGATCACCCCCGCGTGCGCGGGGAGCAGGTTCGCGCCGTCCAGGACGAAATCCTTCGTTGGGGATCACCCCCGCGTGCGCGGGGAGCAGGCTTAGCACTCGGTAGGCGCGTCGGTGCGACCAGGATCACCCCCGCGTGCGCGGGGAGCAGTGGGAGCCGCTCGGGTTCATCGCGCTGGGTGGGGGATCACCCCCGCGTGCGCGGGGAGCAGTTGGACTGCTTGAGCGCCCAGGCGCGGCACGGCGGATCACCCCCGCGTGCGCGGGGAGCAGAAGGTTCGGGAGTGGATTGACCGGATCGTAGACGGATCACCCCCGCGTGCGCGGGGAGCAGGCTTTTTGACCTGCGCATCTAAAGATCAAGTGCGCCGTTTTCCTTCACTTTGCCATTCAAGATCGTCAAGGTCCCTCTGGGTTTGGAGGGCGCCGGGTTGTACGAAGCGGCGGAAGTTCGGGCTTCAGCGTATCGGGTGGTGATGGTTCAGACGTGTGTCGGCTGTTCGGCCGCCTGCGCCAGGTAACAACCTCGCCGCGGCGCGATCGTGGGGGATCATCACAGCGTACGCGGAGAGGCAGGGCTGGCGGCGGCGCACGTTGCGCCGGGCGGCAGCGCCCGTGGCCGGACACGATGGAGATGCCGTGAGGACTGTGCAGATTCGCACCTACAGCGTACGCAAGGGGCGGTTGGACGAGTGGGTGCAGGCGTGGCGGACCCTGGTTGTGCCGTTGCGGCGGGAGTTCGGTTTCGAGGTCCACGGGTCGTGGGTGGACCGGGAGCGTGACGCCCACGTCTGGGTCATCTCGTACGACGGAGACCAGTCGTTCGAGGAAGCGAACGCCGCGTACTGGGCGTCGCCGCAGCGGAAGCAGCTCGGTCTGGATCCGGGGGAGTTCCTCGTTGGCGAGGAGGTCCGCACAGTGGAGCAGGTGCTTTAGCCGCTCTCGTTGACCGGCAGCAGGTGGGCGCGGCGTTCGTCGGCAGTGAGCGCCCGGAACACCCGGTGCCGCGCGGCGTCGGTCAACGCCGCGAGGTCGGGGTTGGCGGCCCAAATGCGGGCGCTGGCGTCGGCCGAGCCGGTGACGACGGACGAGCCGTCGGCCAGCCAGGTTAGGCAGGTGACCGAGTCGCGGTGGACACCGATGACCTGGCCGTCGTGGTCGGCCCGGGTGTCCCAGCGGCGTACGGTGCGGTCGTCGGAGCCGGAGGCGAGGTAGCGGCCGTCGGGCGAGTAGGCGACGGTGCGTACCCGCCGGTTGTGGCCTTCGAGGACCGTGGCGGGTGCGTTCGGGTCGGTCAGGGACCAGACGCGGACGGTCCAGTCCGCAGAGCAGCTGGCGACGTGGCGTTCGTCGGGTGCCCACGCGATCCCGTCGACGTAGTTCTGGTGGCCGGAGAGCACCCGGCTGATGGCAGGATTCTCCATGTCCCAGACGCGGATGGTGCGGTCGTCGGAGCCGGAGGCGAGGAAACGGCCGCTGGGCGACCAGGCGAGTGCGCCGACCCAGTCGGTGTGGCCGCGCAGGAAACCGACGACGGTGTGGGTGCGTACGTCGATGAGGTGAATGGTGTTGTCTTTCGCCCCTGCGGCGAGCCGGGAACCGTCGGGGGAGTAGGCCAACGACTCGAACTCGACGCCACCGTCGAGCAACACCTCGGCGTTGGAGTCGTCGAGCTGCCGCAGCGAACCGTCCTGTGCCGCGACGGCCAGCCTGCCGCCGCTGCTCGCCAGTGCGGTGACGCCCGCAGGCACCGTGTGGGTGAGATCGTGGAGGCGTCCGTCCCGGTGCCAGCGGCGGACGGTGCCGTCGGAGGAACCCGCCACGATGTGCCCCTCGCCGTCGACAGTCAGCCCGGTGAGGGGCGCGCGGTGCCCCGCGAGGAGGACCTGTTCGGCACCGCGCGGGTGCAGCGCCCAGATCCGGGCCGTGGCGTCGGCGGAACCGCTCAGGATCCGGGTGCCGTCCGGGCTGACCGTGACGCACCAGGCCGTGTGCTCGTGCCCACGCAGCTCGGCGACCTCCCGCAATCGGCCGATGTCCCAGACCCGGATGGTGCCGTCGCCGGCGGCGAAGGCGATCCGCTGGCTGTCGGGGGTCCAGGCCACCGACCAGATGGTGTCGCGCTGGCCGCCGATGACGCTGTGCTGGGTGCCGGCGACCGCATCCCAGATCCGCACCGTGTGGTCGGCCGACCCGCTGACGATCCACCGACCGTCCGGCGAGTAGGCGACGGCTTCAACGAGGTCGAGGTGGCCACGCAGGGTACGCGCCGGTCGGCCGGTGGCCGGATCCCAGACGACGAGCGTCCTGTCGTGGGAGGCGGTGACCAGCCGGGACGAGTCGGGTGCCCAGTGCACGCCCCACACGTCGTCGGCGTGTCCGGCTAGGGTGCTGTGGACGGTCCAGGTAGCGGTGTCCCACAGGTGGACGAGGCGGTCGCGGCTGGTGGCAGCCAGCCGGGCGCCGTCGGGAGAGAACGCGACACCGCGCGCACAGTCACCGCACGACAGGACCGTGACCAGGTCGCCGCTGGCCGCGTCCCAGATCCGGACGGTGGCGTCCCTCGACGCGGTGGCAACCCTGGTGGCGTCGGGGGAGTAGGCGATGGCCTCGACCATGTCGGTGTGGCCCCGCAGGACGGCGCAGACCGTGCCGGTGTGCGCATCCCACAATCGAGCCGTACCGTCGCGGGACGCGGTCGCGACGGCGCCTCCGTCGGACGACCAGGCAACACCCCGTACCGCGTCCTTGTGTCCGGAAAGCACGGCCTCGACGTGGCTGAACGCCAGCGCGGACATCAGCGCCTGCGTGGCGGCCGGGGTGGTGGGGCATTCGGTCAACGCGGCCGTCGTCAGCAGCACGGCCAGTTCCGGGTAGCGGTCGACGTTGGTCAGCGCGTACAGGCCGATCGACTCCGACACCCGACGCAGGAAGGCCGTGTCGCGGCGGCGAGACGCGTCGACCAGATCGCGGGCGGCCAGAGTGTCCTGCCCGGCGGAACGCATCGCCTCCAGCCACTGCCCGGCCAACGTCAGCCGGTCCCCGGTGAGGAGATAGTCGGGGCTGCGGCCGGAACCCTGCCAGTCGGCCGCCCACCGCTCCAACTCCGCACGTCGCTTCAGCTGCTCCGCCCTGGTCTCGACCTCCTGCCGCAGCGGTGCCCACTGCCGAAACAGCGCCTCGTGCGCCACCTGCACGTACGCGTCGCCGTCGGCGGCCGAGGTCAGCAGCCGAGCATCGGTGAAGACGTCCACGATCCGGCGTTGCTCTGCGGAGAGTTCGCCGAGCGGGACCCGCCGCCGGGTGGGTTCCCCACCGTCCATCGACACCAGGCGCAGCAAAGTCGACAGGATCAGCTGTACGTCGTACCGCGTCCGCAGCTCGGCCAAGACGGTGTCGGCCTGTCGTGCCAGTGCGCCAGCGACCCCGCCCGACTCCTGGTACTCCTGCCGAGTGACCACCTTGCCGGGGCCGACCGCCAGATACAGCTCCTGCAACAAATACGCCAGCAGGGGCAGCGCGTCAGCGGTGCCGGTCTCCTCGACGATTCTGTTGACCAACCCCGGTTCGAAACTCATCCCCGCCAGCCGGGCCGGCTCCTCGACGACGCGCACCAACTCGCTCGGACGCATGGTGCCCACGGCCAGCGGTGCGGCCAACAACTGCGCGTGCTCACCGGCGAGCAGCTCAGCCAGGAACTCGATGCGAAGCGTCGCAACCACCCACAGCCGGCGATCCGCGCCGAGGGCCGTGGCGACCTGGTCGAGAAACAACCTCCGCTCGACCGGACCGGACAAGGTGACCAATTCCTCCATCTGGTCGACAACCAACAACACCCGCCCGTGCCGGTTGCCGGCCTTGACCCGCCAGGCGCGTACCGCTTCGGCGAAGGCGTTGGGGTTCGACCACATCTCGCGGAGCGCGGCCTGCCGCTGCCCGCCGGTCAGGCTCGCAGCCAGCGTCGCGAGCCGTCCGACGGGTTCGCCGGCCGGGGCAAGCGAGGAGAACACATGCCACCGGTGCCTGCGGAGTCGAGGCACGACGCCGGCGTGCACCAGAGACGACTTGCCGCTGCCGGACGCGCCGGTGACGCAGATGAAACGTGTCGCCGGATCGGCGGTGAGCACATGCATGCGACGGACCAGGTCCGCGGCCAGGTCGTCGCGACCGAAGAAGACCGCCGCGTCCTGCTCGGTGAACGCCGCCAGGCCCGGGTAGGGAGAGCGATCGCCGTTCCACACTGGTTTCGAGGTACGAGGGTTCTCCCACCACAGGATCAGGGCGTTGCCGCCGATCAGCACCAGCAGCAAGACGATCAGCGCGGGCCCGGCGATGGCCTGCACCCAGGTGAACAAGCCCGAGTTGGTTGCGGCGTCGGTGGCGAGGCTCGTTGTTACTTCGAGCAGGACCGCAACCACGAGCAAGGACAGTTGCAGCGTCAGTGACGAACGTCGACCGTGCCGCAATCTTCCTCCCCCATGAAGCCCACGAACGCGCTATCCGCGGGCATTCACGGTAGTCGACTGAACGCCGACTGTGACAGGCCGGAGGTCGGCGGTGTCCGGGATCGCCCCGGGTATGCGAGGAGTAAACGGCGAAGCAGGGTAGGGCGACTTTCCTGGGTGCCGCGAACCGCTCGCACTTGGTCAGGCGGGCCTCGCAGTCCATTTGCTACAGTCGCTCGCGCATCTGCAGGAAACCGACTGAGGCGTTACCGCCTCGACTAGCTAGTTCAAGAGGAGGAACAGTGACGGTCCGCCCCAGCGTCCAGCTCTCGGTGACTCTCCCGCAGGTGGAGGTGATTTGCCTGGTGGTCTTGATCTTCTACATCATCGTGCGAATGTGATCTCTCGGTGGTGAGTGGGCCGAGGGAGGCTTCCCTCGGCCCCACCCCCGCAGGGCGCGGGGAAATGATCTCCACGGCGTGCCCGCGTCGGCGAGCTATGGATCACCCCCGGCCTAGCGGGGACTATGCAACAGTATGTCACCTTCCTGACAGGTGCCCTTGATGATGCATGTCAGAGCGGTCGTCCTCGGCTGCCGTGCGCGACAATCACTGCCCGGCAGCCGCAGCTCGCCGGCTGGCAGGCAGTTTTGGCAGCGGAAGCGGGGCGGGTAAGCGTGCCTTCGGTCCCTCCGGTCTCTGAGCAGGTGGACGTAAGGATCTTCTGGGGCAAGGCCGGCGCCGCCAAGCAGGGCGAAGAAACCGTCCCGCATCCCCTGATCTGCCACACGATCGACACTGCGGTCGTTGCCGAGTTGCTCTACGACCGGCTGCTCAGTGCTGCTTGCCGCGCGGAACTCAGCGCCGCCTTCGCACCGCTTGGCGGTCAACCCGCTGTGTGGGTTGGACTGCTGTGTGGGCTGCACGATCTCGGCAAGCTCTCACCGGCTTTCCAGGCACTGCGGGTCGACGTCGCGGCCAAGCTTCTGCCGCCCGAGGCGGCTGCTCAGACCAGCCGACTGATTCGCATCAGAGCGGGGGGCGGTCGTACCGACACGTTCCACGGCATCCTGACTTGCTATCACGTCCGGCAGATTCTTCTCGATTGGGGAGCAGGGCCCGACACGGCCAGGACTGTGGCGCAGGCCGTCGGCGCGCATCACGGCAGCTTCTTCTCAGACCAAGTGCTGCTCAACGCCGAGTCCGCCGTGCAGGATCACGGCGGCCAGCGGTGGGCACGATGGGCCGAGGAACTGTTCTGCCGCACGGCGGATCTGTTGGGGCTGCCTGATCCGCGTACCGTCTCCTGGTCCGAGGTGAGGTTGGGGACCGGCGGCGCGGTCGCGCTCGCCGGGTTGACCACGGTGAGCGACTGGATCGCCTCCGGGTCGGTCCGCAAGGCTACCCATGCTGGCAGCGATATCGATCTGGTGACCTACCTTCAACTCGCTCGGGACCGTGCGGTCGAGCACGTCGTCGATCGACTCGGGTGGTCCGGGTGGGGGCCGGCCGGTGACCTCAGCTTCGCCAAGCTTTTCGGGCAGCAGCCCCGTCCTCTGCAACGGGCTTGCGAGCAGACGTTCGACTCCAAGCACCGTCCGGGCATCCTGATCGTCGAGGCGCCGACGGGGGAGGGTAAGACGAAGATTGCCCTACAGGCGACCGTCGGTCTGATCGATCGGCTCCGGCTCGCCGGGTTCTTCGTCGCCATGCCCACTCGGGCGACGAGCAACCAGATGTTCGACGAGGTCGACGAACTGGTGACGGGCTTCGGCGCGGGACTCTCGGTCAAGCTTCTGCACGGCACGGCCGCCGAGCACCTGGCCGACCGGCGCGCCCGGATGGCTCGGTCCGAGCCGATCAGCCCGGAGAACGTCGGCACCGACGATCCCGCCGGCAATCAGGACGCTGCCGTACGGGAGTGGTTTACCAAGCTCAAGGCGCTGCTTGCTCCGCTGGCCGTGGGGACCGTCGACCGCGTGCTGCAAGGCGGCATCCGGTCCCCGTGGGCCCCGGTGCCACTGGTGGGGCTCTCCAACCGGGTGATCGTTCTTGACGAGGTGCACAGCTACCAGGTGTACATGTCGACGATCCTGGACCGGATCCTGTGGTGGCTGGGTTGGCTCGGCGTGCCGGTGATCCTGCTGTCGGCGACTCTGCCCCGGATTCGCCGAGAGGAACTGTTTCGCCACTGGTACGCCGGTGCCAAACGATCGCATCCCGACCAGGTCAAGCTGTGCCTGCCCGCGCTGACCTACCCGCACGCGGTCTGGCTGGACGATCAGGGCGTGCCCGACGTCGTGCAGGCGGAAGCGTCGAGTATCAATTCGGATCGGCGTGTCGAGCTGCTGCAGCTCGCCGATGCGGACCTAACCGGGTGGGTGCTGCGGCAGGCGCGGGGCGGTCACGGTGTGGCGGTCGTGCACAACCTCGTCCGGCGGGTCGACCACACGGTGGAGCTGCTCGAAGAAGCAATAGGGGAGCTGCCCGAGCCGGAGCGTCCGCGGGTTGTATCTCTGACCGGGCAACTGGCGGCTGCGGCGCGAGCAAAGGTCGAGCAGGAGTTGCGCGACCTCTTCGGCCTGAACGGCAGCAGGGCTCCGCAGGCCGGGTACATCGTCGTCGGCACCCAGGTGTTGGAGCAGAGCCTCGACTTGGACTTCGACGCGATGGCCAGCGACCTGGCACCGGTCGACAGCCTGGTCCAGCGGGCCGGGCGGCTGCATCGCTTCCGTCGGACCGATCTGGGCGCGCCACCGACCCTCGCTCTGGTGGGTGTGACCGAGAAGAAGGCGGGTCCCGTATGGCCGCCGCATACGACGCGCACTTACCAGGACGCCGTGTTGCTGCGTACCTGGGCTCTGCTGTGGAACCGGCGGGATCTGAGGACGCCGGACGAGGTGCCGGAACTGGTGGACGCCGTCTACTCGGAACCAGACCGGATCACATTCCCAGTCGAGTGGGAGACGCGGTGGCAGCACGCGCAGGAAAAGCTCGACAAGGCGCAGAGAGCCGACCAGGACATGGCGAGCGCACTCTTCCTGCCTCCGCCGATCAAGCCGGATGCGCTGCTGGAACTCACCCGGCATCCGCGCTACACCGGTCAGACCCGTAAGCCGGACGGACGGAGCCGCCGCTATGAGTGATTACGGCGAGAGTCGGGCGTTCAGCGACTGGGTCGACGTGGTCGTGCTGTGCGACGAGAACGGTCGGACGGTGCCGGTGACGGGCACGCTTTCCGTTGACCTCGCCGACGAGGAGATCCCACAGCACGAGCTGCTGTCCGAGTTGTTGGACTCCACGGTCCGCCTCACCACTGCTGAGGGAGTTCTGTCGGTGGTGCTCGATACGCTGCGCGCGATTCCGGTCCCGGCTGCCTTCGCCGCATCGCCCTGGCTCAACGACTCCCGCCCGATCGTGGTGCGGGACGGCGTCGGTTGTGTTGGCGGTTTGTCGGTGCGCTACTCCGAGACCGTTGGCCTGCGGATCACCGGCCCGGATGCGGACCTTGACTACGACGATCAGAACGGATGAACCAGTGCGATTCAACCTGACCGAGCAGCCATGGCTGCCGGTCGTGCGAATGGACGGCACCCGTGACGAGGTCGACCTTGTCACGCTGCTGAGCGAATCGCACCGCATCCGCCGCATCCTCGGGCAGAGCCCACCGATGACCGCCGCCCTGCACCGGCTTGTCCTGGCGCTGATGCACCGGGTCTACGGCCCGGCTGACGAGAAGGAATGGGCTGAGTTGTGGCGGGCGGAGAGCCTGCCTGACCCCACCACTCCCCGGCCGGGCGAGCCGCTACCACGCCTGCAAGCCGACCGCTTCGAGTTGTTCGATGCTGAGCGGCCGTTCCTCCAGTGCCCGGCGGTGTCCGGTGTTCCGGCCTCCAGCGCGGCGAAGCTGGTGCCGCACAGGGCGGTCGGCAACAACACCACACTTTTCGATCACACGACCGTCCAGGACGAGGTACGCCTCTCGCCCGCCGAGGCGGCCCGGTGGCTGGTGACCCTTCAGGCGTACGACCCAGGCGGAATGAAGACCCCGTACGCCAGGGACAAGTCTTCCCAGGCCGCACCAGCCAACAGCATGGGAATGGTGCTGGTGGAGGGCAGGACGCTCAAGGAGACGCTTCTGCTCAATCTCATGCCATATCAACCAGGTGAGAGCCCTCGAAAGACTGATGTGGACGACCGCCCTGCGTGGGAGGCCCCGCCGCCCCGTCCGGAGCCGGAGCAGCGGCCCCCGAAGGGGTGGACCGATCTGCTCACCTGGCCTTCCCGCCGGGTGTGGCTGGTGCCCCGGCAGGTCGACGGTGAGACGTACGTCGACCGCGTGGTGATCACCCCTGGCACCCGATTGTCTGGTGAGCTGGAGGACAACGAGTGGATGGCGGCCCATCGCCGGCCGAAGATCAGGGAGGCACGCAGCACCAGGAGCGGAACGACCAAACCCAAGTACGGCCCGTGGTATGCCGTCCGCCTCCAGGAGCACCGGGGGGTGTGGCGGTTCAGCCAGGAGCTTCTCCTCGCTCCGGTCGGGTCCGAGGAACGGCGCTGGCAGCGACCGCTGACCCTCGACCACGTCGCCCGGATGGTCATGGACCGGGTGATTCCCCGGAACGCGGTCTACACCCTGCGGGTCTTCGGGCAGCAGCTCGATAGCAAGGGCTCGGTCGTGCAGCAGGCCATGGAGGAGACGGTCGCAGCGCCGGTGGCCCTGCTCCGTGCCGACCATCCCGTAGCCGGCCCGGTCATCGGACACAGCATCGAGCTGGCCAACCTCGTCGGCAGCGCTCTCAACCAGATGGATCGAGAGCACCGCGCGCAGTTCAAGGCGGCGGCGTCCGTTGGTCTCGACCTCGCGTACTGGCCGCTGCTCTCCGGACCCTTCGATACCTTCCTGCAAGCCCTTGCCCGAGCACTGGAAGCAGGAATCAACCCGAGGCCCGCCACTGACGGCTGGGAGCGGGCGATATGGCGGATCGCCACCGAGGCCGCTGAGCGTTGGTCGGAGCGCTCACTTCGGCAGGGACGCAACCTTGAGGTCGCCGGTAAGTGCTACGAGCAGTTCCTCGAACAGCTCAGACACGAGATCCACACCTACCACGGCTACCTCGTTCGCTACTTCGAGTAGGAGACGCCACTCATGAACACCCCACTCACCGTGGACCAGCGGCGAGAAGCCTTCGTGCGAGGCCTCTACGCGCTGCACTACGCCGCCGACTCGGGCAGCCCGCGCAGGTCCGCCGACGCCCGTCGCACGCTGGCCCGGCTGCGGCGATCCTTCACCGGCGGGCGTCAGGAGGCCGAGGCGTACGACATCGTCTTCCCATATGAGCCTCCCGAGCGGGAGCAGCAGCACTGGCTGCTCGTGGCCGGACTCTTCGCCCTGCACCCGCATGGCAAGACGACCCGAGGGCGTTCCCTCGGTAACGCAATGCGTGACCTGGTTGAAAAGCGTCCGTCCGCAGCGCGGCGCTTTACCCAACTGCTCTCGGTCGACCTTCCCGCGCTGCCGCACTACCTCCGGCAGGCCATCCAGCTGCTGCGCGCTGAAGACGTCGCCCTCGACTACCACCGCCTACTCACCGACATCGTCGACATGCAGGAGTCAGCGGAACAGGCGCACCGGGTCCGGCTGCGCTGGGCCAGGGACTATCACCGGCCGAAGTGGACTACCAAGGCTCTTCCCACCGTCGAGTCAGAGCCGGCCAAAGGCGTTGCCGCCGAGCCGGTCAATGCCTAACCAGGAGAACCCGTGATCATTGAGTTGCATCTGCTCCAGTCATTCCCGGTGAGCAACCTGAACCGGGACGACATCGGGCAGCCGAAGACCGCCACCTTCGGCGGCCAGCTACGCGGCCGTATCTCCAGCCAGTCCCTCAAACGAGCCGCGCGTCTGCTCTTCAATAGCTACGGCCTAGGGGCCGACGAGACCGGGGTGCGAACCAAGCGCCTGGTTGAAAGAGCCGCTGGGCTACTCAGGGACGAGTGCAACCGGGACCACGAGGAGGCCGTCGGCGTCGTGTCGTCGGGCCTGCTCGCCCTGGGCTTCGGGCTCGACAAGCGGCGCAAGACGCTGACCGAGTACCTCCTCTTCGTTGGCAACGAGGCGGGGAAACTCCTCGCCGACTACTGCGAGCGTGACTGGGATCGGCTGGCTTCCGACGCGGCGGACCGGGCCAAGGCGGCCGAGAAAAAGAAGGCGGACGCCACCGAGGAGAAGAAGAGCAAGGTCAAGCCGGACAAGCAGACCTTGGAGGAAGCGGCCCGGATCCTCGATGCCAGCCGCGTCGTCGATGTCGCGCTCTTCGGGCGCATGATCGCCGACAACAAGGACTTCAGCGTCAACGCGGCGTCCCAGGTCGCTCACGCGATCTCGACCCACGCCGTGGTCAACGAGTACGACTACTACACCGCCGTCGACGACCTCCAGCCGGAGGACGAGTCCGGTGCCGACATGATCGGCACGGTCGATTTCAACTCCGCCTGCTACTACCGGTACGCCAACCTGCACCTCGATCAGCTCACCGAGAACCTGCGCGGCGACACCGAACTGGTGGCGCGGGCGACTCGGGCATGGCTGGAGGCGTTCATCGACGCCGTACCGAGCGGCAAGCAGAACTCGACGGCGGCGTTGACCCCGCCCGAAACGCTTCTGGTGGTTGCGCGCGACAGGGGTGCCTGGAACCTGGCGAACGCGTTCCTCAAGCCGGTGACCGGCAACGATCTGATGGTGACCTCGACCCAACAGCTCTTCGGCCACTTCAACCGGCTGCGTCGGTTCTACGGCGAGGACGACCTGCGGGCGGTGGTAGCCGCCTCGATCAGCGCAGATGTGGCCGGTCTCGCCGAGAAGGAGGTCGCACCCAGCCGGCACGAATTGGTGTCCCGGGTGCTGGCCGCGACGAAGGTCTGACGGCAGTGTCGGTGTACTCGCTCGCGCTCTGCCTCGACGCGCCGATGCAGTCCTGGGGTACCCGCTCGCGTGGCAGCATCCGCGACACCGCCCGGGAGCCGACCAAGTCCGGAGTCGTCGGCCTGCTCGCCGCCGCCCTCGGAATTCCCCGTGACAGAACGTCGTCCCTGGTCAAGTTGAGTCAGCTGCGAATGGGGATCCGGGTGGACCGGGAAGGGATCCTCGAACGGGACTACCAGGTCACCCAGAACGTGCCGACAACGACCGGCGGCGGCCATCGCACCGCGCTCAGTCATCGTTACTACCTGGCTGATGCGCTCTTTCTCGTCGTACTCGAAAGCGAGGATGCCGATCGGCTCGCCAAGATCCAGCATGCGCTGCGGGCACCGGTCTGGCCGCTGTTCCTGGGCCGACGCGCTTTTCCGCCAGCCCGTCCACTGGTTGCCAGCGGCCATTACGACGAGGCCCGCACGGGCCTGGGGCTGACGGATCAGCCGCTGGAGGCGGTCCTCGCCACCCATCCGTGGCTGGAAGACCGACCTGAAGTCTGCACGGCCGAGCGGAGGCGCGCCGACCGGGACCCACTGCGAACGGTGATCGACTGCGACCCGGCAGACCCGGCCGCCGAGCTGCGGATGGACGTCCCCCTGTCATTCAAGTCTGACGACCGTCGGTACGCCGCCCGCACGGTCCGTTTCGGATCCGTACCGCTGACCGACGAACTGATCACCACGAAGGACACCCCGTGTACCTCAGCAAGTTGACGGTCAACGTGTACTCGCGGGACTTCCGCCGAGACCACGCCGATCTCCGACAGATGCACCGGACCGTCATGTCCGGATGGCCGGATCTGTCGAACGACATCCCCGCACGACAGTCCCAGGCCGTACTCTGGCGGCTCGACAGCGTCCACCGCGGCTTCGTTCAGTACGTGCAGAGCGACTCCAAGCCCGACTGGAGCCGCTTGGCCGGCGACTACCTCACCGAGCCGGCCCAGGTGCGCAGCCTGCAACCGCTTCTCGACGCCATCACCGCTGGGCGGCGCTTCGCGTTCCGCTTAGTAGGAAACCCGACCCGTAGCGTCGTCCGTACCGCAGACCGGAAACAGCCAGCTCCAGAGGGTGCCAAGCGCCGACGCGGCATGCGGATCGCCCGGCACAAGCCCGAGGAACAGATCGAGTGGCTGATCCGGAAAGGGGGCCAGCATGGCTTTGTGGTGCCGACCGCGTACAACGGCCAGCCGGACGTGTCACCGTCACCGTGCCTCACCCAGGCCGGACAACCCCGCTCCGGCGATCGAGGTCCGATCACCATTCAGCCGGTACGGTTCGAGGGGCACCTGATAGTCACGGATGCGGACGCCTTCCGCGCAGCCGTGCGGCAGGGCATCGGCCACGGAAAGGCGTACGGCTGCGGGCTGATCAGCCTCGCCCCGGCCCGTACGGCCTGAGGCTACCCGGGGATGCGTATGACTCCGCCGGCAGCGACCCGGTCAACTATGCGCCGCCGGCGGCACAGTTGATCTCCGGAAGCCCAGGTCAGAAAGCCTGCTCCCCGCGCACGCGGGGGTGATTCCGGCTTCACCGACACCACCGTCTACCCCACCATTTGCTCCCCGCACACGCGGGGGTGATCCCCCGCCGGGCGTCCGGACCGCGCAGTACTGGCACTGCTCCCCGCGCACGCGGGGATGATCCCAACCTGTACCGGCGGCACTGGCTTCCGGCCGTCTGCTCCCCGCGCATGCGGGGATGATCCGATGGGCGCCAGGGCCGTCGCCACGACCTGCACCTGCTCCCTGCGCACACGGGGGCGATCCCCGGGGCTACGGGCGGCCCAGGTGGCCTCGCGCTGCTTCGCGTACGCGGAGGTGACCCCTCGCTCTTGGCGGTGAGCAGGACGGCGGCGGCCTGCTCACCGCGTATGCGGTGTGATCCCGGCGGGGACCAATGGCGTGCTTCCGCATAGGTGAATGCTGATCGCTCGGGGCGCTCGGCGGCCGCTCGCTACTCCAGGGAGGACGCGATCTCGACTGCTTCGGCCATGGTCAGTTGGCCTTCGAGGCGGTAGGTCACCCCGTTCTCCTGCCAGATCAGGGTCGCGGCGGCGAGGCGGGCGCTCTCCTCGCGGACCGTGCCGGAACGGTCCACGTACGACACCGGGTGTGGGCCGCCTACCCACACCGCCTGCTGGCCGTCGACCAGGGTCCACTCTGCGCCCGACCCGCCGGCCTGCTTGAAGAAGACCCCGTCGATCCGACCGTCGTACGCGTCGAGGCGTAGCTCGCCCCCGTTATAGAGCAGGGTGGCCACCCGGTGGCTGCCGGTGCCGTCCGGGTCGGCCACCAGCACCCGCTCGGGCGGGCCCAGTTTTGTCGGCATCCGGATCGGGAACCGCACCACGCGCTGCGCCTCGTCCAGCTCGGCTGGGCGCTGCGCGGGCAGCGGCGACGGCGTACCGGTCGGCGGAGGGGCGGACGACGTGCTGATGGTGATCCCGGCGAAGCGCAGCAGCCCGGTTACCGCGTCGGCGAGCGCCGCCCGCCCGGGTGGCAGCAGGGCGATCAGCAGCGCGGCCAGTGCCGTGGCGACCGCGTACCGCCATCGGCGCCGCCACCAGCGCGGGCGTGCCGGAGCGGTGCCGGGCTCGGCGGCGAGCCGGGCGCGGACCTGGGCCGTCACGTCGGGTGGTTCGGGTGTCTCCAGCCAGGTGGACAGTTCGCGCAGCTCCCGCTCCAGGTCATCCATGACGGCTGACCACCTCGGCGTCGAGCAGGCCGCGCAGTTTCACCAGGGCCCGGGAGGTCCGTGACTTGACCGTGCCCCGGGGCCAGCCCAGCATCGTCACGGTCTCGTCCTCGCTCAGGTCGAGGAAGTACCGGCAGACGATCACCTCGCGGTCCTTGGCCGGGAGCGATCGCAGCGCCCGTACCAGCGCGGCCCGGCGCTCCCCGGCGAGGACCCCGCCGACCGCGTCGTCCTCGGCGATGTCCGCGCCGGGGTCCACCCTTGCCGCCCGCAGCACCAGTCCCTGGCGGCGGTCCCGCGACCGGTGCAGGTTGCGGGTTTCGTTGGCCACGATCGCCAGGAGCCACGAGCGGAAGGATGAGTCTCCGCGGTAGCGGGAGAGCTTCCGGTACGCCTTCACGAACGCCTCCTGGATGACGTCCTCCGCATCCGAACCCGCGCCGAGCAGCACCGCCGTCCGGTACGCGGACGCGGTGTGTCGGGCGACCAGGAGCGCGTACGCCTCCTGGTCACCGGCCTGCGCGCGGGTGACGAACTCCTCGTCGTCCAGTGGTACCTCCGGTGGGGATCACTGTCATGACACCACCCGCGCGGCTGGGGTTCCATACCGGCGGAACCTCGATTCGACGAGCGGTGTCACCCGGTCATGATGCCGAAGGCCACCGTTTCCCGCCGTACCCTGCTGACCGCGCTGGCCGGTGCGGGCGCCGTCGCGCTTGTGGGCTGCGACGCCGTCCGCGGCACGGCCGCCACCAACGTCCAGCTGCCGGACCCGCTGCTGGTCGATCTCGACGGCGGGCTCGGCGTGCTGCGCGGCGCCGACCGGCAGATCATCCCGCACGCGGTCGCCAGCAGCGACGGGCGGCTGGTCTACGCGAGCGCGCCCGACGGTGCCGACACCGCCTTCTGGCGGATCGACGCCGCCACCGGCAGCATCTCCGACCAGGTCAAGCTGCCCGGCCGCTGGCTGCCGCAGACCGTCTCCACCAACGGTACGACCGTGGCGCTGACCACCGAGGAGGTCAGTGCCACCAAGGAACGCCCCGCTGGGCGGGACGTCACCCCGGTGCTGATCGCCGACGCCGGTGGCGTCCGGCAGCAGCTGCGGCTGCCGGGCAACTTCGTCCCGGAGGCGTTCACCAACGACCTCGCCGGGCTCTTCGTCCTCGAATGGTTGCCGCCGAACGCGCCGGACCGCTACCGGGTCCGCGTCGTCGACCTTGCCACCGGCAAGCCCGAACCGCTGGTCACCCGCGACAAGGCGGTGATCCCGACGGGGGCGGAGGAGGAGATGCGCGGCGACGGACGCCAGGCGGTGCTGGCGCCGAACCGTACCGTGCTCTACACGCTCTACACCCACCAGCCGGACCACCAGCACACCCGGGACCGGATCAGCGGGCGGCCGGGCAGCGACGTGCACGCCTTCGTGCACACCCTGCACCTGGACCAGCGTTGGGCGTACTGCGTCGACCTGCCGCACCCGTTCGGGGAGGGCCCGGCCGACGGTCACGCGATGGCGATCACCCCGGACGGCAGCCGGCTGTTCGTCGTCGACGTCACCTCCGGCACCGTCGCGGAGATCTCCACCGAGGAGCTGACCGTACGCGGCACCGCCAAGCTCGCCGCCGCCACCGGACCCGCGTACGCGGCGGCCGACCGCGACCGGTTGTTCGTCGGCGCCGGCTCGCAGGTGCGGACCGTGGCGCTCGACGGCCTCGCCGCCGGTGCCGAGTGGCCGGTCCGCGACCCAGTCGCCGGTCTCGTGCTCAGCCCCGACGGCAGCCGCCTCTACGTCGGCCAGCACGCCGCGGTGAGCTGGCAGGACGCCGCCACCGGCAGCGAGCTGGGCCGCGCCGCCGTGCCCGGCCTGGTGGGGCTGCACGGCCCGGCCCTGCCGGCCTGACAGCGAGGGCGGTCGCCGCTCGACGTGGGCCAGCGGCCCGAGCCGCCTCGTAGTTCAGAGCGGGAGGATTCCGCTCAGCCTGGTGCCGCGCGCAGGGTGGCAGACCTGCGCAGGGGACAGCGCCGCATCCATGCGGATGCGGCGCTGTCTTCTTGCGATCGGCTAGCTGATCTTCTTGCGGTAGATCGCTGTCGCGGCGGCGTAGGCGGCCACGAGGATGCCGGCGCACCAGGCGAGGGCGATCCAGATGTCGTTGCCGACGGGTTGCTGCGCGAACAGCGCGCGGAGAGTGTTCACGATGGACGTTACCGGCTGGTTCTCGGCGAACCACGCGACCGGGCCCGGCATCGAGTCGGTCGGGACGAACGCCGAGCTGATGAAGGGCAGAAAGATCAGCGGATAGCTGAAGGCGCTCGCGCCGTCGACGGTTTTGGCGGACAGGCCCGCTATCACGGCGATCCAGGTGAGGGCGAGGGTGAACAGGATCAGGATGCCGGCGACGGCGAGCCAGTCGGCTACGGATGCGCCGGTGCGGAACCCCATGATCAGCGCGACGCCTGTGACGATCACGATCGAGGCCAGGTTGGCGACGAGCGAGGTCAGGACATGCGCCCAGAGCACGGAGGGTCGTGGGATCGGCATCGACTGGAAGCGCTCGAAGATGCCGCCCCGCATGTCGAGGAACAGGCGGTACGCCGTGTAGGCGATGCCGGATGCGATCGTGATGAGCAGGATGCCCGGGAGCATGTAGTTGATGTACGACTCGTCGGATCCGGTGTTGATGGCTCCGCCTAGCACGTACACGAAGAGCAGCATCAGCGCGACCGGGGTGACCGCTGTGGTGATGATGGTGTCCGGGCTGCGGAGGATGTGACGCAGGGAGCGGCCGGTGAGGGTTCCGGTGTCGCTGAGGACGTGGGCGGTCATCGGGATTCCTCTCCTGCGGACATGGCTGCCTCGTCGGCGGTGTCACTGGTGTCCCCAACGAGGGCGAGGAAGACCTCCTCGAGGGTCGGCTGCTTCTCGACGTACTCGACCTTGGCGGACGGGAGGAGCTGCTTCAGCTCGGCGAGGGTGCCGTTCTGGATGATCGTGCCTTTGTGCAGGACCGCGATCCGATCGGCGAGCTGCTCGGCCTCGTCGAGGTACTGGGTGGTCAGCAGGATGGTCGTGCCATCCTTGGCGAGCTGCTTCACCGTCTGCCAGACCTCGGTGCGGGCCTGCGGGTCGAGGCCGGTGGTCGGCTCGTCGAGGAATACGACCGGCGGGTTGCCGACAAGGCTCATCGCGATGTCCAGCCGCCGGCGCATGCCGCCCGAGTACGTCGCCGCCCGGCGGTTCCCGGCATCAGTGAGCGAGAAACGGGCGAGCATGTCGTCGGCGATCGCATCCGGGTTTTTCAGATGGCGGAGCTTCGCGACCAGGACCAGATTCTCCCTGCCGGTGAGCACTTCGTCGACTGCGGCGAACTGGCCGGTCAGGCTGATCGACTTGCGTACGTCGCCCGGGGCCGAGGAGACGTCGAAGCCGTGGACGGTCGCGGTGCCGGTGTTCGCCTTCAGCAACGTCGACAGGATCCGCACCAGCGTGGTCTTTCCGGCGCCGTTCGAGCCGAGCAGGGCGAAGATGCTCCCGGCTGCCACGTCGAAGTCGACGCCCCGCAGCACGTGCAGGTCCTTGTAGGACTTCGTGATGGCCCGCACCCTGATCGCGGGTTCGCGCGTCTTGGTGGTCATGCGCTCTTCTCCTCGCCGTTGTCGCTGGCGGCGGCGGCGATCGCCTTCCGGAGGCGCTCGCGTTCCTTGTCTATCCACTGCTTGCCGGAGTACGCCTGCGCGAACGTCTCGGCGAACTCGACGGGGTCGTCGCCGACGATTGCGCGGACCGGCGTTCCGTCGGCGACCGCACGCTCCCAGAGGTCGACGAAGTCGCCGAGCATCGTGACGAGCGTGTCGCCGTCGAGGATCCCTCCGTGGTACATGAAGTACCGCTGAAGAGCCTTGGCCGCGCTGCGATAGGGCTCCGGCAGGGCCTCGATTCGGGCCATGTGCTGCTTGTACTGCCTCTTCTGCTCAAGGGACCCGACGAGCGTCTCGATCCACTTCGCGGCCATGCTCATGCTCCTTCGTCGTGTTGGTTGTCGTTGTGGTGGAGTTGCTCGATGCGCTCCGCGAGGACGCTCCACGTCCTCCAGAACTCGGCGAGTTGGTCTCGCCCCTTCGCGTTGAGCGAGTACACCTTCCGTGGGGGCCCTTTTTCGGAGGGAACCTTCTCCACGTCCACGAACCCGCGCTGCTCGACGCGGACGAGCAGCGCGTAGATGGTGCCTTCCGCGATGTCCGAGAATCCGCGGTCGCGCAGCCACGCGGTGATCTCGTAGCCGTATGCGGATCTGCGGGCCAGAATCGCCAGGACGATGCCCTCGAGAGTGCCCTTCAGCATCTCTGTCATCTGGTTGCCCATGCCATCATCCCCTCGCTACCCAGCGACGCTGACTACCGGTACACGGTAACGCTAGGTACCGGTAGATAGCAACGCTGAATACCGAGGGATTTCAGAGCGGGCCACCCGGCGCCGGAGTCCACATCATGCTGATCGGGTTGCGCTACGACGGATGGGTGGACGAGGTGATCAACAGTGCCGTTCGATCACCGTCTGCGTTACAGCAGGTCAAGAACGTGGCGGGCCGGAGGTGCCACCATGCGAACCACCTGGCGACCGTCGCCGGCGCGCCGTTGCCGTTGCGTTCGGGGCGCCCACCCGGCCGTCGCAACACCCGGCCCGCCTCGCGCCACGACGTCCATACCGCGGCCACGACCAAGCCGACGGAGCCAGCCACGAAGAAACGAAGTCTACGGATCCCGACCACGCCGGACAGGTTAAAGATCAAGGTGTGCCACGAACGCAAGGAGGAGCTTGATGTAGGTAGAGCGACTTTATGCGGTGCTGTGCAGGAGATGAAGGTTGGCCCTTCGGAGTCGCCCTGCGGGGGGAGACTCCAAACCGCCACA
>NZ_POTY01000061.1 GCF_003236315.1 Micromonospora craterilacus
TATGCGATCGTCGGCAGCGTCAGATGTGTATAAGATACAGGCGCATGTCCGTGCGGCGCGGCTACCCCGAAGGCTACCCGCAAAATTCTCCTTCGGAGCCGACCAGCTTCCGCCTCTCAACCCCCGCTGGCTACTGATCCGATTCAGCGACACCGACCCAGCCATCAGCCGAGGGTGATTCAGGTAGCTCCACCCGCCTCACACAGGTCCGGACGCCGAGGGCTGTGGCTAGCCAGGGGCGGCCTGATATAGAAGCTGGGCGTGGCAGCCCGCCCGGCGCTCGTGGCGTCCAGCGGCCTACGCCGCGTTCTGCTCGCCCTCCGGCCCGAACTCGGCAAGGTTCAGCTTCCCCTGATCGCCGACGCTCTTACCCTGCTCCTTCTTGTCCTGACTGGCCCGCTGATACCGCAACGCCCGCACCTCGACACCACCGGCCAGCAGCGCGTCCTTACTGTCGAACCGAACCCGTTTCCCGACCCGGCCTCCCCGCCGTACCATCGGATCGCTCCCCATCCCATCGATGCCAGTAGCTGATACGATCGACCTCAGCAGCTAACGACCCATAGGAGTGCCGGCGGAACAGGCAGAATTCGTTGCCCTCCGGATCGGCCAGCACCGTCCAGCGCGGCAGCGTACGCACCACGGTGGCCCCCGCGGCCACGGCCGCCTCCAGGTCTCCGTCCTCGATCACCAGGTCCAGGTGGATCCGGCCCATCGGCGGCAGGTCCTGGGCGGGCGCGATCCAGATGTCGGGGCCGCTGCCGGTCGGGTCGCTCAGCAGCACCGACTCGGTCGGCCCCAGCGAACGCTCGGCGAGCTTGCTACGGTCCTCGGGTGTGACGGGCAGACCGGTGATCGTGCTCCAGAAGGACGCGATCAGGTACGGGTCGTGGCAGTGGATGACGATCGCGGCGAGCTGTGGCATTTCGCCACGGTATCCGTACCCGGTCCAGGCCGGGCAGCCGGATCGTTGCCGTTCGGCAAAGGTCGCGGACGCCGCCAAAGGACGTAACCTGCCAGCATGAGCAACCTCGGCCGACCGGACGCCAGTGGCCCGAGCGGCCCGTCCCCCGGTGACGGCGAGGTGACCTCCCTGTTGTCCCAGCCCTTCACCGCGCAGACGGTGACCCCGCTGCGGCACCTGCTCGCCGCGCGGATCGCCGCCGCGGGCCTCGGCGGTGACGCGGCCGAGGATCTCGTCCTGGCCGTGCACGAGCTGGTCACCAACGCCGTGCTGCACGGCGGCGGCCATGGCCGGCTCGACCTGTTCCGGCGCGCCGACCTTCTCGTCTGCGAGGTGACCGATCACGGCTCGGGCAGCAGCGACCTGGCGGTCAACCTGCCGGCGACGAACACTCCGGGTGGCCGGGGGCTCTGGCTGGCCCACCACCTGACCGGGGCGCTGACCCTCACCCGCCGGCCCGACGGCATGACCGCCACCGTCACCGCCAGCCTGATCGCCGAGCCGGCCGCGCCGCTCGGTGTCATCGCCACACCGGGCCTGCCCGGCACCGGCCCGGGTCCGCTCGGCGCCGCCGCCCCCGCGCCGCTCGGCAGTGGCGGTGCCGCCGGGCCAACCGGTGCCGCCGGGCCAACCGGTGCCGCCGGGCCAACCGGCACCGCCGCGCCGGTTGACTCCCTCGGCGACGACGACGGGCTGCCGCACCGGTAGCGCCGGGGCGGCAGCCGGCGTCGGGTCAGCCGTTGTGCTTCTGCTGGCAGGGCACGCAGAACCGGGCGTGCGGCAGGATCTCCAGGCGCTCCCGTGGAATCGTCGTGCCGCACTTCTCGCAGCTGCCGTAGCTGCCGGCGGTCAGGCGTCGCAGCGCGCCGGAGATCTGCTCCAGGCTCTGCCGGGTGGCCGCGATCATCGCCGCGCTGGTGTGTGCCTCGGCCGGGTCGCCAGTGTCCGCCGTCAACTGGGTCAGCCGCGCCGTCTGCGCCTCGAACTCGTGCGTCAGCGTCGCCTGCAACTCGGTGAGCCATTTCTGGTCGTATGTGTCGGTGCTCATCTCGGATCCCTCTCCGGAAAATAGAAAAGGGCCGAAGCTAGTAGCTTCGCCCTTGGCCGTCCCTGATGGATGAACGGTTTCCGGAGGGCTCCGGCCGGCGGGGCTCGGCAGGCCGTGACCGGCCTGCACAGAGAGCCAACCCGGCCGGGCCGCCGCAGCGTACTGCCCGCGGGGGGCAGCCGGCACCGACGCCGCCGTGGCGACGGCGACGCGGTCCAGCAGGGCGGCGGAATGCATCGAACCACCATAGGCCCACCGGCATCGGAAACCAACGGCAATCTCCATGGCCGCGGTGGGACCGGGGCCCGCCCCCACTGCCGGAGACCACCCGTAAGCGGATCAAAGCCGCTAAGGTGACATATGCGGTGAAGCCTGGCCGCCCCTTACGCCGCCGTGCCAGGTCAGGCCGTCCGGTGCCAGCCGCCGCCGGCCACGGCCCGGAGGAGGTGTGCGATGTCGGAGGCAGTGCGCGACTTCTTCGACGATCTCACCCGCGGCGGGGGGCGGATGCTGCGCCAGGTCTCCGGCACCGTCCGCTTCGACCTGGCCGGTCCCGACGGCGTCGACCACTGGCTGGTCGCCATCGACCGGGGACAGGTCATGGTGTCCCGAGGCGGGGCGGACGACGCCGACACCGTGATCCAGACCGACGAGGCGCTCTTCCTCCGGATGGCGCGTGGCGAGCTGAAGCCGCTGCCGGCGTGGCTGCGCAACGACTTCACCGCCGACGGCGAGTTCCGGTTCGTGATCATGCTGGAACGGCTGTTCGCACCACCGCCCGGTGCGCGCCATCCCCGGGCCGTGGCCGGTCACGCCGGCCCGGCGGAGGGTCGGTAACGGCGGTGAAGAAGCTGGTCCGCATCCTCGACGGCAACATCTTCGCGCTCAGCGAGGACAACGGGGACATGGCCTTCAGCCCCACCAACCCGAGCGGCTTCTTCGCCTTCGACACCCGATTCCTGGCCACCTGGCGGCTGACCCTCGACGGGGAGCAGCTGCACCCGCTGGCCGTGCACGAGCCCAGCTACTACGAGATCCGGTTCTTCCTGGTGCCCGGCCATCCCACCCACTACGTGGACGCGAAGATCTCCGTCATCCGCGACCGGTGGATCTCGGACAGCAGCTTCACCGAACGCCTCACCGTGCTCAACCACACCGGCGAGCCGGCCGAGTACGTCCTGCGGATCGACGTGGACAGCGACTTCGCGCCGATCTACAGCGTGGTCTGGCCGCAGGCGTCGGCGCTACGCGGCTATCGGGAGGTGTCGGACGGCTGCCTGCGGCTGGGGTACCGGCGGGAGAAGTTCCACCGGGTGACGGATGTCTTCAGCAGCGAGCCGGCCCAGCTCGACGAGGGCGGGTTGACGTTCCGGATCCGGGTCGACCGGCAGGGCAAGTGGAGCACGACGCTGCAGGTCAAGTGCCTGGTGCTGCGCCCGGACGGGAAGGACGTCCGGGACCGGCTGGGGCAGCCGTACGGTCAGGGTGGGACGGCCCGGCGCCCGCCCAGCGATCTCGATGGCCAACTGCACCACGACCTGCGCCGATGGATCGCCGCCGCACCCCAGCTGAGCTGTGACTGGGCGCCGCTGACCATGACCTACCAGCGAGGGCTGGTGGATCTCGCCGGCCTGCGCTTCTCCCCGCTGGCGCTGCCCGGGGAGACGATGCCGGCGGCCGGGCTGCCCTGGTCGGCCACCATCATCGGCCGGGACAGCATCCTCACGAGCTACCAGGCGCTGCCCTTCGTCCCCGACCTGGCCGCCACGACACTGCGCATGCTCGCCGTCTTCCAGGGCTCCGTGCTCGACGACTACCGGGACGAGGAGCCCGGAAAGATGATCAACGAGCTGCGGTACGGGGAGATGGCCGCCTTCGAGGAGCGACCGCAGTCGCCGTACTACGGCGGGGCGGACGTGACCCCGCTGTTCGTGGTACTGCTCGACGAGTACGAGCGTTGGACCGGCGACGCCGCCCTGGTCCGGGACCTCGAGGAGGCGGCCCGCGCGGCGCTGCACTGGATCGACGAGTACGGCGACCTGCGCGGCGACGGCTACCTCTGGTATCACCGGCGCAACGACAAGAACGGCGCGCAGAACCATTGCTGGAAGGACTCCCCCGAGGCGATCTGCTACCGCGACGGCCGGCTGCCCGGGCTGCTCCGGGCCACCTGCGAGTTGCAGGGCTACGCGTACGACGCGAAGCGACGCGGCGCCCGGCTGGCCCGCGAACTCTGGGGCGATCCGGCGTACGCCGACCGCCTGGAGCGGGAGGCGGCGGAGCTCAAGCAGCGGTTCAACCGGGACTTCTGGATCAGCGGCGGCGAGTACTTCGCGCTGGCGCTCGGCCCCGACGGCGACTCCGTGGACGCGCTGGCCTCCAACATGGGCCACCTGCTGTGGAGCGGCATCGTGGACGAGTCCCGGGCCGCCGCGGTCGCCGGCCACCTGCTCGGGCCGCGGCTGTTCTCCGGTTGGGGGGTACGGACCCTGGCCACCGGGCAGGTCCGCTACAACCCGCTCGGCTACCACGTCGGCACGGTGTGGCCGTTCGACAACTCGCTGATCGCCGCGGGGCTGCGGCGGTACGGCTTCCGGCGGGAGGCCGGTGTGATCGCCGAGGCCGTGGTGGACGCGGCCCAGCACTTCGCCGGGCGGATGCCGGAGTCGTTCGCCGGCTACGACCGGGACCTGACCCGCTATCCGGTGCCGTACCCGGCGGCGAACAGCCCGCAGGCGTCCGCGACCGGCGCCACGTTCCTGCTGCTGCGTACCCTGCTCGGTCTGCAGCCGTACGGCGAGCACCTGGTGGTGCACCCGGAGATCCCGGAACGGTTCGGCCGGGTCGAACTGCTCGGCATCCCGGGGCGGTGGGGCCGGATGGACGCGATCGGCAACGCCCGCCTCGGGAAGCCCTGATCTTCAACCACACCGCCGCCCCGGAGGGCTGATCCGCGCCGGCTGACCGGTAACGTGCAGCGCCATGACCGGCGTGGCGTACTCGCACTGCTCGTACTGTGGCACCGCCTACCCGGCGGCGGCCGAATGGCCCCGGCTCTGCGCGGCCTGCGGCCAGACGGTCTGGCGCAACCCGCTGCCGGTCGCCGTGGCGGTGCTGCCGGTGCGTACCGCCACCGGGTTCGGCGTGGTGGTCGTCCGGCGCGACATCGAACCCGCCCGCGGGCTGCTCGCGCTGCCCGGCGGTTTCATCGAGTACGGCGAGGAGTGGCGGGACGCGCTGGTCCGCGAACTGCGGGAGGAGACGGGGTTGCTCGCCGACCCGGCCGACGCGGAGGTGGTCGCGGTGCACAGCGCGCCGGCCGGCGGCACCATGATGATCTTCGGTGAGCTGCCGGCACGCCCCGCCGCAGAGCTTCCGCCGTCGGCGCCGACGGCGGAAGCCACCGAATGGCTGGTGCTGACCGAGCCCACCGAGCTGGCGTTCTCCACCCACACCCGGGTGCTGGCCGACTTCTTCGCCCGCCACAGGAGCTGACCGGCCGCCAGGCGTGCCGACCGACCCGCCGGGCCAGCTGACCGGCGGGCCGGGGCGTCAGCTGATGGTGAACCCGGCGAACAGCACCGAGGCCAGGCCGAGCGCGAGGACCAGGTTGAACAGGGTGGCCCCGCCGAACACCGCCACCGGCCGCCACCCGGCCTGCCGTAGTGCCGCCACCCGGACCTCCAGGCCGATGCTGACGAAGGCCAGGATGAAGAACCAGACCCGCAGGTCGTTCACGACGGCGATGGTCGCCTTGCCGTCCGCGCCGGCCACGTCCAGGTACCAGGTGGCGATCACCGAGGCCGCGACGAAGCCGAGCACGAACTTCGGGAATCGCCGCCACAGCTCGCCCAGCCCCGGACGGGCCGCGCCGGCCCGGCGCTCGACGTGCAGCGCGAAGTACGCGGTGAGCGCCACCGCGACCACCCCCATCAGCGCGTTCTGGGTGACCTTGACGATGCTGGCGATCTGGAGGGCCTCCTCGCCGGCCAACGCTCCGGCGGCGGTGACCGCCGCCGTGGTGTCGATGTTGCCGCCGATCCACGCCCCGGCCACCGCCGGCTCCAGCCCGAGCAGGTCGGCCAGCCAGGGCAGCAGGAAGATCGACGGCAGCGCGAAGACGATCACCAGACTCGCCGTGTACGCGAGTTGCTCACGGCGGGCCCGCACCGCGCCGGCCGCGGCGATGGCCGCGCTGACCCCGCAGATCGACACGGCGGAGGCGAGCAGGGCGCGCAGCTTGTCCTCCAGACCGAGCCGCCCGGCCAGCCACCAGGTGAACAGGAAGACCCCGCTGATCAGCAGGACCGCCTGGGCGATCGCCGGTCCCGCGGCGCTGGCGATGACGGCCAGGTTGATCGAGGCGCCGAGCAGCACCAAGCCGGTCTTGATGAAGAACTCGGTGCGGAAGGCGGCGGCGATGCGGTCCCGCAGCCCGGTCAGCGTCACCACGAGGTTGCCCAGCAGGCCCAGCAGGATGGCGTACACCGGGTACTCGATCGCCGCCGCGATGTCCTCCAGTGCCGTGCCGGCCGCCCACTCGGGCACGTTCTGTTCGAGGTAGCGGGTCAGCGCGGCGAGGGCGATCACGACCAGCAGGCCGGCGGCCGTCCAGGCCCAGAAGGAGCCCGGGCGCGACGCCACCGCAGCGGGCGGCACGGCGGCCGGGTCGGCGGGTGCCGCCGCCGGCTCGGGGTCGGTGGCGGATGCCGGCGCGGTTTCGGTCGCGGTGGCGCCGGACGCCTTCTGCGTGTCCTCGGCCGGGGCAGCGGCCGGAGTGGGGCGGGTGGCATCGGCGGCCATCAGGGCACCAGCCCGGCGGGAATCGCGCCGATCAGGACCAGGCCGAGCAGCGCCAGGCCCAGGATCGTGGCGACCCAGTCCTCGTTGAGGGCGAACCGGCTCTCGGGCGCGGTGGGCGGGGGTAGCGGATCTCGGTTGCTCATGGGGGTTCCTTCGGGAGAGGAGGGAGACCGACGGTCCGCCAATATTCCTACCGGGAAAGTAGGATTTCAAGACCTCGCCCACGATCCGGCCCCCTGGGCCGCCGTCACGCACGGCCGCGAGGTCCCGATGATCCCCGTCTATGATCCGGTGGCAGCGCGGCCGTGACGGAGGAACGCAATTGATCGACGCCGTCTTCTTTGATGTCGGCGGGACGATTCTCGACGAGTCCCGCGAGTTCGAGACCTGGGCGGACTGGTTCGGCGTGCCACGGCACACCTTTTCGGCGGTCTTCGGTGCGGCGATCGCCCGGGGTCTGGACTGGCAGGAACCGTTCCGGGTCTTCCGGCCCGGTTTCGATCTCGCGGCCGAGCGCGAGCGCCGAGCAGCCGCCGGCAAACCGGAGTCGTTCGGTGAAGAGGATCTCTACCCCGACGCGCGACCGTGCCTGGCCTCCTTGAAGGATCAGGGTTTGTTCGTGGGCCTGGCCGGCAACCAGCCCACTCATGCCGAGACGATCCTCCGCGCTCTCGACCTCCCGGTGGACGTGATCGGCACGTCGGACGGTTGGGGCGTGGCGAAGCCGTCACCGGCCTTCTTCGAGCGGGTCGTTCGCGAAGGCGGTGGCGATGCGGCATCGATCCTGTACGTCGGCGATCGACCCGACAACGATGTACGCCCGGCCACGGAGGCCGGCATGGAGACGTGCCTGATCCGGCGCGGCCCGTGGGGTCACATTCTCGACATGCCGACCGTGTCCGAGCAGTGCCTGTTCCGCATCGATTCGCTGGACGAACTCCCGAACCTGATTGCGAAGCACAACGCCGCAGGCAGCCAGGTGTAGCAGTACAGGCGTTCGACGTGCCGCCGCGGACCGGGCAGGCGTGGCCGTCGTCGGGACGGGTAGACCAGCGACGCCGCATCGTGGGCGCCGGTCACGGGCCGGGCCGGCAGACACGTCCCGAGGAGGCCGATGACCAGTGCACCGGGGACGTCGGATGACGTCGTGGAGCTGCGGGTACACGGCGTGTCCGGCGCCGGGGCCGAGCAGGTGTTGGACCGCCCGCACAGCCACCAGGTCGCCGGGGACGCCAACGGCGGCTTCTACCGCCCGCGCCCCGGCTATCCGGATGCCGAGGGCCCGGCGGGGGTGACCCTGGAGGCGTACCGCTGGAGTGACCTGCCCTCGGGCACCCTGGTCCGGACGCTGTCGCTGGTGTTCCTGCTGCCGTTCATGCTGTGCAACGTCGCGATCTGGATGCGACCGGCCAGCCGCGGCACCTCCGGGGCAGGGCTCAAGGCGGTGTGCCGGTTGCTGGCCCTCACCCTGACCATGCTGTACGTCCTCGCCGCGATGGGGGTGGCGCTGGATCTCATCGCCTGGCGCTGCATACCGAATCCGCACTGCCTGACCGGACGTCCATGGCTGTCCTGGCTGGGCGGCCGGTCACCCGGACTGACCTTGGCGGTGCTCGCGCTGCTGCCGGCCGCTGCGCTCGGCCTGGTCTGGCGGCTCGGTGCCCGTCCCGGCCGGAACTTCGACGCCGTCCACGCGCCCACCACCGGCTCCGGGCCGCACCATCTGAGCGCGGTGGGTCAGTGGGACAGCGCGCCGGTGGTCGGCCGGCTGCGGTCGCTGCACGTCGCGGCCGGCTTCGCCACCCTCAGCATCGGCCTGCTCGCCGCCCGGATCGATTCGGGGGCGTCGGTCCTCAGCGTCACGCTCGCCGTGCTCTCCGGCGGAGTGCTGCTCGCCTGCGTCGCCCTGCTCTGCGCCCATCCGTGGATCGACACTGCGGACGCCGGCCGGTCCGGTGACCGGTTGTCCGGCGGGTTGCGCACCGCCGGCTGCGTGCTGACCGTGCTGGTACTGGTCGCGGTGGCGGTCGACCCCATGCCGTGGCGCGTGCACAACGGCCTGCCGGGCTACAGCGCGATGGTCGGCCTGCTCGTCCTCTCGCAGGCGATCCTGCTGCTCGCGCTCGGTGCGGTGGCGTTCGCCTGCCGCAGCCACCTGCGCAGCACCGCCTCCGGTTCGGGCAGCCTGGACGACGCCGGGCCGGACGACGGGCTCGAATCCGACGAACTGCGGCGCGGGCCCGGCCGCGACGGGCTCGGCGCCGGACCGCTACAGGGGTTGGGCGCCCCGGTCATCGCCGCCACCGCCACCGGTCTGGCGCTCGCGCTCTCCGCCGAGCTGGTCTACCGGGTCGCCGACCTGCTCAACCGGCGAGCCTCGGCCGACGGGGAGCGGGCCATCGGCCCGCCGCTGGGCTACAAGTGGGCCATCTTCGTGTTCCTGGTGGCCGCGGCGACCGTGCTGCTGGGGGCGGTGATCTTGACGCTGGCCAGCCGCCGCGCGCGGATGCGCACCGCTCGGGCCACCGTGGCACGCGACTTCCCGGCCGCTCCGCCGGCCGCCGGGTACCGGTTGCGCCAGGTGGAGCGGGCGGTCGCCAAGGCCCGCTTCACCGAACGCCTGGAGATACTCGCCGTGGTCTACGCCTGCGTGGTCGGCGTGGGCATGCCCACCAGCCTGCTCGGCATGCTGGAGCTGTCTCCGGGCGACGCCGTCGAACGCCTCACCGGGATACCGACCGAGGCGACCAGCTTCGGCATCCAGGTGGGCAGCTTCCTCATCGGGGTGGTGGTGGTCGCCCTGCTCGTCGGGGGCATCTTCGCCTACCGCACCGCCGAGTTCCGCCGGTACGTCGGTGTGCTGTGGGACCTGGGCACCTTCTGGCCTCGGGCGGCGCACCCCTTCGCGCCGCCCTGCTACGCCGAGCGGGCGGTGCCGGAGCTGAGCCGACGGATCACCTACCTGACCGAGCAGGGGCACGGGGTACTCCTCAGCGGGCACAGCCACGGCGCGGTGCTGCTCGCCGCAACGGTGCTCCAGTTGCCGCCCCAGGTGTGCGGTCGACTGGCCCTGCTGACGTACGGGTCACCACTGCGCCGGCTCTACAGCCGGCTGTTCCCCGCCTACGTGGACGAGGAGGTGCTGCACGAGGTGGGCAACCGGGTGAACTGGCGGTGGGTGAACCTGTGGCGCGACACCGACCCGATCGGCGGCTGGGTCTTCTCGCCGCACCGACCGGGGCGGCAACCGGTGACGCCCGGCCCGCCGGGCACCGTCGACCGACGGCTGCGCGACCCGTGGGACGTGGTCCCCTCGCCGGGCGACAGCGTCCCGCCGCCGATCATCGGACACTGGCCGGGTGAATCCGACCCGCGGTTCGAGGCCGCGGTGGTGGACCTGGCCGGACGGCTGCGGGAACCCGGCTGAGCCCGGTCCGGCCACGGACTATTCTTCGCCGGATGAGCACCTCCCGGAGCACCGAGCGGACGCTGATCGCGTCGAACCGCAGGGCCCGGCACGACTACACCGTCCTCAAGACGTACGAGGCGGGAATCGTGCTGGCCGGCACCGAGGTCAAGTCGCTGCGGGAGGGCCGCGCCTCGCTGGTGGACGCCTTCGCCCAGGAGCGCGACGGCGAGATCATGCTGTACGGCCTGCACATCGCGGAGTACGGCTACGGCACCTGGACCAACCACGCGCCCCGGCGTACCCGAAAACTGCTGTTGCGTCGGGTGGAGATCGCCCGGATCCTGGCGCAGACCCGCGAGGGCGGATTCACCCTGGTGCCGCTGTCGATGTACTTCTCCGGTGGTTGGGCCAAGGTCGAGCTGGCCCTGGCCAAGGGCCGCAAGTCGTACGACAAGCGGCAGGCCCTGGCCGCCCGCGACGCCGACCGGGAGATCGCCCGCGAGCTGGGCCGCCGACTCAAGGGCCGGTCGTCGGGGCGGGGCTGAGCCCCGGCTCCGGCGCGGAACCCTCGACCGGCACCAGCCCGGCGCAGCGCGGGTCGGGCGACCCGACCGGGCGGCGGGGCATCATCCAGTTCAGGGCGGTGTCCTCCACCGGCCAGCCGGCCACGGCCACCCGGCTGACCGGCATCGGCCCCGCGTCCGGGCACAACACCTGCCCACGGACCTCGTCGTTGGGCAGGAAGCGGACCTCGCCGGAGCGGTCCAGCACGATCGTCATCCGGTCGGTCACCGTCACCGCCTCGCCCAGGACCACCTCCCGGGTGACCGGCTCGCCGACCTCGACGGCCACCGCCGGCAGCAGCGGTACCCGCAGGAACACCACGCCCATCATCAGCGGCACCAGCGCGCCCACCGCGTAGGTCAGGGTGCGGGTCAGTGCCGGCGCAACCCGCCACGGCACCGGCCCGGTCAGCACCAGCGCGCCGGCCGGCGGCAGCGCGAGCAGCAGGGCGGTGGCCACCTCGCCGTGCCGTAGAGCCGCCCAGACGGCCGGGGCGAGCCAGGCGTAGCAGGCCGCGGCGACCACCACCGGCAGGACCAGACCGGTGGCGACCAGCAGCCCAGGCCGATCCGGGAACCGGATACGGGTACGCAGCGCGACCAGCCACAGCAGCAGCATCAACAGCGCCGGGAGGAACCGCAGCTGCCAGGTGAGCGCCGCCAGCACGGCCGTGGCCACCAGCACCCAGCCCGGCGTACGCGCGGTGGCGTACGCCAGCAGCGACCGTTCCGGATCGAACCGATCGGGGGCGCTGACCTGGAGCAGCCGGCCGAGCACGGCGGGCACCAGCACCACCAGCGGCACCGCCCAGACCAGGGCGATGAGCAGGGCGCTGAGCAGTCCCAGCGGGCTGACGTACTGCACGAGCAGCAACATCGTCGACATTTCCTGCCGGCTGAGCCGCCACAGCCGCAGCACCAGCAGCAGCACCGGGAAGGCGGGCAGCAGGGTCAGCAGCCACTGCTGCGCCTGGCGCGCGCCCGGGCGGCGGCGGGCGGGGCCGCCGGCCGTGGTCGGTGCGGGTACGGCAGGGCGAACCTCTCCCACGGCCACTGCCGCACCTCCACCATGTCCGCCGGCCCGGGCTCCGGCTGCCGGTCCACCGCCACCTGCTGCGGGTCGTTGTGCCGCTGCTCCGACCTCAGGTACCTGTCGAAGGCGGCCCGCCAGCGGTCACCGTTGGGACCGTTCGCCGACTCCCGCAGGGAGAGGTTGACCAGGTCCCGCATCGCGGGGTTGGGGCCCGTGTTGACCCCCCACAGCTCCGAGTTGTCGTCGCCGATGTCCCAGTGCCGCAACTCCTGTACGCGCTCCAGCTTGGTCATCGGCGGAAGCTCGCCGGCCGGCCGCGGGCCGACGAAGCCCGCCAGGATCGCCGCGTCGGTGGTGACCGCGTCGACCGTGCCGTCGTACAGCTCCTGGACGCACTCGCTGACCCGGTTGCGGCCGCGCGCCTGCGCCCCCATCTCGGTCAGATTCCGCTCGGAGGTCGACGTCGCGATGGTGCAGACCTTCCGCCCGGCGAGGTCACGCAGGTTGGTCACCGGACGGTCGTCCGACGCGCGGGTGATCACCGACTGCTCGGTCTCCAGGTACGGCGCGGAGAAGTTCACGCCCTGCTGCCGGCGCAGCTCGGTGATGCTGTAGGAGGCGACGACCAGGTCGACGGTGACGAACCGGCCGTCGGCGGTGCGGGCCTGCCGGCGGGCACGATCCTCGCTCTCGATGGGCAGGAACTCCACCCGCGGCGCGTCGAAGCCCAGGTCGTCGGCGATCATGTACGCGATCTCGATGTCGAAGCCTTCGAATGCGCCGTTCTCCAGTTGCTGCGACACTCCGGGCTGGTCGTCCTTGACCCCGATGAGCAGGGTCTGCTTGCCGGTCAGCCCGGCCCGCTCGCGCAACTGCTCCCGGGTCGGCGGGCCGACCGCGGCGACCACCCGGACCACCGCGACGACGACCACCACGAGCAGCAGGAGCAGCGCGACCAGACGCAGCCGCCGGGCCCGTGAGCTCCCACCCGGTCCGCCGGCCCGCTCCGGGGGCGGACCCGCGGCAGATTCGCCGTACTCGCTCATCGCCACCCCCGTCTGCCGCCCATCGCGAGCCCTCCATTGTGGCCGACCGCAGCCGGCGAGTGACACCCTGTGACGCAAGCGTGACCGACCCGGCCGGTGGAACCGGTGGTCAGCGGCCACGCCAGCGCATCCCGCCGATGACCACCGCCCCCACCGCCAGGTGCAGCAGCGCCAGACCCACCTTGGCGCCGACGGTGATCCCGGCGGTCGGCCCGGCCAGCAGCGACAGCAGCAGCACCGCGACGGCACCCACCGTCCAGACGACGCGGGCCCGGCCGGTGAGCCGTTCGAGCAGAGCCAGCAACGCCCACCCGGCCAGCGCCGAGACCGCCGCGGCGGTGAGCACCGCCGGCAACGTGACGGGCCGGACGGCGGTGCCGGTACGGGCGGCCAGCTCGATACCGGCCGTCGACCGCAGGATCGTGAACCCGGCGGCGGCGATCAGCATCGCGGCGGCCGGGACGGCGAGGCGAACCATCGTTTTCGTCATGGGTCGCAGCGTGCCGCCGGAGTCCGCCCGGCCGCGTCGGCCGACGTGCGCCGCCACCCCCTCCCCGGCGCGCCGGGAGCACCATCTTTGGTGGGTGGTGACGCCGCCCGCCGGCTCGGTAGCCTGCTGAACGTGAGCTCCGTGACCTGGGTGAACTTCCGGTCGAGGGCCGCCGCGACGGCGATTTCGGTGGCCGCGATCGGCGTGCTGGTCGGCCTGACCGTGTGGACGACGACCCGCGCGGAGTCGCCCGCGCTGGTCCGGCTCGACCTGTTGACCGCCGCGTTGTCCGTGGGCGCGACCGCGTGGATCGTGCGCCGGCCGGTCACGGGCGGTGTGCTGGCGGGTCTGCTCGCGGCGGTCTCCCCGGCGGCCACCCCGGTGGCGAGCTTCGCCGCGCTGCACGCCGCGCGTACCCGACCGTTTCGCCGGGCGGTGGTGGTGGCCGCCACCGGCGCGGCCGGGCAGGCGGTGCAGGGTCTCTGGCGCCCGGCACCCGGCCTGTCCTACGGATGGTGGCTGCTGTTGATGACCGCGGCGTACGCGGCGCTGCTCGGCTGGGGCAACTGGCTTCAGGCCCGCCGCAACCTGTTGGCCGCCCTGCGTGACCGCGCCCGCCGGGCCGAGCAGGAACAGCAGCGCCGAGTGGCCGAGGCCCGGCAGGCCGAACGCACCCGCATTGCCCGCGAGATGCACGACGTGCTCGCCCACCGGCTGTCCCTGCTCGCCGCCTACGCGGGAGCGATCGAATACCGCCCCGACTCCACACCGCAGCGGCTCACCGCGGCCGCCGCCGTCGTCCGGGACAGCGCCCACCAGGCGCTCGAGGAACTCCGTGAAGTGATCACGCTGCTGCGGCGCGACGACGATGACGACGCCGACGGCGATGCCCCGCCGACGCGGTCGCTCGCCGACGTGGCCCAGTTGGTCGAGGAGGCGCGAGCGGCCGGCCAGCCGGTCCGGGTCGACGGCGACTTCCCCACCACCGACCCGCCGCCGCAGCTCGGCGGCACCGCGTACCGGATCGTGCGGGAGGCGCTCACCAACGCGCGCAAGCACGCCCCCGGTCAGGCGGTGGACCTGACGCTCGCCGGTGCTCCCGGCTCGCGGCTGACCATCGTGGTACGCAATCAGACGGTGGCCGCCGGCCCGGCGGCGCCGGGAGCCGGGACCGGGCTGATCGGCCTGGCCGAACGAGTGGCGATCGCGGGCGGCGGGCTGACGCACGGGACCGACGCCGCCGGCCAGTTCCGGCTCTCCGCCTGGCTACCGTGGCCGGCATGACACCGATCCGGGTCCTGATCGTCGACGACGACCCGCTGGTCCGTGGCGCGCTCAGCATGATGCTCGACGGCGCGGACGGCATCGTGGTCGTCGGCGAGGCGGCCGACGCCCGGCAGGCGCTCGCCGCGGTCGACCGGCACTCGCCCGACGTGGTGCTGATGGACATCCGGATGCCCGGCATGAGCGGCATCGCCGCGACCGAACGGATCCGCCGCCGCCCCCACCCACCCGAGGTCATCGTGCTGACCACCTTCGACACCGACGATCACATCGTCCGGGCGCTGCGGGCAGGCGCCAGCGGCTTCCTGCTCAAGGACACGCCACCGCCCCGGATCACCCAGGCGGTCCGGGCCGCGTCAGCCGGTGAGCCGGTCCTCTCCCCTGCCGTGACCCGCCGACTCATGCGGCACGTCGCCTCCGGCGCCGCCGCCTACGAGCGAGCCCGCGCCACGCTCGCCGCCCTCACCCCACGCGAACGCGACGTCGTCGTCGCCATCGGCCACGGCCGCTCCAACGCCGAGATCGCCACCGAGCTGGCGATGAGCCTGACCACGGTCAAGGCGCACGTCTCGCACATCCTGACCAAACTCGACCTGACCAACCGCACCCAGGTCGCCCTGCTCGCCCACGACGCCGGCCTGGCCTGAGTCGTCAACCGGCGTACGAGTTGTACAGCTCGTTGCGGAAGACCTCCCGGGGGTCGAGGCGGCGTTTGGCCGCTACGACCCCCGCCCAGGTCGGGTACGCCCGACGGAGCTGGGCACCCGTGCCGTGCAGCCGGTACGGCAGGTAGAACGTGCCGTCGACGTCGATCGCGGCGTCGATCAGCTCCCGGGTGAGGGCCCGCATCCGGTCCTCGGCCTCGCTGGTGCCCTCCTGCCGGAAGTTCATCACCAGCCCGAAGACGTCCTGCCGGGCGTAGGCCAGTGCGGTGCGGCGGTCCTGCCGTACGTCGCGGACGGTGACGTTGAGCAGTTCCACCCGGCCACGTTCGATGATGCCCCGGGCCTTCTCGACGAAGTCCCACAGTCGTTGTTGCGGGACGAAGTACTCGTGCAGGATGTCGCGCGTCGCTGTCGACTGGTCGGCGAAGACCGCCGCCGGCTCGTTCAGGATGCTGTTGCGGCTCAGCGGCCCGGCCAGCCAGGGCGCCATCTCGCGTTCCACGCTCCAGCGCAGCATCTTGCCCAGGTCGCTGCCGGCGGAGTTGCGGAACACGGCACGTTGCAGCTCGGGCATGGCGGGGCTGGTCAGCGGCAGCACCGCGCCCCGGGTGTCGGGATCGGGGGCGAAGGCGACCAGGATGGCCTCCGCCAGGAAGTTGCGCGGGTCCACCGACAGTCGACCGTAGGCCATCTCGACCCGTGAACCCTCCGCGCGCACCTGCCTGGCGAATGTGGTCGCGTAGTCGCGGGTGGGGACGGTGGTGAAGTGCGGGCGGTACATCGCGTTGGGCCAGACATCGAGGTCGGCGTCGAGGATCAGGCCGAACATGCCGTAGCCGCCGAGCACCAGGCCGAACTGCTCCACGTTCTCCGTCGGATTGCAGGTGATCACGTCGCCGGTGGCGGTGAGCAGCCGGAGGCTGCGTACGCTGGCCGCGATCGGCGGATGGTTGGCGTGCCAGCCGTGACAGTTGACGCTCAGCGAGCCGCCCACCGTGAAGTCGTGGTTGGACTGCATCACCTTGGGTGCGAAGCCGGCCGCGTTGAGCACCGGGATGATCTCGCGCCAGGTCGCGCCGGCGCCCACGCGTACCACGCCGGCCGCGCTGTCCAGCGAGACCTCGTTCATCGGCCGGGTGTCCAGCACCCAGCCGCCCGGGAGCAGGCTCTGCCGGCCCATGGAATGGCGTACCCCGGCGATCGCCAGCGGCGGGTCCTCGCCGGCGGCGATCCGGCGCAGCAGCGGCGTGACGGCCTGGGTGGTGGCGGCCGCCGAACTCTCCGCGAAGAGGACTCCCCGCACGGCTGTCGGGTTGAGCCGGCTCGCGTCGTCGAGCAGCGCTCCGGACGGACTGGCGGCCGGGATCTCGCCCTGGCCGGCCCATCGACTCACCGCGACCGTGGCCGCGCTGCCGGTCACCAACGCGCCCGCCGCCGTTACGCCATGCGTCAGGACCTGCCGCCGCGACATCTTGAACCGTGCCACCGCCCCGCCCACCTTCCATCCGGAACCGGGCTCCTGCCCGGCGGCTCGCGCCACGGTGGGAGCGAGCCGTCGCGGCGTGTGCGCCACGACCGCGTGGAGAGGGTTTCACACCTGCTCAACCGGGGTGCCGGTGCCGGTTCCGTCGGTGCCGCGCGAATGCGGCGCGCCGTCACTCCGTGGCGGGCAGGATGACGTGCTCGATCAGGGCCACCGGGGTGCGCCACTGGTCGGGGTCGTCGTAGTTGCCGGCGGTGATCGCCACGGTGAGGTCCAGGTCGGGCAGGACGACGAGGCGTTGGCCGCCGTTGCCCGTACCGGCCACCAGTCGGTGGCCCGCGATGGTTTCGAGGTACCAGTGGTAGCCGTATCGAGCGCCCCAGTGGGTCTGCAGGCGAGGCTGGAGCATCGTGCGGATCCAGCTCGCGGGGACGATCTGGTGGCCGTCCCACGTTCCGTCCGCGAGCACCAGCTCGCCGATCCTGGCGAGGTCGCGCGGGGCAAGCCGCAGCCCGGACGCGGCCGAGGCCACCCCGTCCATGCCGCATGTCCAGTCGACGTCGTCAATCCCCAGCGGTGCGAACAGCGCCGCTCGGGCGAACTGCGGCAGCGGCTGCCCGGTCCCGTCGGCGATCAACCGGCCGAGCAGCGCCGTGGCGCCGCCGCAGTAGGACCACCGGGCACCGGGTGGCTCCACGATCGGTCGCTCCAGCACGTACCGGTACCGGTCCGGTGCCAGCTCCATCGCGATCTCGGAGTTTGCCGGGCTGTCGTACGGGAAGTCTTCGCGCCATTCCAGCCCGAGGGACATGGTCAGCGCGTGCTCGACGGTGAGCCGGGCCCGTTCGGGGTCGGCCGCCAGGTCGGCGTGCTCCCGGAACTGTCGCAGCAGCGGCTCGGCGGGGTGCGGGACCAGGCCCTCACCGAGCGCGATGCCGTACAGCAACGCGGTCACGCTCTTGGTCACCGAGCGCAGGTCGTGCAACGTCTCGGGTCCGAACTCGACGACACCCAGCGAGGTGCCCCAGGTGAAGTCCGCACCTGCGTCGTAGTGCTCCAGCAGGGTCTGGCCACCGCGGATCGCCACCACCCCGTGCAGCCCGTCCAACCGCCCCGCCGACCGTGCCTCGGCCAGCAGGTCACGCACCTGGGTTGCCATGTCGCACTCCTTCGGCGGGGCGAGAGTCTGCCCCATGAATAGCACGCCCTGCCGAGCCCGGCGGAGGACAAATTCGCATCGTGGCGGTGCATCAGGGCGGCCGGCGGTCGGCGGCAGCGGTCAGTCGCCGGGCTGGCTGTCGGCGATGGAGGGCGGCTGGCCGAACAGTCCGTGCCGCAGCAGCCGCTGGTTCGCGGCGCTACGACCGGCCAGCACCTCCGGGTCGAACATGGGCCGGTCCACGTTGGGCTGCATGACCGGTTCCAGCAGCAGCGGTCCCAGGATCAGGCAGAGCATCTGGAACGGCGCCCATTCCGTCTCGCCGCCGGACCGGCCGCCTTCGGCGGCGGTGAGCCGGTCCAGTTCGGCGCGGGCACCGGCCAGCAGGCGGGCGAACAGGGCGGCACTGGCCGGGCTGTCCTCCAGCAGCACCCGCCGCAGGTACCCGCGCAGCACCGGATCGGCGCCGAACATCCGGGCGGACACCACCCCGAGCGAGGCCATCAGATCCTCGGTGCCACCGTCGAGGTCGCGAAGCGCGGCGCCGATCCGGCCCAGGACGTCCTCGTCCACGGCGGCGCGCAGCCCCTCCTTCGAGCCGAAATGGTGGATCACCAGGGCAGGCGACAAGCCGGCCGCGGCGGCCACCGCCCGGGCCGAGGTCGCCGCGAAACCGCGCTCGGCGAACAGCCGCAGCGCGGCCTCGCGCAGCCGCGCCCGCCCGGTCAGGTCCGATGCCGGCATCGCTCGCATACCACGAACGGTATGACATCGGCTCGGAGCGGGCCGCTGGGCGGTGCCGGCGAGCAACGCTCGGGGTTCTCCCCCAGTCCGATCCCCGGGTGTCACCCCATCCCTGACTAAACATGCGTTCAGTACGTTGAACACATGAACAATTCCGCCGCGATCGACCCGGCCGCGCCACCAGCCGACCCGCCCGACACCGGGCAGCGCCGTCCGCATCTGTATTACCTGGACAACCTTCGGGTGACGATGATCCTGATGGTGGTGCTCCACCACGCCGCCCAGGCGTACGGGCCGACGGACTGGTGGTACTTCCGTGGTGACCAGCAGAGCGACGCGCTGGCCACGGTGTCGGCGGTCGGTGGGGCGTTCCGGATGAGCCTGTTGTTCTTCGTCGCCGCCTACCTGGTGCCCCACTCGGTGGACCGCAAGGGCGGTTGGGGGCTCGCCCGCGGCCGACTCAAGCGCCTCGGCCTGCCGTTCCTGGTCGGCTCCGCCACGATCATCCCGGCCCTGATGTACACCTACTACGTCCAGTACCGCGGCTACCCACCGATCTCATTCGGCCGCTACTACCTGGACGTGTTCCTCGGCTTCGGCCCGCAGCCGGCCGACTGGACCGGCCCGATCTGGCCGGACCTACAGTTCGGGCACCTCTGGTTCATCCAGAACCTGCTCGCCTTCAGCCTGCTCTACCTCGCCTGCCGAGCGGTGGCCGGCCTGGCCCGCCGACTCCAGGGACACCGACGGCGCCGGCCGGCACCGGACTGGCTGACCCGGGTTCCCGGTCACCGTGCCCTGCTCGCCTTCACCCTCGCCCTGGCCGTGGCGGCATTCCTCGTCCGGATCCGCTACCCGCTCGACGAGTGGGTTCCGCTGTTCGAGTTCATCCAGGCCGAACCGGCCCGCCTGGTCCAGTACACCGCGTTCTTCGCCGCCGGGGTCCTGGCCTACCGGCACGACTGGCTGACCCGACTGCCCCGCCGTACCGGATACACCTGGCTGGCGGTCGGCCTGGCCCTGGCCGCGGGGCTGTTCGTCACCGGCACCGACACCGCCTACTTCGCCACCGGCGGCGCCTCCCTGGCCTCGGCCAGCTGGACCCTCGTCGAGGTGACCCTCTGTGTCGGACTGAGCGTCGGGCTGCTCACGCTCTTCCGGGACACGTTCACCGGCCACAATCGGCTCAGCCGCGCCATGGCCGGCAGCTCCTACACGATCTACATCGTCCACCTACCGGTCGTGGTGGCCCTCCAGTTCGCGTTCGCCCACGCCGGTCTGCCCGTGCTGGCCACCTTCGCCATCGTCGCGGCCCTCGCCATGGTGGTCAGCATCGCCGCCGCGATACCGATCCGCCGGATACCCGTCCTGCGCACGATCCTCTGACCACCAGCGGCCGGTCCGCCGGCCGGCGGTCGCGCGGTGGGGTCGGTCGGAGGCTGACCGACCCCACCGCGCGGTCGTGGTCAGGCCGGGTCGTCGTCGAGCACGGTCAGCCAGGCGAACCCGTCACCGATCACGACGCCGACCGGCGCCGAGATCGTGATCTTGTAACGGAGCGAGGCGGTGTTGACGATCGTGTTCCCGACGAGCGGCACCTGGATCGTCGCCCCGGTGGCCCCCTTCGAGATGGTGACCGGGAACGACTGCGCCGGCACCTGCCCGGCGGAAGACGATCCGCTCGCCGCCGTCTGGACCTGCACGGTGGCCGCCGCCTTCAGCTTCCCGCTCAACGCCAGCCGCATCGTGGCGGTGCCCGGACCGTCGCCCTCGGCCACCGTGGCGTCGTCGATGCTGACCTGGACCGCCGAGGTGGCACCACCGCGGCCGACACCCGGGCTGTCGAACGCGATGTCGGACAGGTACGCCCCACCGGTCGAGGAGGCCGGCCGGACGGTAAGCGAACGGACGCTGGTCACATCCACCCCGGACAGTGAGGAGACCGGCAGCCGGACGGTACGCAGCCAGGTCTTGCCCAGCCGGCTGATCCCGTTCGATGTGTTCGTCGACACCGGGAACGGGGTCAGCGCCGGGCTGACGTCGCCGACCCGTACGGTGGCCGAGGCGCCCTTCTTGTCGACCAGGGTGACGGCGAGGTCGACGTCACCGACCGCCGACTCGTCGCGGGCCACCCGGAAGGTGAGCGCGTCGTACTTCTTGACGTTCCCCTCGCCCGGGCCGAACGCCACCCGCACCTCGGGAGCCGTCGAGGACTCGCTCCACTGCAGGCGCAGCACCGGGCTGATCGGGACCGCCGGAGCGAACGTGGCCGGCGTCCAGTGCGGGACCTTGGAGGTGGCGGTGGTCGCCGAGCACGGGGTGTCGCCGGGGCGTACCCGTGCCGCCACGCTGTAGCAGTAGGCGCCCAGGTCGAAGCCGGTCACCGAGACGTTCGCCGCCGGGCTCTCCAGCGGGGCGAGGTCGAGCCGGCGCGAGCCGGGCTGCTGGGCCTGGGCGTGCACCTCGGCGCGGCCCGCCGACGGCACGGTGCCGTTGCGGCCGTCGAACAGCGGCAGGAACTCGGTCTCCCCGCCCTGCACGAGCCGGAAGAACCCGGCCATGTACACGGTCCCGACGGCCCGCTGCTCGGCGCTGGTCAGCCGGGTCGGAGCGGCGCTGCCGCACACCTCGTCGCTGGCCGGCGACCAGTCGTCGTTCGACGGCGCGATGGAGACCCCCGGCGTCCACTCGGTGTTGAAGAAGTTGTGGTTCGCTCCCATGATCATGAGGGAGGAGCGCAGCACGTCGTCCGGCACCGAGTAGCGGGTGTCGTCGTAGAAGTGCTGCCCCTGCTGGTTGGAGACGTCACCGTCGCAGTACGGCAGCAGCACCGCCATCGGCACGTCCGGCAGCGTCGGCCGGCCGAAGTCGACGGGGGCGAGCGGCAGCACAGCCCGGATGCCGTACGGGTGCTTGCGCTCGGCGTTGAGCAGCGCGGCCTCGACCACGCCCTCACCGCCCCGGGAGTGCCCCATCAGCCCGACGTTCGACATGTCCAGCCGGCCGGACAGCGGGTGCCCCTTGGTCTTGTTCCAGTTGGCCAGCAGGTCGAGGTTGTCCATGACCAGCTGACCACGGGCCAGGGCGCCGTTGTCGTCGGTGAAGCTGGCGTCCTTGGCGTTGATGCCGTTGGCGCTGATCGACACGACGACGTAGCCGTGCGTGGCCAGGGCCTCCGCCGTCTCGGTGTAGCCGAGGTAGCTGTCGATCGAGATGAAGCCGGTCGCACACGGCCAGTTGGTGTTGTTGGTTCCCCGGGTGGTCGGGTTGTAGCAGGCCGAGTGCCGGCCGTGCAGGAAGATCACCACTGGCCGCGGGCCCTTCGCCCCGGTCGGGGCGTAGACCGCGCCGCGGATCTCGGCGGGCAGATCGCTGAGGCCGGAGAGCGTGGTGGCGGTGTCGCCGAGGTCGTAGTCCAGCCGCTCGACCTGGTACGGCCCGGGCTGCGCCGGATCGGTGTAGAGCTGCTTCTTCTGTAGGCCCTTCGGGGTGATCGGGGCGGCGGCCGACCGCCGGGTCGAGGCCGCCGAACCGGGCACCACACCGTTCCACGCGACCTCGACGCGCTTCGCCCCGGCGACGCCGGGGTCGGTGGTCTCCACCACCAGGCTGAGCCCGTCGGGCGACTCCTGCGCCGCCCCGATGACGTGGCCGTCGACGGCGAGTTCCGGGGCCGCGTCGCGTACCGGCAGCGGCTCGTCGAGCCGCAGCGTCACCCGCGACCCGCCGTCCGGCAAACTCTCGACGGTGAATTCTGCTGAGTTTGTCGATTCTTCGATAGGCTCGGCGGCGGCGGAAGTGACCATCAGACCGGATGCGGCGATGCAGCCGGCAAGGGCGGCGGCCGACACCGCGGCCGTCAGTCGGACTCGCCCCCGCAGGGGTGCGAAACGGGCCATCTGCGACTCTCCTCTTCGCGCCGTCAGATCAGCGCGAGCGGACCGTACGAACGGCGTGTTCCAGGAGATCGCCACCACGGCAACGGGCCGGTTGCCGGGTGATACAAGCCTGTTTCGAAAGATCACTCCAGGCGCGTTAGGTGACCACTCGAACCTTTCGGTGGTGCGCCGGCAAACCGGGAAGATCGGGATGGATCATGGGCGCGGCTGTCAGCCGTGGGAGCCTTCGGCCGCCCCGTCCGGGCTGATGCCGCCGTCTCCGGCACCGGTGTTCAGGTACACGTGTTGGTGACCCTGCTCCGCATCGATGTTGATCTGGTCGAGCTGCGTCGCGGCCACCGACCACGTGGCGGTGGCGAGGTCGGCCTGCCGCGCGGCCAGCGCCAGCTGATCGTCGCGCACGGCGGCGGGGCCGGCCGCGATCAGGGCGACCGAGTCGACCGCGACGGCGGCCTGTTCCACCGCACTGCGTAGGCCGCTGCGGGCGACGTTGGTCGCGGTCGTGCCCGAGGGCGGGTTCTCGAACTGCTCGGTCAGCCGGCGCATGGTCTGCTGCCACTGGCGGACCTGAGACGCCTCGGGCGTGCGTCCGGATTCCGTTTCCTGCTTCACGGCCAGGAGGATCGGCGAGAGTTCGTCCCTGGTCCGACGCGCCATCTCGGTCAGCTCGATGATCTGCTGGACGTCGCGCTCGGCCTCCGCCTCGTGCAGGTCCGCGATGCTCGACTCGGTCGGGCCCGGCCGCCCCACGACGAAGCCGATCAGGCCACCGACCAGGCCCACCACCAACGCCGCCGCGACGGCGCCGACGACCATCCTCGGGCTGGGCCGTCGCCGCTGCGACGGTGGGTTGAGCAGGTAGGAGGGCCTTCCGGTTCGACGGGACATCGCATCCTCACATCGACGGCTGTTTGGCCAGGAGGATATCCGCAGACGACGTCCACAGTCGATAGTTCCGCACCAGAAGTGCGAACTTTTATCTGGACGGACGAAAGCGCCCGAGGATGGCCGCGACGAGCACCGACATGACCACCATCAGCACGGCGCTCACCGCCGCCATGAGTTGGAATCCGTGGGTGAACGCCTCCCGTGCGGTGCTGAGCAGCAGGTCACCGAGCGGCCTGCCCGGCCGGGACGGTCCGGCCTGACGGCCGGTGGGTCAGTGCGGGAGGATCCCGACCTGATCGAGCCGAGGATCCGGTGCCGCGTCCGGTGCGGGCTGGGGCAGCGGACTGGCCCCGTACGGCCGGAGCCCGTCGAAGATGATCCCCAGATAGCGCCGCCACAACTGCGGCGGCGCATCGGGCACGAAGCTGACCACGTGGCTCGGCGCGCACATCAGCAGGATCACGTCCGTCGCGGTGATGTCGGCCCGGAGCGCGCCGGCCGCCTGGGCGCGCTCGACCAGCACGGTGATCTCCTCGAAGAGGCGGCCACGGGACTCGGTCAGCCGGTCGTTGAGGTCGCCGGCATCCCGCAGGAACGACAGGTCCAGTTGCTGCTGCCGGCTGGCCGCGGCGTCGAGGAACTCCAGCAGCGCGGCACCGGCGTCGGCGACCGTCGCCAGCCGTCGCGCCAGCGCGGTGAGCCCGTCGACCCGATCGAGCACGACCGCCGCGAGCAGGTCCTCCTTGGTCGGAAAGTGCCGGAACACCGTCCCCTTGCCGATGCCCGCCCGCCGTGCGATGTCCGCGACGGACGCCGCCAGGCCCCGCTCGGCGAACTCCGCCTCCGCCGCGGCCAGCAACGACGCCCGGTTGCGCGCGGCATCGGCGCGTAGTGGGCGGTCGGGGGTGGGCACGGGAAACAGCCTAACAAGTTGACCCGCCGGTCCGGTTATGCCTAACCTGACCGCACGGTCCGTTTGATTGCGAGGAAGACATGAAGGCTGTTGTCGCGACCGGCTACGGGCCACCCGAGCGGTTCACCATCGCCGAGGTACCGATTCCCCGCCCGGGTCCCGGCCAGATCCAGGTACGGATCGCCGCCGCGTCGATCAACCCCGTCGACGTCCGGCTACCCGGTGGCGACTACCGGGGCGTCGCCGAACTCACCTTCCCGCACATCCCCGGCAACGACTTCGCCGGAACCGTCAGCGAGGTCGGTGCCGGCGTCACCGGGTACCAGATGGGAGACGAGGTCTTCGGGCACGCCATCCCCCGCGCACTGAAGGCGATCGCCGGCGCCGGCCGGCCGAGCCTGACCACCGGGACCCTCGCCGAGTACGCCGTGTTCGAGGCGGACACCCCGTTCATCGCGCACCGACCAGCCGGCCTGGACGTCGCCGACGCGGCCGCGCTGCCGACCGTCGGCCTCACCGCCCGCGCCCTGATCGCCACCGCCGCCCCGAAGCCGGACGACACCATCCTGGTCATCGGCGCCAGCGGTGGCGTCGGCACCACCCTGCTGCCGCTGCTGACCGGCGCCACGGTGATCGCCACCGGACGGCCGGAGGACGTCGAGCCGCTGCGCGCGAGGGGCGCCACCGAGGTCATCGGCTACGACGGGGACTACCCGAGCGGGGTGGACCTGGCGTTCAACCTGGTGCTGCCCAGCGACCGGCTCCAGCGGGTCGGGCGCGCACTGCGGCCCGGCGGGCGGCTGTACACGATCACCTTCCCGATGCCGAAGCCGGAATACCTGGACCGCGACGACGTGCTCTTCCAGCTAGTGCTCGACGTGGACGGCCGCCTCGGCGGGATGCGCGAGGTCGCCGAGCTGACCCCGACGATCGGTCGCCGCTACCCGCTCGACGACGGCGTACGGGCCCTCACCGACTTCGTCCGCCGGCACACCCTCGGCAAACTCGTGGTGACCGGCTGAGCTGGGCTACCCGACGTCGGAACCGGCGGCGGTCAGCAGCGCCACCAGGTCGTCGATGGTGTCCAGTGGGCGGCCGGGACCGTTCAGCTCGACCTCGACGTCGTACTCCAGCTCGATCGCGTCGACCAGGCGCAGCAGTCCGAGGGAGTCGACGCCGAGGGCGATCATCGACCCTCCGGCGAGCACGTCGGCCGGCGAGACCTCCCCGCCCGTCGCCTCGCCGACCAGCTCCGCGATCCGTTCGCGCAGTTCGCTGGTGCCCATGCTCAGAACTCCTTTCCGGACTGCCGGACGATCTCGGCGATCTCGGCGATGGTCGGGGTGTCGAAGAAGGCGTCGAGCGGCACCTCGACCCCGAGTCGCTGCTGGATCCGGCCGCTGATCCGGGTGATGTGCAGCGAGTGCCCGCCCAGGTCGAACAGGTCCTCGTGCACGCCGACGTCGGGGATCCGCAGCACCTCCTGCCAGATCAGCCGCAGCTGCTCCACCACCGGGTCCGCTCCCCCGGTGCCGACGGTGCCCGGGTCCGCGTCCTGGGGCGGATCCGCGCTGTCCCGGGGCGTGGGAGCGGGCAGGGCGGCCCGGTCGACCTTGCCGTTCGGGCTCAGCGGCAACCGGTCGAGCGTTACGTAGTCGGTGGGCAGCACGGCCTGGGGCAGGCTCAGCGCCAGGTGCCGGCGCAGCTCCGCCGGCTCCGGAGCGGCACCCGCCCGGGCCACCACGTACGCGACGAGGCGGGGCTCGTCGGTCTCCCGCCGAAGCATCGTGACCGCCCCGGCCACGTCGGGATGGTCGAGGAGCCGGGCCTCGATCTCCCCCAGTTCGATCCGGTGGCCCCGGATCTTGACCTGGTGGTCGGTGCGGCCGAGGAACTCGATCCGCCCGTCCGGCAGCCACCGGCAGCGGTCGCCGGTGCGGTAGAGCCGCTCCCCGACCGACCCGAACGGGTCCGGCACGAACCGCTCGGCGGTGAGGTCGTCCCGCCCCAGGTAGCCGACGGCCAGCCCGGCGCCGGCCAGGTACAGCTCACCGGGCAGCCCGACCGGCACCGGCCGGCGCGTCTCGTCCAGCAGGTACGCCCGCACGTTGGGCAGCGGCCGGCCGATGGTCACCTCGTCGGGGTCGACGGGGATGTCCGCCATCGTCGCGTACACGGTCGCCTCCGTCGGCCCGTACCCGTTGATCAGTCGGGTGGTGCGGGCCCGCAGGTCCCGGGCGAGGGCGACCGGCAACGCCTCGCCGCCGGCGACCGCGACCAACGGTGGCGGGGTGATTCCGGCGGCGTCCGGGGCGGGCCCGCCGAGGCCGGCCTCCAGCAGCACCCGCCAGCCCGACGGGGTGGCCTGGGCGTGGGTCACGCCGGCGGTGCGGATCAGCCGCAGCACGCCCGCGCCGTCCAGCGCGCTGACGGCCGAGGCGACGACCACCCGGCCCCCGGTGACCAACGGCAGGAACACCTCCACGGTGGAGATGTCGAACGAAAGCGAGGTGAGGTGCAGCCACCGGTGCTGCGGGCCGCTGCCCAGCAGGTCCCGCACGCCGAGCAGCAGGTTGGCCAACGCCCCGTGGTGCACCGCCACGCCCTTGGGCCGGCCGGTGGAGCCGGAGGTGTAGAGCAGGTACGCGAGGTCGGCCGGGGTCGGCGACGCGGCGGCGGGTTCCGCCGGAGTCGGGCCGTCGAGCAGGTCGACCCGGTCGAGAGCGAGCGTGGGCCACGGCGAATCGGCGGCGGTCGCCGCCACGACCAGCGCCGGGCCGGCGTCGGCGAGGACCGCATCCTGGCGGGCCGGCGGGTGGCCGGGGTCGATCGGCAGGTAGCCGGCACCGCACCGCCACACCGCCAGCATGGCCACCACCGCCTGCCAGGACCGGTCCAGGGCGACGGCGACGAGCGTGCCCGGGCCGACGTCGCGCTGCCGCAGCAGCGCGGCGAGCCGGGCGGTGGCGGCGTCGAGCTGGGCGTAGCTCAGCGTCCGGTCGCCATCGACCACCGCCGCCGCGGCCCGGTCCGCGGCGACCCGGTCGGCGAACAGGGCCGGCACGGTCACCCCGACGGGGTACGCCCGGGCGGTGTCGTTCCAGCCGCCGGTGACCTGGTCGAGTTCGTCGGCGGGAAGCACCGGCAGCTCGGCCGCCGGCCGGTCGGGATCGGCGACCACGGCGGCGAGCATGGTGCGCAGGTGCCCGCCGATCCGGCGTACCGCGTCGGTGTCGATGGCGGCGGGGCTGTGCTGGAGGCTGACCGTGATGCCGGTCGGCGCGTCCACGATCTGTACGTGCAGGGCGTTGCGGGCGGCCCCGCAGAACAGGGTCCACTCGACCTCGCTGGCCACCCCGGGGAAGACCGGTTCGTCGCCGCGCCGCCGGTAGCCGATGCTGATCGGCGTCAACGCCGGCGCGGGCCGCAGGCCGGACACGGCGTGGGCCAGCGGCACGGCGCGGTACCGGTACGCCTCGCGCAGCCGGGCCCGGACCGCGTGGGCATGGTCGCGGAAGGTTCCCTCGGCCGGGTCGGCGGTGACCGGCAGCTCGTTGACGAACAGCCCGATCCGGTCGGCCTGCTCCGGGGTACGGGTGGACAGGGCCAGCCCGACGGGGGTGCCCTGGTTGCCGTACCGGGCGAGCAGGGCGTGCAGGACGGCGAACAGCAGCTCGAAGCGGGTCACCCCGAGTGACCCGGCGGCCCGGCCCACGCCGTCGACCAGCTCGGCGGGCAGTTCGACGGTCACCGCGGCGCCGGGCTCCGCACCAGTGGGCAGCCGACGCAGACCGGGCAGGGCGATGTCACCCGGGCCGGACCAGTGCCGGGCCCAGTAGGCGCGGGCGGCGGGCAGGTCGGCGGCGACGCGCTGCTGTTCGGCGGCGGCCAGGTCCGCGTACCCGTCGGCGCCGGGCGCGGCCACCACCGGGCGCCCGGTGTGGGCGGCGGCGTACGCGGCGGCCAGATCCCGGGCCAGCACATCCTTGGACGTACCGTCGAAGGCCAGGTGGTGGGCGGTGACCAGGAGCAGGTGCGTGCCGTCTGCGCCGGTCAGCAGGGTGAACCGGGCCAACGGTCCGGTCCGCAGGTGGTACGGGCGGGCGATCTCCTCCGCGATGCGCGCATCGGTCAGCTCGCCGAAGGTGACCGCCGGGCGGGTGTCCGCCGGTGCCAGGCGGGGGGTGCCGTCGTCGTCGCCGGCGATCCGGGCGCACAGCACCGGGTGCTGTTCGGCCAGCGCGGCACACGCCGCGACGAGGGCCCGACGGTCGAGTTCGGCGGCGAACCGTACGCCCAACGCCATGTGGTACGCCGTGCCGGCCACCCCGGCCTGCTCGGTGAACCAGACGGCGTGTTGTGCGGAGGTCGCCTCGGCGGTGCCCACATGCTCTCCCATGGTCATGCTGGTGGTCAGTTCTCGAACAGGTCGGTGAGCTGCCGCTTGAGCACCTTGCCGCCCTCGTTGCGGGGCAGCTGGTCCAGCAGCAGGAGCCGGGCGGGCAGCTGGTAGTCGGCCAGCCGGTCGGCGAGGAAGCCGCGCAGCACCGGCAGGGACAGCCCGTCCGCGCCGGCCGACGGCCGGGGTACGACGGCGGCGGCCACCGCCGAGCCGAGCACCGGATGCGGGACGCCGACGACGGCGGCCTGGGCGACCAGGGGGTGTTCGTGCAGCGCCGCTTCGACCTCGAGGGTGGAGACCTTGAACGCGCCGGTCTTGATCACGTCCTGGTGCCGGTCGGTGAGGTACAGGTAGCCGTCGGCGTCGACCCGGCCGACGTCGCCCATGCGTACCCACCCGTCCCGGAAGGTGACCCGGTTGGCGGTCTCGTCGCGGTAGTAGGCGCGGGGGAAGGGGGCACGCAGCCACACGTCGCCGGTCGTCCCGGCGGGCAGCGGGTTGCCGTCGGCGTCGGCGACCATCAGCTGGCCGCCGACCGGCCGACCGACCGCGTTCCGGCGGGACGGGTCGTAGATCATGGTGGTCTGGGCCGGGGCCGCCTCGGTGGAGGTGTAGTAGTTGACGATGGTGGCCTGCGGGAACGCCTCGGCCAGCCGGGCCGCGACCGCCGGGGGCAGTGGGGCGGCGGTGGAACCGATCAGCTGTACGCCGCCGATGTCCCGGCCGCGCAGCGCTGCGGAGTCGAGCAGCTCGACGGCGATCGACGGGACGACGAAGACGCTCGCCGTGCCGGCGGCCCTGGCCTGGCGTTCCTCGATGCCGACCAGGTCGTCGGGTGGCGCGTCGGGCACCTCGTCGTCGAACCGGGCCAGTACGGGGGTGGCCAGCGACACCAGCGCGGTGAGCGCGATGC
>NZ_POTY01000062.1 GCF_003236315.1 Micromonospora craterilacus
GGGTTGCACCCGCCCAGTCCGCCCCCGCCGAGGCCGGGCTGCACGGCCGCGTCCTCGACCACCTCGGCACCGCCATCTGCGGCGGCGACCTGACGGCCGGAGCCGTGCTCAACATCGACGAGCTGGTCGACCGCTACGCGGTGTCCCGCTCGGTGATCCGCGAGGTCCTCCGGGTGCTCGCGTCGATGGGATTCATCGAGACCCGCCGGCGGGTCGGCGTCATGATCCGTCCAGCCAACGACTGGAACGTCTTCGATCCCCAGGTGATCCGCTGGCGGCTGGCCTCGACCGGCCGCATCGCCCAGATCCGCTCGATCACCGAGCTGCGCACCGCCGTGGAACCGCACGCCGCCCTGCTCGCTGCCCAGCGGGTCGACCACGACGAGGCCAGCGAACTGGTCGGCCTCGCCGCCAAGATGTGGGCCGCCGGCAAGGCCGGCGACGAGGAGCGTTTCCTCGCTCTCGACATCGAGTTCCACCAGCGGGTGCTCCGCGCCTCCGGCAACGAGATGTTCGTCAAGCTGCAGACCCTGGTCGCCGAGGTGCTCATCGGCCGCCACCACTACCACCTCATGCCACACCACCCGCACGAGCAGGCACTCCAGCTACACGCGGACGTCGCCCAGTCGATCCAGCGGGGCGACGGCGAGGGCGCGCGCCGGGCCATGGTGCAGATCATGGAACACGCGTTCGAAGAGATGTCCTCGATCTGGGAGCAGAAGCACACCACCGAGCCGCATCCGGCCTGAGCCTCCCGTCGCCACGCGCCTGGTCGGACGACCGACAGACAAAGGTCGCGCTCGATCCGGCATCGAGTGGTCTCCCAGGCGTGAGAAGACCACTCGATCCGGGATCGAGCACGACCTTGGCCTCGGAAAGCAGGAATCCACCCAGACGCCGCACGCAGTACCGCGCGCAGCGCGGAGGGATCCCTACCCGTCAGGGCAGGAAGAACATCAAACCGACACGATCGGCGTGTCGACGAGGTGTTCGGCGATGAACCAGGTCTGTAGTTCGTTGGTCCGGATGATGTTCGAGACCAGCATGTCGTTGCTGCCGTCGTCGCCCATCTCGACCACCCGGGCTGCGGCGTCGTGCGCGTCGGTGAGGATCGTCTCGTGCGCCTCCAGCAGGCGCGACAGCATCGCCGGCACCTCCTCGGCGCCGTCGGGCGGGCGCGGTACCCGGGTCAGCTCGGCCACGTGCCGCGGGTCCCCCACGGCGATCCCGCCCAGCGTCTGGATCCGCTCGGCGACCATGTCGACCAGTTCGAGCTGTTCGTCCGCGTGCTTGTCGAGCAGCAGGTGCAGTTGGTAGAAGGTCGGCCCCCGCATGAGCCAGTGGTGTTTCTTGTACAGCGAGTGCAGGATGCGGGTGTCGGCGAGAACCCGGTTCAGCCGCTCGCACGAGTACATTCGCGTGTCGTACGACAGGGCGACCGGCAACTGCCGGACGGTGCCGAACGCCTGGATCTCGCGGCCGTGCTGGTGCAGCCGGGGCTGGCTGTCCGACCGCTGCTTCTGCTGGGTCATGCTGTCCTCCTCGGGTGTCGGTGAATGCTGAAGGCGGCGGCCCGGACCGCATCCGCCCAGGCGGTGGCTCGTCAGGCGGTGGCTAGTCAGGCCGCGGCTCGTCAGGCCGCGGCTTGGTCCGGCCCGGCGGCGGTACGGCCCTGCTCGGCGAGGATCCCGGTCGCCTGTCCCACCTCGATCAGGTAACCGTCCGGGTCCCGCAGGTAGCAGCGGATCTCCACACCGTGGTCCTTGGGCTCGGTCAGAAACTCCCCGCCGCGCGCCCGCCACTGGTCGTAGACCGCGTGCACGTCGGTGACCCGGATGTTGATCGCGCCGCTGAGCGTGTCCGGGTCCGGCGGCGCCAGGGCCCGCACGGTCGGCTTGTCGTCGGTGGGGCCGCCCTCGTCGTTGATCACGATGTAGCTGTTGTGGAAGCGCAGGATCGCCGGCTGGCGTTCGCGCACCACGGTCGCGCCCAGCACCTGCCGGTAGAAGTCCCGCGAGCGGTCCACGTCCCGCACGATCAGCAGATGGGTGAGCACCATCCCGCCCGCTGGCTGGAAGTAGTCCGGCGCTTCGTCGGTCATCCCCGCCTCCCGAAGTCGAAAGCCGGGGCGTACCCGCTGACGGCGCCCGCACACCCGCGGCGCCGTGCCGCTCTGCGGCGTGCCGGCCGACCTGCCGGTCCCGGCCCAGTACGGCCCGCCGTCGGTCTACTATCCGCCGGCCGTGGTGGTCGCGCCACTTCCTCATGCATCAATAAACTTGCAGTTTTCTATTGCATACGGCGGATCATCGCGACAAGATCGGCAGAAGCCAGCGGAGGGGGTGGCGGATGACGGATGTCCCGGCACCGTCCTTGGCCATCGGCATCGGCTCCTCGCCGGCCGAGCGCCGGCAGCTGGCCCAGCTGCTGGGCGGGACCGAGGCCTTCCTGATCGTCTCCAGCGCCGAGCAGGCCCGCAAGTTCCTCGACGCGGCCGCGGCGGGCCCGGCCGCGATGGTGGCCCCGCCGGTCGAGACGGTGATCGACGCGACGGTGTCGGACGACGACCGGCCACCCGCCACCCTGAGGATCGACTCCGACCGACGGGTGCTGCACTGGCTGGACCGCGAGATCGAGCTGACGCCGCTGGAGCACGACGTCCTGTTGTGCCTGGTCGGCGCGCCCGGACAGGTCTGGACGTACGAACGGCTGCACGTTGAGGTTTGGGGCAACCAGCACCTCGGCCGCGGTTCGCACATGCACTCGGTGGTGCGGCGAGTACGACGCAAGCTCGCCCGGCTGGACGCCACCGCGACGATCCAGGCGGTCCGCGGGGTCGGCTTCCGCCTCGCCGCGGCCTGACCAACGCCGCTGAGGCCGCGCTGCCGCGGCCGGCGGCCGCGCTGCCGCGGCCGGCGAGAGTGAGTCCGGCCCGCCGGGTCGGAGACCAGGCGGGCCGGACCTGTCAACTAACGGTCAGCTGTCAACAGCGGACCGGGGAGAGCGCGAAGTTCTCCACCTTCGGGGTGCCACCGCCGATCGACGTCTTGCGGGTCTGGGGCTTCCAGCCCTCCTTTGCGACGATGATCGTCAGCGGGTTGTGTTGGCTGTCGAGCCAGTAGGCGTACCTGCCCTCGGCGTCGGTCGCGAACGACCACGACAGCCGCTTCGAGTCGACCTGCACGAGCGCATCGGCGATCGGTGCGCTCGCCCCCTGGCAGCTGGTCCCGGTGACCGTGCCCGTCAGCTTGCCCCACGACTTGGGCGGCTGCACGTTCATCGTCACCACGACCGGCTGCACCGTGTACGGCGTGTTCTGCTTGATCGAGACCAGGCCGTTGTAGGTACCCGGCTGGTCGACGCTCGCGGTCATCCCGACGGTGACCGTGACCTTCTGGCCCGGTGCCAGCGTGACCGCCGTCTTGTCGATGGTCATCCAACTGACGTCGGCGGGCCGCTCGGCACACTCCTCGAGACCGGGTAGCACCTCGCTGTCCGGGGTCGCGTTGAAGCTGCCGGACGAGCCGCCGACCTTGTAGAAGCCGCACGCCGCAGCACCGCGGTACCGCGCCGTGTTGGCGTTCGGCAGGTTGGACCAGGCGCTGGTGGCCGGGTCGTAGCTGAAGCCGGCGTTCGTGACGGCTCCGGCCTGCACCCCGCCGACGACCAGGAGCTTGCCGTTCGCGACGGCGAACGAGCTGGCCCAGCTGTCGACCGGCGCGTCCGCGACGGCGGTCCAGCTGTCGTCGCCCGGGTCGAAGGCGTAGCTGGCCTTCAGCGCCACGGACCCGTCGTTACCACCGGTGCAGTAGACGACGCCGTCGATCCCGCCGCAGGCGGCGAAGGCCACCGACCTCGGGTAGTTGGGCAGCGTCTCCCACCGGTCGCCGCCCGGGTCGTACCGGACGACGCTGTTCGACATCGGCGTGCAGGACGCCGTGGTGCAGCCACCGATCGCGTACAGCTTGCCGTCGACGACCGCCTGCCCGGCAGCCGAGCGCGGCGCGGGGTTGTCGGCCTTCCTCGTCCACGAGTTGGCCGCCGGGTCGTACGACCAGGTGGTGGCGTCCGGACCGGCCGCCGCCCAGCCGCCGCTCGCGAGGATCTTCCCGTCCACGACGCCCACCGTCATGGCGTTGCGCGCACCAGGAAGGTCGGCGATCGGCGCCCAGTTCTGCGCGATCGGGTCGTAGACGTAGTTCTTCGCCGTGGAGGCCGATCCGTTGCCGCCGCCGATCGAGTAGACCTTGCCGTCCAGGTTCACCACCCGGTTGTCCATCACGTTCGCCGGGTAGTTGGCGATGTTCGTCCAGGGCTCGGCCTGCGGGCCGACCGCGGCGGAGGTCGCCGTCTCGGCCTTTCCGGACGCCGCCGCGGCGAACGAGGTCGGAACCGTGAGCCGCTGCTCCGGCGCGCCGCTGGAGTTGAGGACGTGCTGCTGGTTGATCCGGGACCCGTCGGCCCGGAGCAGCTCGAACCCGCCGTCCCGCTCACCGAACTCGACGTCGACCGGAGCCCCGCCGGTGTTGGTCACGGTGAACGTCCTGTTGACCTTGCCGGAGGGCATCTGGACCGTGCCGCTCACCTGGTCCGGCTGAACCGACAGCCGGCCCGCCGCGAGCTGGAACTCCACCGCCGTCGCCGCGTGCGCCCGGACGTCGACCTGCTTGCTCTGGCTGACGTACTTGCCGGCGGTCGCGGTGAACTTGTGGGTGTCCGTCAGCGACGAGAACATCCAGAAGAAGCCGTCCGGCAGGTCGGGGTCGTCCGGGGTCGCTGCGGAGGTGGCCTTCTCGGCCGGCCGGTCGTCGCTGGTGACGGTGGCGCCGTTGACGTAGCCGTCGTCGTTCCTGTCGCGGACGTGGCCGAGGACCAGGCCGCCGTCGACCGGCTTGCAGCTGACCTCGCTGCCGATCAGCACATTGTCGACCTGCCACCACCAGGCCCAGGCGGCGTCGTAGTAGTGGAACCGGACCCGGGTCTGGGCGTTGCCCGCGGCCTGCGGGATCGGGACCTCGGTCACCAGTGGGCCGCGGACGTTCGTCGACTGCCGTAGCACGTTGGTCCAGGTGGTGCCGCCGTCGAGGCTGAGGTCGACGTCGGCCCGGTGGGCGGCGCCCAGGTGCCGGAAGTCCTGGTTGAACCGGATCACCGGGGTGGCGACGTCGGTCAGGTCGACGACCGGGCTGACCAGCGAGCTGTCCTGCCGCTGGCCGCTGCCGTAGTTGTCGCTGTCGATGATGGCGAAGTTGCCGGTGCCGCCGGTCAGGTTGCCGCGGTTACCGTTGTCGGTGAACCTCCAGACCTGCCCGTTGCCCAGGTGGTCCACCAAGGACCAGCCGGCCGGCGTGGTGCTGCCGTCGAAGGTCTCGTACACACCGTCGGAGCCGTACCGGTATCCGGGTGCGGTGGTGCAGGCGTTGGCCGCCACCCGTACGGCGACGTCGCTCGTGACGTCGCTCGAGCCGACCACGACCTCCCGGGTCACCGTCTGATAGCCCGGGTACTGCGGCTCGATCTTCAGGGTGTACGTCGTCCCGGCCGGGAGCTTCATGCTGTACCGGCCGTTGGCGGGAGTGGTGTAGTCGGACACGCCGGAGCCACCCTCGACGCTGACCTTCGCGTAGAGCGGCCAGCCGTGGCCGGAGCCGTCGGTGACCGTTCCGCTGACGGTGACGCTCGGCACCGCGGTCAGCGCGACGTTGGTCGTCGTGGTCGCGTCCTTGTTGATGGTCGCCGACACGGTCCTGCTCGCATAGCCGAACGCCGTCACGGCGACCTGGTAGCCGCCGACCGGCAGGAGCGAGGAGTACTTCCCGTCGGCCCCGGTGGTCAGCTGGCGGTCCGCCGGGCCGGTCAGCGCCACCGTGGCACCCGCGATCGGGGCACCGGTGGCGGCATCGGTGATCGTGCCGGCCAGGGTGCCGGTGTCACCGATCGGGGCGGCGTTGAGCAGCGCGAGCACGTCCAGCCGGCCCTCGCCGTACACGTTGTTGTTGCTCGCGGTGCCGCCGCACTGGGCGTCGGCCTTGTCGACCGCGGTGGTGTTCAGCAGCGTGCGGGTCGCGTTGACGTCACCGACCAGTGCCGGTGCCGCCGACCACAACAGCGCGATCGCGCCGGCCAGGTGCGGAGCGGCCATCGAGGTGCCGTTCGCGGTGCCGTAGCTACTGCCCGGGAGGCTCGACCGCACGTTCACCCCGGGCGCCGAGATGTTGGGCTTGATCGTGCCGCCCTGTCCCGCGCCGCGGGCGGAGAAGCTGGCGATGTTGTTGTTGATGTCGTACGCGCCGGCGGAGTAGTTGCTGGTCAGGCTGCCCGGGGAGCCACTGGTCTGGCACGCGGGACCGCTGTTGCCGTTGGACCAGACCCCGAAGATGCCCGACGCGGTCCAGGCGAGCGTCACGTCCTCCATGAACGGGTCGTTGGAGGGCAGCGTGGTTCCCCACGAGTTGTTGATGATGTTCGGCCGCTTGCTGGCGTCCGGGTTCTGGCCGTTGAGGTCCCTCGGCTCGAGCATCCACTGGCCGGAGGAGATCAGTGCGGCGTCGGAGGGACAGCAGCCGTTGGCCGCGATCCACTTGACCCCGGGCGCGACGCCGATCTGGTTCGCACCGTCGGAGCCGGCCATCGTGCCCATGGTGTGGGTGCCGTGGCCGTTGCTGTCGCAGGGCGCGGCGGCGCAGGTCCCGGCGGCGTTGAACCAGTTGTAGTTGTGGTCGAAGGTGCCGTCACCGTTGTTGCCGCGGTACGAGTTGACCAGTGCCGGGTGGTTGAACTGGACGCCGGTGTCGATGTTCGCCACCGTGATGCCCGCACCCGTGACGCCGTACTGGGACCAGACGTCGTCAGCGTTGATGTTCGCGATGCCCCACTCGACCGCGTTCACCGCCTTCTCGTCGGTGCCCTTGGTGACCTCGGGCACCTTGTAGGCGATCGGGGCGTACAGGCCCTCGACCTCGGCGTGGGCGGCGATGTTCTGCGCCATCGTCAGCGAGCCGTCGCTCACCTTGATGGCGTTGGTGGCCCAGAACGTCTGGTACTTCACGCTCGCGGCGTCGAGCTCAGCCCGGATCTTCGACTGGCTGTCCGCGGCGGTCTTCTTCAACGCGTCCGCGACCGCGGTGCCTCGCTTCGCCCAGTCCTTGATCGCACTGGCCTGGCCCAGGTCCGCCTTGTCGTTGAACCGGATCCAGAAGTCGCCCTCCCGCTCGGCCTGGAGCTGTTTTGTCAGCTCCGGGCGTATCTTGTCCGATGGGGAGGCTGCGCCTGCTCCTGCCCCGGCAGACGCGGCCTGCGCACCGGCGCTGGTCGCGGCCAAACCTGTCGCGGCGAGGACCAAGGCCGCGCCGGCGCTCACCAGGGATCTGGCTGTGCGCCTTCTGTTTCGACGTTCCAGCATGGGTGCTGCCTCCTCCAGAACGATCCAGGGTTGATCGACTGTGACGAAGGGTGCGGGAGATTCGCTTCCGGAAATGACGGGATGTACGGACGAAACCCCATGCCCCTCAGGTGCCGCGCGGGTCACGCTGGCTACCCGTCTGGACACTATGGCCGGGCTGAAAGGACGATCAAGCACATGACGTCAGCAACATGTCACTAAGAGTTGCCGGCATGGCGACCAGCTTGACAATTTTCGTCACGACCGCAGCGAACCTGGGCAGATATTGCCCACCGTCTCCGGGTGGGCGCCATGGCCGAGGATGACCAGAGCACCGCGCCGGGTGGGTCCGACCCGGCCGAGGAACTGTTTCCCCTGTTGATAGCGGTGACGGCCTCGCCGGCCGAGCGGATCTGGCTCGCCGAGCGCCTCGACGGCATCGCGCCCCTGCTGCTGGTCGCCGACCTCGACGAGCTGCGCAGGCTGATCGTGGCGCCGCCGCCACCTCCCGGGGCGTCGTCCGCGCCGGCGCTCGACGAGCCGCCCCCGGTGGCCGACACACTGCTGATCGACTCGGCCCGGTCCATCGCTCGCTGTCGGGACCGGACGGTCAGCCTGACCCGACTCGAACACGACCTGCTGATCTGCCTGACCGCCGAGCCGGTCCGGGTCTGGAGCTACGCCGAGCTGCACCGGTCGGTCTGGCGGGACGAGGGGCGGCAGCGCCGGGCCGACGTACAGTCCCTGGTCAAGCGACTGCGGCGCAAGCTCACCGAACTCGGCACCGGTGTCAGCATCGACGCGGTACGGGGGGTCGGATTCCAGCTGACCGACCACCAGCGGCCCAAGGTCCGTGGCGCGTGACCTGCCTGATTTGGGCAACCCGGTGCCTGGGACGCCGGAGCGGGCCAGCGCCCGTGGCACGGTTGCCAGGCTCGTCCGGCAGGTCGCCAGCCCGCGCCGTCGCCAACCGGGATCAGTCCCCGGCCAGTCGCTGGGCCATCACACCGCCGGCCTCGACCAGCCATCTGGTCGGGTCGTCGAGTGCGGCCGCGACCGATCCGGCCAGATCCGCGAGCGAGATGGCATCCGACACCGACCGGGGCACCGGGCCGGTCAGTTGGCCGGCGACGACGCCGACCTGCACACCGACCGTCCCGGCCTGATCGAGCAGCGACCCGACGACCTTGCCGGTCAGCGAGGTCTGGTCGAAGCGCCCCTCCCCGGTGACGACGATGTCGGCGCCGGCGAGCGCGGCCGGCATCCCGACGAGCGCAGATATCGTCCGGGCCCCCGGCAGAATGCGCGCACCCCAGACAGCGGCCAGGCCGTACGCCGTACCACCAGCCGCGCCGGACCCCGGCTCGTCGGGCCGGCCCCCGAGCACCTGGGCCAACCGGCGTAGCGCCCGGTCCAGCACGTCGACGTCGTCGGGCTGCGCGCCCTTCTGGGGACCGTATGTGGCAGCGGCGCCGGTCGGTCCGGCCAGCGGCGCGGTCACGTCGACCAGCAAATCGATCCCACCGGGCGGCGGGGGAATCAGTCCACCGACGTCGATCCGGGCGAGGTCGACCAGTGCCGCGCCGCCGGGCGGCAGGTCGCGGCCGGCGGAATCCAACAGCCGCAGGCCCAGCGCGCGCAGCGCGCCGGTGCCACCGTCGGTCGACGCCGAGCCACCAAGCCCGACGACCAGCCGAGTGGCACCGGCGTCCACCGCGGCACGCATCACCGCGCCGAGCCCGCAGGTGTGCGCGCCGAGCGGATCTGGGGTGCGCATCAGGGGCAGGCCGCTTGACTGGGCGAGTTCGAGGACGGCCGACCCGTCCGACAGCAGCAGCCAGCCGGCGTCCACCGTGCGCCCGTCGGGGCCGCACACCGTCTCGGTCATCCGCCTGGCCTGCGGCAGCGCGGTGGCGAAGGCGTCGATCGTTCCCTCGCCACCGTCGGCGAGGGGTAGCTGACGTACCCCGTCGGCCGGCCGCCGGGCCAGCCAGCCCCGAGCGAGCGCGCGGGCAGCCTCGCCGGCGGCGAGGCTGCCCTTGAACGAGTCGGGCGCGATGACGACCCGCATGTCAGCCTTCGAGCACCAGGTCGACGTACCGCTGCTTCATGGTGGCCAGGACCTGGTCGGGGTCGGTCGCCCACACGTCGGCGTTGAAGATCTCGACCTCGGTGTCGCCGGTGTATCCGGCTGCCTCGACCGCCCGCCGGAACGGCGCGAACTCGATGTGGCCATCGCCCATCATGCCGCGCCCGAGCAGTACGTCGGCCGGTAGCGGAGTCAGGAAGTCGCACACCTGGAAGCTCGCGATCCGGGCACCGGCCCTGGCGATCTGCGCCCACACGTCGGGATCCCACCAGATGTGGAACGTGTCGACGACGACACCGACCTGCTCGACCGGGAACCGCTCGGCGAGGTCGAGCGCCTGCCCGAGGGTGGACAGGACGGCCCGGTCGGCACAGTACATCGGGTGCAGCGGTTCGAGGGCCAGCCGCACTCCACGCTCGCCCGCGTACGGCGCGAGTTCGGCCACCGCGTCCGCCACCCGCTGCCGCGCGCCGGGCAGGTCCCGGGACCCGCCCGGCAGGCCGCCGACGACCAGCACGAGGCAGTCGGTACCGAGACCCGCCGCTTCGTCGATGGCGCGCCGGTTGTCGTCGAGCGCCGCGCGACCCGCGTCACCGGACGCGGTGAGGAATCCACCACGGCACAGTGACGACACGCGCAGTCCGGCGTCGGCGACGGCCTTCGCCGCCGCCGCGACGCCGATCTCGGCGACTGGTTCGCGCCACAGGCCGATCGCCGGGATGCCGGCTCTGACGCAGCCCGCCACGGCCTCCGGTACGGACCACGACCTGGTCGTCATCTGGTTGAGGGACAGCGTCGCCAGACGAGGATCGGAGGTGGTCATGCGATCACCACCCCGGCAACCGACAGGTACTGCCGCATCCGCTCGGCGGCCAGCTCGGGGTCGAGCAGCAGGCCGGCCGCGTCGGCCAGGCGGAATGTCTGGACCAGGTGCGGCACGCTTCGGCCGCTGTGCAGGCCACCGACCATCGTGAACCCGGGCTGGAAGCCGTTGAGCCAGGCCAGGAACGCAATGCCGGTCTTGTAGTACTGCGTCGGTGCGGAGAAGATGTGCCGCGACAGCGGCACGGTGGGCTCCAGGATTGACAGGAACCCCGTCTCGTCGCCGGCGTCGAGCCGCTGGAGCGCGGCGGACGCCGCCGGGGCGATGGCCGCGAACGCGCCGAGCAGCGCGTGGCTGGACCGCTGGCCGTCGCCCCGGATCAGCTCGGGGTAGTTGAAATCGTCGCCGGTGTAGACCCGTACCGTCGGCGGCAGCAGTTCGCGCAGCTGGACTTCCCGCTCGGCGTCCAGGAGGGACACCTTGACCCCGTCGACGACTCCGGCGTGGGCGCTGACCAGCGACACGAACGTCTTGGTGGCCTCGTCGAGGTCGCGCGAGCCCCAGTAGCCGGCGAGCGCCGGGTCGAACATGTCGCCGAGCCAGTGCAGTACCACCGGTGTGGTGACCTGGGAAAGAATCTGCTCGTACACCCGCAGATAGTCGTCCGGTCCGGCAGCGAGCGCCGCCAACTGGCGACTGGCCATCACGACGGGCGTCGCCCCGGCGTCCTGGACGAAGGCGACCTGCTCGGCGTACGCGGCCACGATTTCGTCGAGACTACCGACCGTCGCCGGCAGTTGGTCGGTAGCGGCGCCGGCCACGATGCGCCCACCGCACGCGGCCGCCTCGGCGGCGCTGCGACGGATCAGCTCCTGGGTGGCGGCCCAGTCCAGTCCCATGCCGCGCTGCGCCGTGTCCATCGCCTCGGCGACCCCCAGCCCCCAGGACCAGAGGTTGCGCCGCACCGAAAGGGTGGCCTCCCAGTCGAGTCGGGCCGGCTGCCCGGGCGCGTTGTCGGTGTACGGGTCGGCCACGACGTGGGCGGCGGCGTAGGCGATCCGGCTGGCCGCCGGGGCGGCCGGCCGCAGCCAGCCCCCCGGCTCCCGCAGCGTGACCCGCTCGGTCGTGCCATCAGCGAGTGGCAGCGAGACGGTCGCGGTCACAGGCTCAGCTCCTCGACCTCGACACGCCGTCCCTCGCGCGCCGACTGCAGGCCCAGTTCGGCGAGCTGGACACCACGCACGCCGGCCAGGAAGTCCCACGGGAACGGCTCGCCGTCGACGACGTGCCGCAGGAAGGCCTCCCACTGCACCTTGAAGCCGTTGTCGAAGGGCTCGTTGTCGGGCACGGTCTGCCACTGCGATCGGAAGTCCTCGGTAACCGGCAGGTCCGGGTTCCACACCGGCATCGGCGTGGTGCCGCGGTGCTGGATGCGGCACTCGCGCAGCCCGGCGACGGCGCTGCCATGGGTCCCGTCGACCTGGAACTCGACCAGCTCGTCGCGGTTGACCCGGACCGTCCAGGAGGAGTTGATCTGGGCGACGATGCCGCCGGCCAGCTCGAAGATCCCGTACGCGGCGTCGTCGGCGGTGGCCTTGTAGATCTGGCCGGTCTCGTCGACGCGCTCGGGGATGTGGGTGGCGATGTGGGCGGTCACGGACGTCACCGGCGCGAAGATCTGCTCCAGCACGTAGTGCCAGTGCGGGAACATGTCGACGATGATGCCGCCACCGTCCTCGGCCCGGTAGTTCCAGCTCGGCCGCTGCGCGACCTGCCAGTCGCCCTCGAACACCCAGTAGCCGAACTCGCCGCGCACCGACAGGATCCGGCCGAAGAACCCGCTGTCGACGAGCCGCTTGAGCTTGCGCAGGCCGGGCAGGAACAGCTTGTCCTGGACGACACCGTTCTTGATGCCCTTTTCGGCGGCTAGGCGGGCCAGGTCCAGCGACCCGGCGACGTCCTCGGCGAGCGGCTTCTCCGTGTAGACGTGCTTGCCGGCCTCGATCGCCGCCCGAATCGCCTTCTCGCGCTGGGCGGTGACCTGGGCGTCGAAGTAGATCTGGTGGGACGGGTCGGCGAGGGCGGCCGCCAGGTCCGTGGTGTACGACGTGAGCCCGTGCCGGTCGGCGATCTCGGCGAGTTTGGCCTCGTTGCGGCCGACGAGCGTCAGCTCCGGCCAGATCCGGCTGCCGTCGCGGGCAAGCAGGCCGCCCTGTTCCCGGATGGCGAGCAGGGAGCGGACGAGGTGCTGCCGGTACCCCATCCGCCCGGTCACGCCGTTGAGGACGATACCGATTGACGTACGCTCCACTGTGTATCCTTCCAACTCTTCTGTTTCTATTCGGCGGTCGTCGTCGCGCCGAGCAGGTCGCGGATCCGCCCGGTGGCGCGGGCGAACACCGGCTCGGCCATCGTCTGGCCGTAGTCTCGGTCGGTGGGCAGATCCACATCGATGAGTTCGGCGACGGTGCCTGGGCGCGGAGTCATGACGACCACCCGGTTGGCGAGGTAGACGGCCTCGGCGATGGAGTGCGTGACGAGCAGGACCGTCGTTCCGGTCTCCCGCCAGATCCGGCGTAGCTCGATGTTCATCTGCTCACGGGTGAGCGCGTCGAGCGCGCCGAACGGTTCGTCCATCAGCAGGACCGGGGGGCGGTGCAGCAGCGCGCGGCACAGGGCCACGCGCTGCTGCATGCCGCCGGACAGCTCGTTCGGGTAGGCGTCCTCGAAGCCGGTCAGGCCGGTCATCGCGATCAGCGCGTCGGCTCGCTCGCGCGCCTCCGCCTTCGGCATCCGCCGGATCTCGGCTTGGAGCAGGATGTTGCGCCGCGCGGTGCGCCAGTCCAGGAGGGCGGCGCGCTGGAAGACGTACCCGATGTCGCGCCGCGGCCCCTGGACGTCCTCGCCGTGCAGCCGGACCTGGCCCGACGACGGTCGCAGCAGGCCGGACACCAGCTTGAGCAGCGTCGACTTGCCGCAGCCGGAGGCGCCGACGATCGACACGAACTCACCCGGCTCGATCCTTAGCGAGACGTCGGTGAGCGCGGTGATGTCCTTCTTCTTGGTGCGGAACCGGACCGCGACATCGTCGATCTCGACCGCGGCGCCGGTCGTCGTGGCGTCCGCGGGCCGCTGCGTGGTGGTGTTACCGGCCATCATCGAGGTCATCCCTTCGGCGCGAAGCTCGCGTCCCAGTACGTCGCCGGCGACTCGGCCTTCGTGATCACGCCCGCCTCGGCGAAGATCGCGATGGTCTTGTTCCAGTCCTCCTCGGCGTTCACGCCCGGTGCCTGGCCCTTGGTGGCGTCGGTGTGCAGCAGCTGAAGCGTGGCGTTGAACTGCTCGGTGAGGACCTTCTTGGAGGGAAGTTGCTGGGAGGCACCCTCCATCGCGTCCACCGCGCCGGCAGCGTTGCCTGCGGCCGCGGTCCACGCCTCGCTGGTGGCGGCGACCATGCGCGTGACGAGGTCCTTCTTGTTGCTGATGGTGTCCTCGTTGGCGAGCAGGCCGTTGCTGTAGAAGCTGAGGCCGTGCTCGGCGAACTTCAGGTACGAGACCTGCTTTCCGGCCTTCTCCTGCATCGTCGGGCCCTGGTCGGTGGCGAAGCCGAGCAGCGCGTCGGTCTGGCCGGAGATGACGGCCGCCATCTTGCCCGCGCCGTCGGTGTTCTGCAGGGTGACGTCGCTGACGTCCATGCCGTTGGCCTTGAGGAAGGCCGGGAAGGTCCTGCTGAGTGCGTCACCGGCGGTGGAGGCGATCGTCTTGCCCTTGAGGTCGGCCGGAGAGTTGATGTTCTTGTCGCTGAAGAACTGCACGGACGACGCGGTCGTCTGCAGGAACACACCGAGACTCTTGACCTTCAGGCCCTGGCTCACCCCGCCCAGCAGGGCGGGGGTGTCCGCCCAGCCGAAGTCGGTCTGCCCGGCGGCGGTCGCCTGGATCGTCTTCTGGGAGCCCTGGCCGGCCTGGATGGTCAGGTCGATGCCGTGCTTCTCGAAGATGCCCTGCTTCTTGCCGAAGTAGAACGGCGCGTGCTCGCCGTAGGGGTACCAGTTGAGGGTGAGGGTGACCTGGTCGAGGCCCTGGGCGTTCTTGCCCTGTTCGCCCGAGTCCGAGCCGCAGCCGGTGGCGGCGGCCAGCAGCAGTGCCGGCATGAGCACTGCGGCGAGGGAACGCAACTTCATGGACTTCTCCTTTTACAGCGACGTCGTAGCGGCGTCGGTACGGCGGCTGGCGTGCCAGGGAAGGACGAAATACTCGAGCAGCTCGACGAGGACGAACAGGACCACGCCGAGCAGAGACATGATCAGCAACCCGGCGAAGAGCATGGGGGTGTCGAGGTTGCCGTTGGCCTGGAGGATCACGTAGCCGAGGCCCTCGTTGGCCAACGAACTCGCCGACCACGGCACCGGTCACGGCCATCGTCGCGGCGACCTTCAGGCCCGCGAACAGGTGTGGCAGCGAGGCGGGGAACCGGATTTTCCAGAACGTCTGTCCCGGACCGGCCCCCATCGTCGCCGACAGTTGCAGCATCTCGGGGTCGATCGACTTCAGGCCGGTGACCGTGGAGATGACGATGGGGAAGAAGGCCATCAGGACCGCGACCACGACCTTCGGCGTCAGGCCGAAGCCGAGCCAGACGACGAACAGCGGGGCGATCGCGATCTTCGGGATGACCTGGGCAAAGAGCAGTAGCGGGTACAGGCTCTTCTCGACCGTCGGCGAGTAGACCATGACGACGGCGGAGACCACACCGACGACGATCGCGATCGCGAAGCCGAAGATCGTCTCGTACGCGGTGATCCAGGTGTTGTGGGCGAAGTAGCCGGACTGACTCAGGATGACGTCGAGCGTCTTGCCAGGCGACGGAACAAGGTACGGCTCAACGAGGTTCGCGGCGGTCACCGCCCACCAGGCGGCGAAGATCGCCACGAGCACGGCAAACGGGCGCCACGTTCCCTGAACGAAGCGGGCGACGCTCACTCCTGCGCTCACTGGGCGGCGGCCTTTCACCGCGCTGCCCTGGGCGGACTTCGTCCGCTCCAGCAGGTCGGTTGAGCTCTGCGCGGCCATGACCCTCCGTTCTCCGTGGGCTGTCCGGGGTTCAGCAGCCGCTAGGTAGGCGAGGGCCATCGTGTGGACGGAGGGACTTCTTACCTCGCCGTACCAGGCCCTGCGACTGAATGCGCTTTCTGTAAGCGCTTTCCGAGTGCTAACGTAACCACGCCGAAACAAGCCGGTCAAGAACTTCCTCGGGGTGACTCAATGCAGCCACGGCCTCACTCGACGCTCGAAGATGTGGCCAAGGCCGCAGGTGTCTCGCCCGCGACGGCTTCCCGGGCACTCAACGGGACCACGCAGGTACGACCCCACCTACGCGAACGGGTACTCAAGGCCGCCGAGGAACTGGCGTACACCCCGAACGCGCACGCCCGGGCCCTCGCCGGCGCCGCCCACCGCACCGTCGGGGTCATCTGCCACGACGTCAGCGACCCCTACTTCGCGGCCGTCGCCGGCGGAATCATGCGGGTCGCCAGCGACCACGACCTGCTGGTGACGCTCGCCAGCACGTTCCGCGACCCTGAGCGCGAAGTCGCGTACGTGTCGATGCTGCGCGCCGAACGCGCCGCCGCCATCCTGCTCATCGGCTCCGGGTTCGAGAATCCGGACTGGGAGCGGGCCCTCGGCGCCGAACTCGAGCCGTACCTGAAGGGTGGCGGCCGCGTCGCGGTGGTGAGCCGGCACCGCAGCCTGCGGGTGGACACCGTACTGCCCGAGAACCGTGCCGGGGCGGGTGCCATGGCCCGGGCCCTGCTGGACCTGGGACACCGCCGGTTCACCGTGCTCGCCGGGCCACGGACGCTGACCACGGTCGCAGACCGAGTCGGTGGCTTCCGCGACGAACTCAGAAGGGCGGGCGTGGCCCTGCGCCCCGCCGACATCGTCGAAAGCGCCTTCACCCGTGACGGTGGGTACGCGGCGATGACCGAGGTGTTGACGCGCGGCCTGGATGCCACCTGCGTCTTCGCGGTAACCGACGTGATGGCCATCGGCGCGGTCGCCGCGCTGCGCGACCGCGGATTGTCGGTACCGGCGGACGTGTCGGTCGCCGGCTTCGACGACATCCCGATCGTCCGTGACCTCACCCCGCCCCTCACCACCGTTGCCCTGCCGCTGCAGCAGTTGGGGGAACGAGCCATCGAACTCGCCCTCACCGAGAACCCCGGACGGCGCCGCCGGATCCACCGGATGGCCGGTGAGGTTGTCATCCGCGCGAGTACCGCGAAAGCCCTGTAGAGAGAGGCACCTCGTGAACCACTCCCCCCTGGCCCTGGCCGGCCTCACGATCGAGCGCGTCGAGACATTCGCCGTCGCGCTCCCCACCCTGCGCTCCTTCGGCGTGTCCGGTGGGTCGGTCACCGTCGCGGGCAAGCCCAGCATCCGGATCCTCGTGAAGGTCAGCGCGGACGGCGTCGCCGGCTGGGGTGAGGCGACCCCGATCCCGGCCTGGACGTACGAGACGGCGGAGTCGATCGTCACCACCATCGACCGCTATCTCGCGCCGGCGATCCTCGGCCGTCCGTGCTGGGACCTCGACGGTGTGACCACGGCGTTCGACCGGGCCATCAACCGCGGGTTCACGATCGGCGCGCCGCTGGCCAAGTGCGCGGTCGACATCGCGCTGCACGACCTGCTCGGTCGGGCGCTCGGCGTACCGGTCGGGATGCTGTGGGGGCAGCGCCGCCAGGACACGGTCGAGCTGGGCTGGATCGTCTCCGGACAGACGGCGGACGAGGTCGCCGACTGCGTGGCCGAGGGCCTCGACCTCGGGTACCGCGCCTTCAAGGTCAAGGTCGGCCTGCACACCGAGGCGGTGGACACCGCCGTCGTGCGCGCGGTCCGTGAGGCGGCCCCGGAGGCCCCACTGTGGGTGGACGCCAACCAGGGGTACACCGTGGACGCCGCACTGCGGATGGCGCGGAACATGGCCGAGTTGGGCGTCACCGCGTTCGAGCAGCCGCTGCCGGCCAACGACGTGGCCGGGTTGCGCCGACTGCGGGAGGCATCCCCCGTCCCGGTCGCGCTCGACGAGAGCCTGCGCCACCCCAGTGACCTGGCCACCTTCGTCAAGCTGGAAGCCGTGGACGTGGCGATCGCCAAGGTGCAGCGCAGCGGCGGGCTGACCCTGTCGCGCCGACTGTGCGCGTTGGCCGAGGACAGCGGCGTACGCCTGATGGGCTCGGGACTCACCGACTCCGACCTCGGCCTCGCCGCCTCGCTGCATCTCTTCGCCGCATTCGGCATCGACACGCCGGTGGATCTCAACGGGCGCCAGTTCCTGAAGTCGTCCTACGCTACCGGCGCGACCGTCGAGGTCACCGACGGCACCGCCCGGGTACCGACCGGCCCCGGCCTCGGTGTGGACGTCGACGAGGCGGTCGTGCGGGAACTCGCCGTCGACGTGCTGAAGGCTTAGCGGGGTAGTTCCGGCGCAAGGGCATGACGCACCGCTCGGTCGCCGCGCGAACGCCACGGCGACCGAGCGAAGTGCGTTATCTCCGGCTCGACCAGAAGCCGATCAACTCCTCCGCCTTCGAGGTCAACGTCGATCTGGCGGTCTCTGACACGTGCCGTTGCATCGGCGGGTTACCCAGATGCCCCAGGAAAACCCCCATGTGCCTGGCGGCAGTGTCGAAGGAGTCTTTACCGGCATGATGCTCGGCGCTGTCCAAGGCGTTGCCGAGCTGCATCGTCAACGGACCGCCCAGATCCCCCGACGAGCGGTACTCCGCGATCAACTCGCGAATCGCCGTAGTACTCGGTGGCGCCGTCACCGTGATGCGCGCCAACGCTCGCAGCGACACACCGTCGACGCGTCCTCCGACAGTGAGCCGGCCCGGATGCTCGAGTCGGCCCGGATCAACACCGTCCCACTCCACCGCTACGGTGGCGTTCGATCCATCGCGATTGCGGACGGTGACCTCGGTCGGCAGCACGGGCGCCCGGCCCGCGAAGGTCTCGACGTCCACCGGCAAGACGGTGATGGCATCGTCAAGCTCGGCGCCGCCGATGTCCACCGAGAAGTAGCGGTTGGAGGTCGAGGTCCCGGTACCCGTACCGTCCCGGCTGCCGTAGCCCGTGATCCGTACGAGCCGCGCCTCGACCGGCGCTTCGAACCGAAACTCCTCCACGTCCTCCAGTGAGGTCTCGGCACCAGGGAGGACCTGGTGGCTCATGAGGTGACCATGGCCGAGGTTGTCCAACTGCCACGTCGGGTTCAGCACCCGGTGCCAGGTCACACCATCCACGGACACGTCGATGTCGAAGTAGTACTGCCTTCTGCTCTGGGTGTTCTTCGCGAATCCGATCGAGACGCGGTCGACCATCCTCAGACTGTCGCCGAGGTAGAAGCGCGCCGAGGCTCCGGTGCTTGAGGACACGTCCCACACGGTGTCCTTGTTCCCGTCGAGGAGATTCACGACAGTGCCGGACCCATGGCTCGCCGTCACCCTCTGATGCTTGGGCACCATGTCGTACGCGACGGTATATCGTCCGTTGATGTCGGTGCCTGCGTCAACCGTGATCACGTACGGCTGCGCGTAGTGGTCGTCGGGCTCCGCGACCGAAACGCTCGAACCCTCTTCGCCAATCGCGGTCAGGGCCGGAGCCTCATTGTCCAGTGGCACGGGAATGGTGTACCGCGTCACGTCCGGATCGAAGCCTGACAGCGGCTCGCCGTCCAGATATATCCCGGCCAGCTTGGGAATTCTCGTGTCCACCGTGTCCGACTCGTCGATGTAGTCGGGCACGGTGGTCGAGCTGATGTTACGCACCGCCCCGGCACCCAGTCGGTCGGCCAACTGGTGCAGGAAGAGGCTGTCGGGCGTTACGGCGGTGCCGTTGACGTACTCGTATGCCGGGAAGTTCGGCACGTACCCGGGGTCCACATTTTCCATGATGAACGGCACGCGTGGGGATTCCGCGGACTGTCCGAACAGGTAGTTCGCCGCCAGTGGGGGCTGGCTGATCATGTACGGGCCGTGGTTGTTCCACAAGGTGTAGTTGACACCCGCCCAGCCGTGCGCCGTGCCGTTGCTCCATCGGTTCTGCACGTAGATCCGGGCGTTCATATTGTCGAAGAGGCCGCCTGCGGACCACCTCAGATGCGGTTCACTGGCGTCCATGTTGTACAGGGCCGTCGAATCGTGGAACACGTATGGGCCGGTGACCCTCGCCTGGAGTACGTATGCGTGACGCGCATATCGTGCGAAGGCCCGCTGTACGAGGACGCCTGTTCCGCCGGAGATCGAGATGCCGTACCGGCGCTCGCCGGCGGTCGCCTTGCTGACGAACTCGACCACGTTGGCGTCCTGGACGGTCAACCACCGCACGCCGCTGTTGATCGATACACCCACGTCGATATGGTAGGTGGTGTAGTTCCGTACCCAGACGTTCTCGGCGTGCGAGAACCGCACACCGACCTGCGCGTGCAGTTCATCCTCGTACTGCTTGTAGGTGCTCCCGAAGGCGGTGCTGGTTCCCGTGACGGACTTGTCGAACCGGGAGATCAGCTGGAGGTTCTCGACACCTACCCCCTGGATCCTTCCGGTCGGGGTCAGCTTACGGACGGTGGCGGTTCCGTACTTCATGTCGAGCGCGTCGACCAACGGCCCCTCGAGCGTGATGGTGGACCTCGCCTGGTCCACCGCCTTGACGGTCCGCTCCTGATCGAGGTTGTCCCAGTAGGAGAGGTCGTCGGACCACTGATTCGCGGAGAGCCCACCCGGATAGTCGGTGATCACGTCCATGTAGAGGTCGTGGACCCACGCTCGGTTCACGGCCTTGTTCACCACCACGGTGTCTCCGGGCCGGAGGCCGTCGGTGTTAGCCAGCCGGATGGCGTGGGAGCCCGCCGGGACATATTGATCGACCACCGCCGTCGACGCCCCGGCGTCCGCGGTCGAGCTACCCGCGACGTTGATCAACGGCGTGTTCTTGTCGTACGTCGTCGATCGCCAGGTGGCGACCAGCTTGGTCACCGCCGGCTCGACCTCCTCCGACTGTGCGTAGTCGTACCAGGTGTCCGGGGTTATCGGTGGCGCACCTTGGTCAACCGTCCCCGGCCCCTCCCCCTTGATGACGATTCCGCTCGCGCCGACCTCGAGGGTCCGACTCGTTCGGTACGTTCCGGCCTTGAGGAGGAGTGCTCCTCGGAACCCGTCCGTGTCGGGCTTCAGTTGGCTGAGGGTGTCGATCGCCTGCTGGAGGCGTTGATAGTCATCCACATCACCGCCGACCGGCTCAAGGATGATCTTGACCGGGACGTTGGGTATCGCCACTCCTCCGCCCTTGAAGCCGACGTTGGAGTAGTCCACCACCCGATTGCCCTTGTGGTCCGGGGTGTAGACAAGCCGGCCGTCACTGCCGACCTGGACCGCCGGATACGGGTTGTGATCGCCGTAGGCGTTGGCTCCGGCCACCGCGGTGAAGTAGTACGTGTCGAAGTACCGCTTGTCACCGTCACCGATCTCGAACTCGGCGACGTACGTGCCGCCGCTGTCGGCCGTCACACTCGGCGCGACCACCAACTGGGCGCCCTCGTCGAGGTTCCGCTGGGGCACCGTGTGAACGATATCGCCCCGAGGGTTCCTGATCACACCGCCGATCGTTATCCGTTTGCGGGCAACCACCTTGAACCTGGGCATCGGGCCACCCTGCTCCACCAGGGCAGGTCGACCTATCGTCAGACTCATACCCGCATGGTCGGGAATGATGTCGACGACGTTCTCCGTCGGGTGGTTCGGGTCCGGAGGTGGCTCCGCCGCCACTCTGGTGAGGACCATGAAGTTGAAGATCCGGATGAAGTTTGCATTCAGCTTCATCTCGCCGGTCAACATGACGTACCTGGCTGTGACCGGCGCCGCCATCGTGTGAACCATCGTCTTGTTGCCGTTACCGTCAACCAGGTCAGCGGTATCCTGCTCAACGGCGATGGTCCAGTCTCTCGGCGGCCGGTAGTCTGCTAGACCCGCCGCCCCTTCTCTGGCGGTCGTGGAGAGTTCGTTCCACTTGTCGGCATCGCTGGTGTACTCGACTCGATACTCAGAGACTCGCTCTTTAAGCTCCGTGAAGTTCGTCTGGAAGGCAACGACAAACTGCGAGAAGGCCTTCTCGTCGCCGAGATCGACGGCGACCCAGAACCGGTTCTTCCCCGCCGCCATCGAGCTGGCGGTCGACTGGGACCGATCGACGTCCCAGTACTGGGATGTCCCTGCCCTGAACACGGCTTCCGGAGCGGAGCCGCCGCGGATCGAGCTCACCTTGACGTTCTCCACCGCGGAGCCGAGCGCCAGGTCCACCGGGACCGTGTACGGCGGGGCGGGGTCGACGGCCGCGAAGCCATTTCCTGGAGCCAACGTCGAGAGCAGTGAACAGACCAGCGCCAGGACGCCGCCCGTCAACGTGCGTCTTCCAAGGATCTTCATGAACTGCTCCTCCAAAGCGATTGCTCGCTGCAGCGTGAAGGGGCGCGCCGCAGGGGTGACGAGAGCAGGGTCGACCAGACAGGTCGGACGTGCATCGCGGTCCTTCCCGTGCCGCCAATCGAAGGCGACACGGGAAGGACCGCGCCTGGGTTATTTCTTCCACGCCTCGATCAGCGCTTGAGCAGCTGCCTTCAGGTCCTGCCTGGCCGCTGCGGTGACATGCCCGTCCATCGCGGGATTCTCCAGATGCCGGATGAAGTCCTGCATGCGCTTGGCTGCCTGCTCCTTCGAGCCCTTGGCCAGATGGTGAGTCGCACTGTCCAGCGTGTTCGAGAGCTGGGGCACCAGCGGACCACCGACCTCGCCGGCTTCGACGTAGAAGTCCAGCATCTGGCGAATGGCGGCGGTGCCCTTGCCGTCATCAGTTCGAGTTATCTCGACCGAGCGGTAGACGGACTCGTTGATCGACGGGCCGAGCGGCCCGAGCAACCTGACCGCGTCATGGTCCCCGATGATGCCGTCGAAGCTGTACTGATACCTGCCCTCTGGCGTCTTCTTCCCGTCGAGGGTGGCGCGGAGCGATCCAACGACCTCGCCGTCAGCGTTGTGCACGCGGATCTCCGCGTCCGGGTCGGCGACACCCGTGAATGCCGTTCCCGACAACCTGCCGTCCACGTACGTCACGCCGGTGAAGCCCGAGATCTCGCCCAGATCCTTCGTGTAGTTCAACGAGGCCTTGACCGCACCGAGGAACGAGCTGATCTCCTGGTAGGGCGGTCCCGGAAGATCACGCGGGTATCCCGGCTCATCCCGAACCCACAGGAGCTCCACGGGGATGTAGCCGCGGTAGTCGCTGTACCGGACGTCGGTGAACAGTTTGTTCAGGTCCGTGGTGGTGTCGGTCTCGGCGCCCGCCGGCCGCTTCTTCACCTGGAAGTTGTTCGAGTAGGGCAGAACCTCGGCGATGTCGGCGTACCAGTCGTAGTCCAGGCCGGTGGTGTAGCGGAACGGCCGGAAGTAGCCGGTGTCGTTCACGATGCCGACGTTGTCGTGGTCGATCCACTTCAGGATCTGGATCGTCTGACCTGCGGTGGCGGTCATGTCCCCGTGGTTCTGGAGACCGATCTGAACGCCCTTGGTGGCGCCGTACTCCGCCAGCTGCCGCAGTGCCGGGACGACGCGCTCTCGGGCGACCGTCTCCCAGCCGAGGGTGTTGATGTCCGTCGGCACCGGCCCGGAGAACACCCGGATGACCGGAGCGCCCATCTCGGCCGCGACGTCGATCCAGTACTTGCCCCGTTCGACGTCGAGGGCCCGCCGGTCAGCGCTCGGGTGGGCGAAGTTGTTCTGGTAACCGGTGCCGCTGATTTCGATGCCGAGCTGCTCGGCCAGCTGCCGGATCTGGCGGGCGTATGCCTTGATCTCGGCGTCAGGCAAGGTCGGCATCTCCGTGTTGCTGTACCCCGGGATGTAGTAGGCCGTGACGTCGACAGCGTCGAATCCCGCCTCGGCTGCCCAACGAATCGATGCCAGCGTGTCGAGCTGCGGCGTGTCCTGCCGGTTGTTCAACCACGCGTTGATGTTGACATTGAAGCTGTACAGGTTGAGGCTGATCTTGTAGTCGCCCCTGAAGTACTCACCATCGCGGTACCTGACGCTGTCGGCTCCGCCGATCCGGCCACAGTACTGGCCGCAGATCTCCGGAGTGTTGGGCGCGGCGGGGTCGTCAGGACTGCTGCTGTCGTCACCGATCAGCCGGATCCTGAACTGCTGGAAGAAGATGTCGGTCCGGTAGGCCTCGACCGCCGATTCCACCGGAACGTAGATGGTCATCCCGGTGGCGTAGAGGAACCAGTTCCCCTGCCCCAGAAGTTGGGGCGGCTCCTCCCCGAGGGTCAGTGACTTCAACGACAACGCGTTGTAGAAGGCCCGGTTGTCGATCGACCTCAACCGCGGCAGGTACGCGCTCTGCAGCGCCACGTTGTTGTTGAACGCGAGCCCATTCAGTACGGTCACCTTCGGCATTTCGGCGGTGACGAGCGTGGCGAGATCGTAGAACGCCCTCGATCCGATCACGGTTGTGTTGTCCAGCTTCACGTGCTTGAGCGAAGTGTTTCCGCTGAACGCGCTCGCTGGCACCTGGGAATCAACGAAGTCAGCCGACCCGACCACCGCGAGATCGGTGAGCTTGGTGAGGCTCTGGTTGATGAATCGGCTGTCGGTGCTGTTCAACGCACCGCGATCGATTATCAGGCCGTTAACATCGGCGTAATCCACGCCGGTGGCGTCGATCGCGGCCCGCAACCCTCCGCCCGCACCCGAGACGCTCACCGTCAATGTGCCATTTTCAGCTATCTGCTCTGCTTGAGCGATGGCCGGAACAGCTATCGACAGCAAGCCTGCGGCGGCGAAATAGGTGAAGACTCTCCTGAAGCGTTTCATCGCCTCCTACCCTCCTTGGTAAGCGCTTTCCCTTCAGCCGGCTCAACGTAGCCCAGAACCTCACAGCCGTCTAGATGACCGGTGCCCTGAAGCTCGGACTGCAGGCCGTTGCCGCGTAGCCGGGCCCAAGATCGTCGTTGCTGCCCAGACGTCGAGCCCGCTCCTCGACCTCCCCGGTCCGGCGGGACCCGCCGGCGTCGAGCCCGTTCCCTGACATCCCTGATCCCGGCGGGGGCTCGCTGGCGAGCACCAAGAGACGGCGGGCAGGTTGGATGGGGTGGCTCGTCTTCGTCGGCTCGGTGTCCGGTGGCGGTGGCTGAGCGCCGCCGTACCCCCGACCGATTCTGACCACGCTTTCGCCCTCTCACCGGGCTTCGCCTCGCGGTGGCCGTGACTCTCCGGTGCATCCTGAGTCACAACTGGCGCGGCCTGATGCGTTACCGCACCTCGGGTCTGGCACTGTAAGCGTTTTCCCAGGGAGTGACACGATGCGATGCGTACGGCAGCGGGGCACCATACTTAGTGGTGCATGGAATCCGGTTGTTGGGCCAGGTGCACTCGTGACCAGCCTGAGCGTCAACGACCGTTCGCCTCTACACGGCTCGGGAGCTTGCGGTGTCGCAGAGTAAAGTCAGAGGCGTTACCACCTTGACCGATGTCGCTCGCGAGGCGGGCGTCTCGCTGGCCACGGCTTCGCGCGCTCTCAACGGCAGCAGCCGCCGAGTTCGCGAGGATATGAGACAGCGAGTGCTGACGGCCGCGAGCAAGCTGGCCTACGCGCCCAACGGTCCGGCACAGGCAATGGCTCGAGGGAGCACCAACGTCCTGGGCCTGCTTGTCCATGACATCGCCGACCCGTACTTCTCGTCGATCGCCACAGGCGTGATGCGAGCGGCGGATGAACGGCAGCTCGTGGTGACAATTTTCAACACATTGCGGCGGCCGGACAGGGAGGTCGAGTATGTACGAACGCTGCGCAGCCAGCGTGCATGCGCCCTCATCGTGGCCGGTTCACGCATTGACGACTCACTGGCGCAAGACCAGCTGGAACACGAGCTGGCGGAGTTCGAGTCGGCTGGTGGTCGCGCCGTGTTCATCAGCCAGGGACGGCTTCGGTTCGACACGGTCGTGCTCGAAAACCGCGCCGGCGCCCGCGTCCTGGCGGAGAGCCTGGCCGAGTTGGGGCATCGGCGTTTCCTGGTGCTCGCGGGCCCACCGGAGGTGCGCACCTCCACCGACCGAGTCCAGGGCTTTCGAGAAGGACTCGCACGGCACTCCATCCAACTGCCGCGGAACCAGGTGCTCCGTGGCGAGTTCACCCGGGACGGGGGCTTCGAGGCGATGACCAGAGCCTTCGACCTTGGGCTGGCTCCCGACTGCGTCTTCGCCGTGAATGATGTGATGGCGGTGGGCGCGATGGCGGCGTGCCGTCACCGCGGCGTCCGCGTGCCCGAAGACCTCGCGGTGGCTGGTTTCGACGACATCGCCACCTTGCGGGATGTCACACCGAGCCTCACCACCGTCCAGATGCCACTCGACGACGTGGGCGCGATGGCCCTCGAGCTGGTCCTGGCCGAACGGGCCGATCACCCACGACTACGGCGCGTCAAGGGTCAGGTCGTTCTGCGTGACAGCACCTCTCGCGTAAGGTGACGTGACCGAAACGGCGCAGGCCGACAGGTGGCACGGCCTCAGGCCCACTCACCGGCGAAGAGCGGGGCGACCGGCCGTTCCCGGCGCCCGATCCGCAGGTCCCCGAAGATCGTGCTGCGCTCCGCCCGCTCCACCTCCGCGTCCAGGTCGATCTGCAACTCCGCCGAGGCGTCGTGGGCCGCGCCGATGAGGACGAGCTCAGTCCCCGGGTGGTCGAGGAAGGCCGGCGGGTCGAGCGGGGCGAAGCGACGGCCGTGGAACTCGTTCTGCAGCGGGGCGGGCAGCCTGCCCTTCCGGGCCCCGCGGAGGCCGACCCCGGGCGGGGAGGGCGCCTGCGGGTTCTTCACCGTGACGATGTAGCTCGCCTCCGGCTCGATGCTGAGTTCCCGCTGGGCCGGGCCGGGACGAACGGGCAGTTCGAGTTCGTACGCGAGATGGGTGTGGTCGTCGTGCCGGGCGATCACGTACGCCCCCTCCGCCGCCGGCCGGGCCGGCGGCTGTTCCCGCTCGTCGCGGGTCTTCGTCCGGTACGCGCGCGCCTGCAGCGTCTTGTGCAGCTGCTCGGGCCGGTCCACCACCTCGTCGACGAACGCCCAGAAGCGGTCGTGCTCGTCGATGCCGGGCAGCCGCTTGCGCCCGACGACGAGCAGCCGCAGGTGCCGCCCCCGCCACGGGTGCATCACCACGAGTAGCCGCTGCACCTCGGCCAGCGAGCCGACACGTTCCTCCGCCACCCGAGGGCGGTAGAGGAAGTAGATGTCCCCGTCTTCCAGCAGCTCGGCCATTCGCCGTGTATACCCGGAATGACCGGCGGCCAACGCCGGCCAAGATTCGGCCACTGGAGGATGGGGTACCGGGGGACGCGTGTTTCCTGATCCTGACAACGAGAGCACTGCCGGCGTACCCGCACAGACCGACGCCCCCGAGGGGCGGAAGCGGCGGCGCCGGCGGATACCCATCTTCCTGGCGGTACTCGCGCTGCTGCTCGGCATCGGTCTGATCGGCGGCACCTACTACGTCGACAGCGTGCCCACCCCCACCGACCTGAGCCTGCCGGAGTCGACCACGGTGTACTTCGCCGACGGTCGGACGCCGATGGCGAAGCTGGGCTCGGAGAACCGGACGATCGTGCCGTACGACCAGATGAACGAGGCCGCCAAGCAGGCGATCGTGGCGGCCGAGGACCGGACGTTCTGGACCAACGAGGGCATCGACTTCAAGGGCGTGCTGCGGGCCGCCTGGGCCAACCTCACCGGCGGCGAGCGCCAGGGCGCGTCGACGATCACCCAGCAGTACGCCCGGGTGGCCGCCGACCTCAAGGGCGTCACCTACTCCCGCAAGGTCCGCGAAGCGGTCATCGCGTGGAAGCTCGACGACGAGTACAGCAAGGAGGAGATCCTCGGCTTCTACCTGAACACGGTGCCGTTCGGGCGGGGCGCGTACGGGATCGAGGCGGCCGCGCAGGCGTACTTCGGCAAGACGGTACGCCGCGACGCCCCGGCGGCGAAGCAGCTCACCGTGGCGGAGGCGATGGTGCTCTGCGCGATGGTGAAGCAGCCGGAGGCCAACCCGGACGACCCCGAGGGCCAGCCCGGCTACGACCCGGAGCGCGGCCCGAAGGCCCGGCAGAACTCGCTCGACCGGTGGACCTACATCCGCGACGGCATGGTGAAGCTGGGCCACCTGACTCCGGCGGAGGCGGCCGACCTGGCGTACCCGGACACGGTGCGGCCGATCGACCCCGCCGCCAGCCAGTCCGGCCTGGACCGGCCGACCGGGCTCGTGGTCAACCACGTGCTCAGCGAGCTGCGGCAGACCGAACAGTTCAAGGACAAACCCGCCGACTACGTACGCAACGGCGGATTCAAGATCGTCAGCACCATCGACAAGCGGGTCCAGGACGCCGCCGAGGCGGCCGCCGACATCCGGCGCGACACCGCCCCGGAGGCGGTCCGCGGGCAGCCGAAGAACTGGCAGGCCGCGCTGGTGGCGGTGGAACCCGGCACCGGCCGGGTGCTCGGCTACTACGGCGGCAACGACGGCTCGGGCGCCGACTACGCCGGCTGGTACTACGACGAGAACGGCGAGGCCGCCGGGTTCGGCCAGCACCCACCGGGGTCGTCGTTCAAGGTGTACGACCTGGCCGCGGCGGTGCGGGAGGAGATCTCGGTCAAGCGACACTTCCACTCCCCCGACACCAAGGAGTTCCCCGCCTCCGGCCGGACGAAGGACAGCCCCGCCGGCCCGATCCGCAACGCCGAACGGGCGTCGTGCCAGCCGGACTGCGCGCTGTGGGAGGCCACCGTCGCCTCGCTCAACGTCACCTACTTCGAACTCACCGAGAAGCTGGGCACGGACAAGGTGATCGACATGGCCACCCGGGCCGGCGTCGACTCGATGTGGGCCAACAAGAAGGGCGACTCGAAGCCGAAGCGGATCGAGTTGCGCGGCCACCCCGGTGCGGAGACCGCGGAACACTTCTCGACCGAGGTCGGCATCGGGCAGTACGGCATCACCGTCGAGGACCACGCCAACGGGATGGCGACCTTCGCCGCCGGCGGCAAGCGGGCCGAGGCGCACTTCGTCCGGTCGGTGACCAAGGGCGACGAGGAGATTCTCGAGGAGCGCCTGACGCAGACCGAGGTCGGGCTCGACGAGGAGGCGATCGCCCAGCTCAACTGGACGCTGAGCCAGGTACGGGCGGCCCGCCTGGACAACGGCTGGGACACCGCCGGCAAGACCGGCACCTGGCAGGCCGGCGAGAGCACCACCAAGAACCTGCACACCTGGATGGTCGGCTACACCGGCGCCCTCGCCGCCGCGACCTGGCTCGGCACCACCGACGGCAAGCCGCTGCGGACGAAGGACGGCAGCTACGCCGTGTACGGGGCCAGCGGTGCCGGCCCGATCTGGCAGCAGTTCATGGAGAAGGCGACGGCCGCGTTGAAGCTCGACCCGGACAAGTACCGGTTCGCCCAGCCGAAGTTCCCGAACGACGCGGCGCCGCCCACCGCCTCGTCCCGGCCCGCGCCGACCGCGACGCGACCGACACCGACGACCACGACCACGACCACGACACCGACACCGACACCGACGGCGCGGCCGACAACGGCGCGGCCGACACCGACCGCGACCGAACCGAGCTGCGACCCGCCGGACTGCGTCACCGCGGTCCCGACCGGCCGGCCGACGCGGACCCCGACCCGGTCGCCGGAGCCGAGCCCGCCGCCCAGCTCGGAGCCGCCGCGCACCTCGGCGCCGGGGTGATCGTCGTACGATGCGGCGCATGGCATTACTGCATCGGGCGGAAATCCATCCCACCAAACTCGAACTGCTGGCGGCCTGGCTGCCCGGCCGCGACTGGTACCAGGGCGACACCGGCGCCGAGGTGACCCGGGTGGCCGGGTACCGGTTCGACGATCCGGCCGGCGAGGTCGGCATCGAGACGCTGCTCGTCCGCGCCGGCGACGGGCCGGTCCACCAGGTGCCGTTGACCTACCGAGGGGCGCCGCTGGACGGCGCCGACGCCTGGCTGGTGGGGACCATCGAGCACTCGGTGCTGGGCCGGCGCTGGGTCTACGACGCCTGCGGCGATCCGGTGTACGCCGCGGCACTGGCCAGCGCCGTCCTCGCCGGCACCGGGCAGGCGGAGGAGTACTTCGAGGTCGACGGCCGGCGTGAGGTACGCCCGGCCAGCATGGACATCGCCAGCGACGCCCCCGCCGGCACCCACGTCCCCACCGTCGGTGCCATACGTCGGGTCGTGGCCGCCGACCCGACGTATGGCACCGACGGTGGGGACGTGGGTGCCGGC
>NZ_POTY01000063.1 GCF_003236315.1 Micromonospora craterilacus
CACCGGCACCGCCCGCCGGCGACGCCGGCCGCAGTCTCGCCACCGCCCGCCGCCGGCTGCAGCTCGCCGGCGTCCGCTAGACCCCCGGGCCCCCTGCGGTCCCGGTCTGATCCCCTTCCGCCCCTGCCGGGCGGCTCACCACAACGAAAGGACACGGCGTGGACATCAACGCCAAGCGGCAGGAGCGCGCGGGCCTGGCCAAGCAGGCCCGCGACATCCTCGACGCCGCGGAGAAGGACGGCGGCCGGAACCTGACCGCCGAGGAGGACGCGAAGTTCGACCGCCTGATGGGGGAGGTCGACGGCTGCGACGCGCAGATCGAGCGGGAGGAGAAGCTGCGCGCGAAGGAGCGGCGCATCGACGCCGACCCGGACGAGCAGCCGGCCCGCGAGGAGCGTGCCGGCGGCGAGCGCAACGGCCCGGACCGTGGCGGCGACGGGGCCATGGCAGCGTTCCGGCAGTTCCTGCTCGGTGGGCGGGCGTCTCTGTCTCCGGAGCAGGAGCGGACGCTGGTGGCCGGCTCGGACCCGGAGGGCGGCTTCCTGGTCGCCCCGCAGGCATTCGTCTCCGAGCTGATCAAGCAGGTCGACGACGACGTGCCGCTGCGCGGGCTGGCCACGGTGCACCAGCTGACCGAGGCCGCGTCGCTGGGCGTGCCGACGCTCGACCAGGACGCGGATGACGCGGAGTGGACCTCCGAGGTCCGCACCGGCAGCCAGGACGACTCGATCCGCTTCGGCAAGCGGGAACTGGTGCCGAACCCCCTCGCCAAGCGCGTCAAGATCAGCCGGAAGCTGCTGCGGCTGACCGCCAACCGGGCCGAGAACCTGGTCCGCGAGCGCCTGGCGTACAAGTTCGGCGTGTCGCAGGAAAAGGCGTACATGGTGGGCGACGGCAACAAGAAGCCCCTGGGCGTCTTCACCGCCAGCCCGCAGGGCATCTCCACCGGCCGCGACCGCGAGATCGGCGCCGGCGGCGCCATCCCGCTGACCGTCGCGACGGCGGACCAGCTGATCGACGCGAAGTACGCCCGCAAGGCCGCGTACTGGCGCAACGCCCGGTGGCTGTACCACCGGGACCTGATCAAGACCATCCGCAAGCTCAAGACCACCGACGGGTTCTACGTGTGGAAGGCCGGCCTGAACGACCAGCCGGACACGATCCTGGAAATCCCGTTCGTGGTCTCGGAGTACGCGCCGAACACGATCTCGGGCAACCAGTACGTCGGCGCGATCGCCGACTTCCGCTTCTACCACATCGCAGAGGCGCTGAACCTGGAGATCCAGCGCCTGGTGGAGCTGTACGCGGAAGCCAACCAGGTGGGTTTCATCGGCCGCCAGGAACTGGACGGCATGCCCGTGCTCGAGGAGGCGTTCGTCCGCCTCAAGGTCCCCGCCTGATCACCCGCCGCTAGACGGCTCACGAGCAGAAAGGCAACGAGGAAGCCATGAGGAGCGACCTGATCAGCCACCTGGCGCCCGCGCAGTCGCTGCGTCCGGCCAGCCAGGACGACCCGTCGGTGCCGGTCAACGGCATCGGCGTGGACCTAGCGAACTACGACTCGGCGGTGGTGCTCGTCGACGCCGGCACGATCACCGGTGCCGGTGCGTCGCTGACCGTCGAGGTGCAGCACTCCGACGACAACAGCGCCTGGACGGCGGTCCCGTCCGACGAGCTCGACGGTACGGAGCCGGTCATCACGTCGGCCAACCACCAGCAGGTCCACAAGATCGGCTACCGGGGCATCAAGCGGTACCTGCGGGTGTGCCTGACCGCGAAGGCCGGCACCACCCCGACCCTGCCGGTCGGGGCGACCGTCGTGCGCGGCAAGCCGCGCCGGCTCCCCGCCTGACCCACGCCCACCCGTTCGTTGCGGGCCCTGGCCGGACATCCGGTCGGGGCCCGCCGCGTGAAAGGACCCCCCCGCTGTGCGGATCGAGATGAAGACGCTGTACGCGACACCGGATCGGTCGATCGCCGCCGGCGCGACGGCGACCCTGCCCGACGACGAGGCCCAGGAGCTGATCGACAAGGGCTTCGCCGTCGCGGTGGTCGACGAGGACGAGCGGCCCCGTCGTGCCGCCGGCCGGCGTCCGGCACCTGCCGGCAAGGGCCGTGGCCGAGGGAAGGCCGCGAACCCCGCCACCGACCCCGACCCGGATCCGGACCCCGACGCGGGCGACCCGGACCCGGACCCGGATCCCGACGACCGCGAGGAGTAGCCCGCGATGGTGATCCGGCTCCCCGCTGCGGTGCGCAGCGCGGCGTGCGACGCAATCGTCGACCTGCTCGACGCCGGCAGCGGACCGGGCACGATCGAGATCCGCACCGGAAGTCAGCCGGCTTCCGCCGGCGACTCCGCCACCGGGACCCTGCTCGCGGTGTTCACGCTCGCGGATCCGGCGTTCGGTGCCGCGGCGGCCGGCGTGGCTGCGCTCGGCGTCGACCCGGCTCCCGAGACCGTCGGCGTGGCGGCGGGCACCGCCGGGTGGTGGCGGGCCAAGGACTCCACCGGCGGGACCGTGATGGACGGTTCGGCCACCGTCACCGGCGGCGGCGGGGATCTCACCCTCAACACCGTGACCGTCAGCATCGGCCTGGTGCTGCGGCTGACCGGCGGCACCGTCACGATGCCCGGGTGACCTGTGGAGGTCACCTTCGACTGGGGCGCGCCGCCGGAGCTGCCTGACGCGGTCGATCCGGGCCAGTCCTACGCCCTCGGGGTGCGGTGGCAGCTGCTCGTCGACGCGCCGATCCCCGGCGTGGAGTGGCAGGTGCCGCAGACACTGCCGTCGGGGCTGTGCGCGGCTGCTCTCTGGAGCGATACGGGGTCGCTGCTGGCGTCGGCGGACTTCACGCCACCACCGGAGTCCGCCGGACAGAAGCTGCGGATCTACTTCGACGGCGGACCGTACTCGGGCGTCGCGGACACGATCTACAGGGCGAGCATCTACACCCCGGACCGGTACGTGGCCACCACGAACTACCCGTGGCCGGTGACGGTCCCCGGGATGGCCACCACCAGCGACAACGGGTACTTGACCGGCTCCGCGGCCTTCCCCGCTGCCCAGTCCGGCAACTCGGCCAACTTCCACGTCTCGCCGATCCTCCAGCTGGACCAAGACGAGACCACAGCCGAGCTGGACGGGGTGCTGCCGGCGCTCACCGCCGCGGTGGCCGGCCAGGCCGGGGCGGCCGCCGGCCTGGTCGCGGTGCTGCCCGCGCTCGCCGCGGCGGCCGCCGGCGACGCCCGCGGCCACGCCGCGCTCGCCGCGGTCCTGCCCGGCCTGACCGGTGCGCTCGCCGGCACCGGCACGGCCGGCACGGCGGGCCTGGCGGCGGTGCTGCCGGCGCTGCGCGCGGCCCTGGACGTCCACGCCGACGGGGCGGCGGTGTCGGGCGCCGGGCCGCGCGTGGTCACCGACACCACGGTGGGACGGATCGAGACGGACTCTGTGGGGAGGTGGCGGTGACTCGGGATGTGGGCGACCGGATCGACATCCGGCACCGGGTCCGTGACGCGGACGGCGAGCTGGTCGACGCGACGGTGACCGTCGTGGTCGTCGGCCCGGACGGCATGGTGCTATCGCCGGCCCCGTCGGTCACGCGCGCCTCGCTCGGGGTGTACGACGCCTCGTTCGTGGCCACGACGCCCGGTCAGTGGACGTGGGTGTGGACGGTCACCGGGCCGGTCGACGACGTCACCCACGGCGCGGTCGACGTCGGTGACCCGGCGCCGCCCACGTACGGCACGCTGGCCGAGCTCAAGGACGACCGGAAGATCCCGCCAGAGGACCTTACAGACGACGCGGGCCTCTACCGGCGGCTGGTGGCTGCCTCTCGCGCGATCGAGGACAAGTGCGGGCAGCGGCGGTTCTGGCTCGACCGGCAGGTGTCGGCCCGCATTGTCAGCGCGTCCGGGCGGCGGCTGCTGCGTGACGCAGACGGTGACAGGCTGCTTGTCGACGACATCGGCTCCACCGACGGGCTGCTGGTGGAGGTCGGGTCGGCCGCGGCCGGCTGGACGGAGGTCGTCGACTACGAGACCGAGCCGGACAGCGCGCTGGTCAAAGGCCGGCCGATCACCGCACTGCTGCGCCCGCGGGGTGGCTGGTCGCGGCTGGGTCGTCAGCGGGTGCGGATCACTGCCCGGTGGGGGTGGCCGGCGGTGCCGGCCCAGGTGGTCGAGGCGTCGCTGCTGCTGGCGTCCCGGCTGTGGATGCGCCGCAAGAGCCCGGAGGGCGTCGCGGGCTCGGCCGAGTGGGGAACCGTGCGCGTGTCCCGCTGGGATCCAGACGTCGAGGCGCTGATCAGCAAGTACGTCCTTGAGTAGGAGCTCGCGTGAATCCGATCAAGAAGGCTGCCGAGCGGCTTCACCAGGCCCTTGTCCCGGTGAAGGGCGTGCGGGTCTACCCGGACATCGGCCCGGACGTCTCACCGCCGGCGGCCGTGATCGGGCCGCCGGCGTTGACGTGGGAGGGGCTGCCCGGCTGCGGCGGTGAGCCGACGTCGGGCCGGTTCGGCGTGTGGGTCGTGGTCGACGACGACGACCGTTCGGTGTCCCGGCTGATCGAACTGGTGCCGCCGGTCGCGGCCGCGCTCGACGCGGTCGACGACGCCGTGGTGGTCCGCGCTGACCCGACGACCTACCCGGGCAGCAGCAAGGACCTGCCCGCCTATCAGATCCAAGTCGACATGGCCCTAGGAGGATAGATGCCTGCTCCACACCAGCGGAAAGTCAAGTACATCACGCTCAGCATCGACAGCAATCCGTTCGAGTGCCAGGTACGTAGCTGGAAGCTGAACAACAACACCGAAGACGGGGAAAAGATCTTCACGCAGTGCCCCGAGGGTGAGGTCCGGGAGGAGGCGGATCCGGACTGGAGCCTGGACCTCACGATGCTGGCCGACTGGCGCGAGAACGGCATCTCCGACTGGCTGACGGTGCACGACGGCGAGACGGTCGCCTTCGCGATCGGCCATCACCCGGACCGGCCAGCGGAACACGTCACCTGGACCGGTCAGGTGATCATCAAGGCGCCGAGCGTGGGTGACGAGGCTCGGGCGACCGAGAACACCGAGATCACGCTCCAGTGTGTCGGCAAGCCGGTCTACGGCCGGGTGGGTGCCTGATGGCCCGGGAGAACGTGGCCACTCAGCAGATCACCCGGGCGGGGCTGGATCCGGATCTGACGCCGGCGACGGCGGACGGGGACGTCGTCGACGCCGGGCAGGTGGCGCTCTGGGTGGCCAACGGCGGCGGTTCGGCGATCACGGTGACGGTGGTGGCCACCGCCACCCAGGACGGCCTGGCCGTGGCAAACCTGGTGCGGTCGGTGCCGGCCGGCGAGCAGCGACTGATCGGGCCGCTGCCCGCCAGGACCTTCGCTGTCCCGCAGGGCGAGCCGGACGCGGGCCGGGTCCACGTCAACTACTCCGCGGTGGTCGACGTCGACCGCGCGGTCATCAGCCTGTAGAGGAGAGAACGCGAGTGTTCGAGTTCAAGCTGACCTTCGACGAGCGGCCGGATGACCCAGTCACCATCACCGCCGGCTCCCGAGACATCTTGATGTGGGAGCGGACGACCAAGGGCGCGTCGATGGCCCAGCTGGAGCGGGATCTCAGGATCACCGACCTCTACAAGATGGCCTGGATCGCCGCGAAACGGCTCGGTCACTTCGACGGCCCGCTCGCCAACTTCGAGGCTGGCGTCGAGCTGGACCTGCTCGACGACAAGACCAAGGACGAGGACGAGGACGGCGACGAGGGCGGTCCGGAGGACCCTACCCGGCCGGCTCGCTGAGCCGGTCGGTCATCGCGCTGGCGATGCACACGGGCATCGCCCCATCGGTGTGGGCGGAGCAGGACGGGCGGACGATCCGCACCGCCCTGGAGCTGTTCGCCGACGAGCAGGACCGAGCCCGCCGCGCCCGCGGCCGGGACGGCGACGACGGGCCGCCGATGAGCGGCTGACCCGAGGTCGGGAGGTGGCGTGGTGGATCGGATCACGGTGCGGGTCGACGGGGTGTGGCCGGTACTGCGGGACCTGCAGATGCTGCCCGCCGACGCCGACCAGGAGACCCGGGAGGTCGGTTCCCGGCTGGCGGTCGCCCTCTCCGGCCGTGTCGCCGCCAACGCGCGGGCGGACTCGAGGCAGTCGGCGCTGATGGCGCCGACGGTGCGGCCTGTGCCCGGGCGAGAGCCGTCAATCGTCGCCGGCGGCTCCGCCCGGGTCGGCCGCCGCGGCACCCCCGCCTACAAGATCCTCTTCGGATCGGAGTTCGGGGCCCGGACGTACCGGCAGTTCCGGCCGCATCTGGGTGGCGGCTCGTACTGGATGTGGGAGGCCATCCTCGCCGCCCAACACGAGATCAACTCCGAGGCGGGCCGCGGCGTTGACCGGCTCGTACGCGCGTTCGACCGGGGCGTCTGATGGCGCGGACGATCACGATCCGGTTCGGCGGCGACGCCACCGGGGTCACGCGGGCGGCCGCGCAGACGCGGGCGGCGATTTCCGGTGTGCAGTCGCGGGTCGGGCAGATCACCCGCACCGTTGGCAAGGTCGTCGCCCTGGGCGTCGCGTTCGGCGGCGCCGCCTCGTATGCGCTCGCGTTCGGTGCGGCCGCGGGCCGGGTGACCGGCATCCTCGCGGCGATGCCCGCGCTGCTGGTCGCGGTCATCGGCCCGGTCCTGGCCTTCCTGTCGATCACCAGGGGGCTCGGGGCAGCGTGGCGAGAAACGGGACAGCAGATCGGCGGCGGCGGCGGAACAGCCGTCCGCACCGGCCGGCAGGTGGAGGCTGCCCACCGGCAGGTTCGGGCGGCCACCCGGGCCCTCGCCGACGCCCAACGCGACGCCCAACGGGCCCAGGAGGCCGTCACCCGGGCTCGTCGGGATGAGATCGAACGGCTCGACGACCTGTCCAGGGCCACGCGCGGTGCCGCCCTGGACGCCGAGGAAGCGGCGATCCGACGGGAGGACGCCGAGCGGGACCTGGCCGACGCGCAGCAGATGGTGGCCCGGGCCGAGGAGCAGCTGCAGCGGGCCCGGGAGACCGGCGACGCGCGGATCATCATCCGCGCCGAGGAAGAGCTCAACGACGCCCGGCAGCGGGCACCGGAGCTGATCCGCCGCGCCGATCTGGCGCTGCGGCAGGCCATCCTCGGCGTGGAGAACGCCCGGGACGCGCACGAGGACCTGGCGCAGGAGCAGGCCGAATCCGCGCGCAAGGGCGTCGAAGGCAGCGACGCCGTGCAGGCTGCCCTGGAGCGGCAGGCCGAGGCGCAGCGCGCGGCCGCGGAGGCGGCCGAGCGGCTCGCCGACGCCCAAGACGCGGTCGCGCAGGCCAGCCAGCGGGCCGCCGGCGGCGGCGGGATCGGCGGGGGCACGGACGCCCTGGACAAGCTGGCGCCGTCCGCACGCAGGGTGATCCTGACGCTGCGGTCGCTCGTGCCGGCCTGGTCGGCGGCGTCCCGCGCCGCGCAGAACCGGGCGTGGCAGAACGTCGACCGGGATCTGGTGCGCCTGTCCGGCGCCACCCTGCCCATGGCGTCGAAGTGGCTGCTGCGCATGGGCGGCGCCTGGAACACCGCCGTGCGGCAGGTCTCGGCGTACCTGTCCAGCTCGCGTGGCGTCGCCGACGTCGGCGCGGCGCTCGACGGCACCGCCGGCTTCACGGAGCGCCTCGCCCGCGCCTTCACTCCGTTCCTGTCCGGGTTCATGCAGTTCGCCGCAGCCGGCCAGACCTTCATGCCCGCCTTCGGTGGCTGGGTGCAGTCGATCGCCGAGCGCTTCGAGGCGTGGGCGATCTCCGCCCGTGAGTCGGGCCGGATGCAGCAGTGGGTCACCCAGGGCACGGCGGCGCTACGCACCCTGTGGCAGATCACCACCAACATCGTCGGGTCGGTGCGGGCGATCTTCCGGGCGGCCGACGACGGCGGCTCCGCCTTCGAGGGCTTCGAGGCCGGCACCCGGGCGATGCGGGAGTGGCTGGACTCCGCCCAGGGCCAGCAGGCCGTCGGCGACTTCTTCGAGCGGCTCCGCGACATCCTCGGCTCCGTCGCCCAGGTCATCCCCACCGTCGTGTCGGAGGGGTCGGGGCTACGCGACACCCTCGACGTGATGGGCGTCGTGACCGCGGTCCTCGCCGATCACCTGGACACGGTGGCCAAGGCGTTGCCGTACCTGGCTGCCGGACTGATCGTCGTGAAGGGAGCGCAGGTCGCCGGCAACGTCGCCGCCGCGGCGTCGGTGCCCATCCAGGTCGCGCAGACCGTCGCGCAGTTCCGGCTGGGCCGGGCGGTGCGGCTCAACAACGCGCTGCTGCGCGGTCAGGCGGCGGCGCAGACGGCGGTCGACGTCGTCCAGAAGCGGTCGATCGTCACGGCGGGCCTGCAGCGGGCCGCGACGATCGCCGGCACCGTCGCGACATGGGGCGCGGCGGCGGCCAGCACGGCGCTCGGCGTGGCGGTGCAGATCGCCACCTCGCCGATCACGCTGATCGTCCTCGCGATCGGCCTGCTCATCGCAGGGTTGATCTTGGCCTACAAGCGTTGCGACACCTTCCGCGCGATCGTCGACGCCGCGTTCGCCGGGATCGCCAAGGGCGCCCGGTGGTTGTGGGACAACGTCCTCAAGCCGTGGTTCAGCCTCGTGCTCGCCGGCTGGAAGGTGGTCGGCAACGCGCTGCTCTGGTGGTGGCGCAACGTCACCGTGCCGGCGTGGCGGGCCGTGGCCGCCGCCGCGATCTGGCTCAAAGACCGCATCGTCGCTGGCTTCAACGCATGGCGGGCCCTGTTCGCACGGGTGATCGGCTGGGTCCTCGACCTACGCCAACGCGCCATCGACCAGCTCGGTCGCCTGCTGAACTGGCTGGGCGATCTGGGCGGGAAGTTGCGGTCCCGGCTGGCACCGGTACGCGACATCCTCATGGCGCCGTTCAAGGCCGCGTTCAACGGGATCAGTCGACTATGGAACGGCACCGTCGGCAAGCTCAGCTTCACCGTCCCGTCGTGGGTGGGTGGGCCGTTCGGCGGCAAAGGCTTCTCCATGCCGAAGCTTCCGCAGCTGGCCAAGGGCGGCATCGTGCGGGCCACCCGGGGCGGCACCCTCGCCTGGGTCGGTGAGGGCGGCGAGGACGAAGCAGTGGCGCCGCTGTCCCGGCTCGCGTCGATGATCGAGGCCGCCGTCCGTACCGGTGGCGGCACTGCGCCGGCCGCGCCCGTGAACCTGCATGTGGAGGCGCGGGTGTTCGTCGGTGACCGGGAGATCACCGACATCGTGCGGGTCGAGGTCGACGAGCGGACCCGCGAGGATCGCCGGCAGCTGCGGCGCCGGGTGATAGCCGGGTCGGGGAGGGCACGCTGATGGCGCTGACCGCCACGTACGACGGCCGGCTGGCGCGGGTGCGGCTGTCCGGCACCGTGCCGGGCAGCCACACCGACCCGGCCACCGCGGTGGTCGAGCGGTCCACCAACGGCATCCGATGGACGACGGTGCGGGGTGGCCAGGATCGGAACGGCACCGCCGGCGTCGACGTCAAGGTGGACGACTACGAGTTCGTCGACGGGGTGGTCAACCGGTACCGGGTGCGGGTCGTCGACGTCGCCACGCAGGCCACCGTCGCCAGCGAGACGGCGACGATCACCCCGACCCTGGGCGGGGTGTGGATCAAGAGCGTGGCCAGGCCGTTCCTCAACCGGCAGGTGATCGTCAAGGACTTCGGCGATGTCGAGCGGCCTCCGCGGGCCGGGATCTTCGACGTGGTGGGCCGCAGCATGCCGGTGGCGGTGTCGGATGTGCGCGGGTCGCGGCGGTGGACATTGGAGGTCCTGACCGAGACGCCGGCCGATGCCGCCGAGCTGGATCAGATCATGGCGGCCGGTGACACGATGCTGATCCATGTCCCGGCTGCCGTCGACGTACCGGGCGGCTACGTGGCGATCGACACCGTCAACATCAGCCGCCCGGCCCGGCGCTCCAGACGACGGGTGTTCGTGCTGCCTTGTATCGAGGTCGCGGCACCGGGCCCGGACGTGGTCGGCGCGACGCTGACCTGCGCGACGGTCCTGGCCACCTACGCGACGTGCGCGGATTTGCTCGCCGCGCATCCGACCTGCGCGGACCTGCTGGAGCTGATCGGCGACCCGGAAGACGTGATCGTGCCATGAGACCTGTCTCCGAGGAGTTCCTCCGCACCGTCCGGTCCAGCCATCGAATGGTGGCGGAGGCGCGGGTGGTCGCCCCTGGGCAGACCGGGGTGGCCCCTGACGGGCTGCTGCTGCAGATCGAGTCCGGCGACGTCCAGCTGGACGGTACGGCGGACGTACGGTCCACAATTGATCTGACCGTCGCCGGGCGCGGCCTGTGGCCCACCCGCCCCAGCTCGCCGCTGGCCCCGTACGGCAACGAGATCCACGTCCGGCGCGGTGTCCAGTACCGGTCCGGCCGCACCGAGTGGGTGTCGCTCGGCTACTTCAGGATCGACTCTCCCTCCCAGGCCGAGGTGCCGGACGGGCAGATCCAGATCGCCGGCCAGGACCGCATGGCCGGAATCAAAGACGCGCAGCTGACAGCCGCGCGGCAGTACCCGACGGGCTCCACCCTTGGTGCGGTCGTCGAGCACCTGGTGCGAGAGGTGCATCCGGCGGCCGTGATCGAGTGGGACGACGACACCCCTGCCACGGTCCTGCGCCGCAGCCTGATGATCGAGCAGGACCGGTACGAGTTCCTCGCTGAGCTGGTGCAGGCCCACGGCAAGGTGTGGTGGTGGGACCACCGCGGCCATCTGGTGATCAAGAGCCCGCCGCCGACGACCGTCCCGGTCTTCGAGGTCTCCCATGGCGCCGGCGGCGTGCTGGTGTCTCTCGCCCGGGAGCTGTCTCGTGACGGCGTCCACAACGGGGTTGTTGCTGTCGGCGAAGGCGCCGACACGGTGGTGCCGGCCCGCGCCGTGGTGATCGACAACAACCCGTCGAGTCCGACGTACTGGTTCGGGCCGTTCGGGCAGGTGCCGCAGTTCTTCTCCAGCCCGTTCCTGATCGACAACGGTCAGGCACGCGCCGCCGCCGCGTCGATCCTGGCCCGCAGCATCGGCCTGCCCTACTCCGTCGACTTCGGCCTGGTCCCCAATCCGGCGCTGGAGCCGTGGGACCCGGTGCGGATCACGTACCCGGGCCGGTCGGAGACCCACGTGATCGAGCGGCTCACCGTGCCGCTCGTCGCCACCGCGGAGATGACCGCGACCACCCGCGAACAGACACTGATCAACCTGGGAGGGCTGTGATGCGCGGCGACGACATGGTCCCGTTCCTACTCCCCCCGGATGGTGACGGGCTGGGATTCCGGCAGGGCGTCGTGGTCGAGTGGAATCCGGACACCGCTAAAAACAAAATCGCTGTCGCCGGCGCCGTCGTGGAGGACTTGCCGATATTCAATACCTCCGAGGCGCTACTGATCACCCCGGGGGCCGTGGTCGGCATCCTCACCGCCGGCCGCACGTGGTTTGTGTTGGGCCGTATCACCATCCCGGGGACACCGGAAGCGGCGTCCGCACTGCAAATGATCACGACCGCGACAGATGCCGTGTCGTCGTTCATCCGGGTCACGTCCACCTATCCCGACTATGTGTCGGCGCCGGACGGGCTGGGCCCGACCGTGCCGGTGCGGATCGGCCCCAACCGGCGGGCACTCATCATCCTCAGCGCCCAGATGCAGTTCGCGTCCGACGTCGGAGCCGCCCCACCGCAGTACCGCAATGGCCGCGTCGGGTACCGCATCACGCAGGTATCGACCGGCACGGTGACCGCGCCGCCGAGTGACGACCGCAAGCTGCTGATGCAAACCAACGGGCAGGAGAACACGTTATTTGCCGCGTCGCTGGTCAGCGTCGCCAGCGGGTTCATGTTCCCTGCGGCAGGTGAATACACCGTCGAAATGATGTATTCCGCGCTGAATTTGGGCGGCGCCGACGCGGCCGGGCAGATCGCGTTCTCGTCGCGCATGCTGGCCGTCATTCCACTGTAGGAGGAAATCGTGCCGAGTGGATCCACATCGAAGTACGGCTGGCCGTACCTCACCAGCGACGACGAGCCGGACCTGCCACTGGCCACCCGGGAACTGGCCGAGGCGATCGAAGAGGAAGTCGGGCGGCTCGACGCCGGCTACCGGTACCTGGAGACGATCCGATACACCAGCACCGGCAGCCACACCTTCGTCAAGGCGGACCACCCCCTGGCCCGCGCGGCGCGGATCGAGTGCCAGGGCTCGGGTGGCGCGGGCGGCGGTACGCCGGCGACGGCGGCGGGGCAGACCGCGGCCGGCTCCGGAGGCTCCGGCGGTGACTGGGCCACGGCCTGGGTGCCGATGTCGTCGCTGGCGGCGTCGGTGACCGTCACCGTCCCGGCGGGCGCCACCGGGGTGCTCGGCGGCTCCGGCGGCAACGCCTCGGCAGCTGCCTTCGGCACCGTGTGCTCGGCACCCGGAGGGCTCGGTGGGGTGGCCCTGGGCGCGGCGGGCACCCCAGGCGCCGCAAACGGCGCGCCCGCGTCGGCGACCGTCCCGACGGGCGACTGGTACGTGAAGGGTCAGGGCGGCGGCTCAGCGGCCCGCCTCGGCGCCACCGGCGCCATCTCCGGTCAGGGCGGATCGTCCCGGATGGGTGGCGGCGGCCGCGGCAACGGGGTCGTCACCGGGAACAACACCGGCATCCAGGGCGGCCTGTACGGCGGCGGTGGCAGCGGCGCCGTGGCGGGTCCGTCCACCGCCCAGCAGATGGGTGCCGGCGGCGGGCAGGGCCTCGTCCTGGTCCACCTCTACGGCTGAGGAGAACTCTGATGACGCGCGCACCGGCGAACCTTCAGGCTGTCCGCAGCCTGTTGCTCCAGCACCTCAACCGCGATCCGAACCGGGTGCGCGAGGATGACCTCGAACCCGCCGAGGTCGGCATCGTCGGCGATGCGAACCACCGCGGCGGCTATCACTGCGGATCCGACCGGGTCGTCACGAACGACTACTCGGTGGTGGAGTCGTCCCGGGACCGCAACGGGCTGACGCTCGACGCCGCCGCCCTGGACGTGGGCATGTTCCGGGTCAGTTCAGGCGGCCGTGAGCACAACCTGTTCAGCTTCTCGACCTGGTGCGTCGCCCAATGCGAAGCGAAGGCGCCGGGTACCGAGGACATCCGGGAGATCATCTACAGCCCGGACGGCAAGGTGGTCCGCCGCTGGGACCGGCTCGGCCGGCGCAGCAGCGGTGACCGGTCGCACCTGTGGCACACCCACTTCAGCTTCTTCCGTGACTCGATCAAGGCGAACCGCGACCAGACCCCGCTGTTCCGCCGCTACCTGACCACCATCGGCCTACTGGAGGACGACATGGACAGCATCTTCGTGCGCCTGAACGACGAGGGGCACGGCGTCCGGCTGCTCCAGCGGCGACTGGAGCGCCTCGACGGGCTCGAGCCCAGGGACGTCAAGACCGGCAAGCCGATCACCGACCCGATCAAGGTCGACGCGAAGTACGGCCCGCAGGTGCAGGCGTTCGTCGCGGCAGCCGAGCGGAAGTGGAACCCGAAGTGGACCGGCGACGGGTCAGTCTGCTACGCGGACACCTGGACCCGGCTGGGCGACATGTACCGCGACCAGGAGGTCTTGAAGCTGATCGCGAAGCACGTCCCCAAGCCGGTCGCTCCGGCCGTCGACTACGTGCACCTGGCCAAGGCACTCGACCTGCATGGGCTCGCCGCAGCGGTCCCGGTGCCGGTGCTGGCCGCCCAGCTCGCCGCGTCGCCCGAGCTGGCCTGGGCCCTGACCGACCAGCTGCTCAAGCGGCTAACCGTCCCGCAGGGCTGACAGTGGAGCCGACCGTCCTGGTCGCGCTGATCGGCGCCGGCGGCGCGCTCGCCGGCGGCGCGATCGTCGGGCCGGTGGTCGGGCATCTGCTCTCCCGCCGGGCCAGGGCCGGTCAGGCGGCGATCGCCACGGCGCAGGCCGAGCAGCTGCGCGCGGAGGCCGACAAACTCAGACAGGACATCTACCAGGAGCTCACCCAGGATCTACGTGGCGAGCTGCAGCGCGTCCGTACGGCGCTGGAGACGGCCCAGCAGTCCCTGGCCCAAACGTCCGGCGAGGCCGAGCGGCTCCGGCAACGGGTCACCGCCCTGGAGTCGCGCATTGCCCAGCTGGAGCGCACGGAGCAGCACCTGTCGGCCGAGCTGCGCGCCACCCAGGCGGAGCGTGACCAGCTCCGGATCGCGCTGGCTAAGAGCGAGGCGACGTGCGCGGCGCTGACCGCGCAAGTCGGGGATCTGAAAGCGCAGCTGACCTTGCACGCTGACCGTCATTGATGGGGTGGGGAGGCCCGGCCGGCTCGATGGTCTGGCCCGTGGGCACACCCACCAGGAGCACCGTACGGCGCATGGCTACCGCCGCGTGACGCCAACCCCACACCCGGAGCCACTCTAACCACCTGAGGAGAGGAACCATGTCCCTGTCCGATCGTTGGGCCGCCTACGTGCGGACCTACTGGCCGCTGCTGATCGGCCACCTCACCGCGGCGGTCGTCGCCTACGTGGCCACCCGGTTCGGCATCCTCATCGACTCAATCGTGGTCTACGAGATCCTCGCGGTGGCCATGACCGGCGGGCTGTACGCGGTGGGCCGCTGGCTCGAGGCCCGCACCGGCGACGGCTGGCTGCCGGCCGCGGCACGGACCATCGCCCGGTGGCTGCTGTCACTGGGCATCGACACCGGCCAGCCCACCTACGGTCTACCGCCGGCCGACGTCGACACCAAGTACCTCACGCCCCCGTCCCGGTAGGATCATCGGCGCGGTGCCGGCCGTGACGTCCTGGCCGGGACCGACCAACGCGCGAAGGGGCCCTGCTCTCCCCCGAGGGAGAGTGGGGCCCCCTTCTGCGTGCCAGCGTCAGAAGTTGTCGGCGGTGCAGGTGACTACCGCGAACTCGCCTTCGGAAGCGTTCTCCTTGACGACTTCACCATCGATCGTGATCTTGCACTTGATCTTGCCGGAGCCCTTCGACTGCGCCACGATCGTCGGGATGACGATCGCCTCCGCCGAGGTCAGTTCCTTCTTCCAGGGCAGCTTCGCCCCGTTGGCCTGAGACTGGTCGGCGTTAAGTCCATAGGTCACGTCCGCGGACTTCGGGCCGGTCACCTCCAGAACGATCTTCTTCTCGCCCTTCTTGCCGCCCTTCTTGTCCGCGGCCCCGGCCGCCTGGTCCTGCGCCCCGGGCCCGGCCGTGTCGCTCTCGCCAGCGCCGCACGCGATGGCCATGACCGCCAGCACGACTACACCGGCCGTAGTGAGTTTCGTACGCAAGAGAAGTTCTCCTCGGATCGGCAAAGGCACGAAGCTAGGGCTCGTCGCGCTGCGGCGAAACCCGACTGTCGCCCAGCCGATAGTCATCGTGTCCACCTCGGTGAGAGGGCCTGGACCAACGGCCCCCCTGGACGGGCCTGGTGGAGGGCGGGGCCTCGCTGGCTCGGATCAGGCGCGCGTCTCGTGCTCCACGACGTGGCAGGTGCCGCACAGCAGCGCCTCGTAGTGCCGCCCGCGCCAGAGCGACCCGACGGCAGGGGGGCGTGTTGGACCGTTGCATGATGCGCGCTGCTGCTGGTGTCTGTCAGACTCATGTGGTAGTGACCTCTCGCATTCGAACATACGATCGAACAGGAGTAGAATGCGATGCCTATCTCTGAGGATCGGCTCTCGTTGCTTGCCCTGTGCAAGGTGCCGAAGGTCAACTGGTACCTGATAGCCCGCGAGGCGCAGCGACGTGACGGACTGGCCCGTCTGCTCTCCGGTGAACTGACCGAGGAGTCTCCGGATGCCCAGCTCGCTGCTGAGGCCATCCGCGAAGCACGGCACCAGCTGCCGGAGTACAGGCAGCGGGCTCTCACGGAGGTGGAAAGCGGCGCGCAGGTGGGCGCCCGGCTCATCACCGTGCTCGACCAGGACTACCCGCAAACCCTGCGCCTGATCTTCAATCTGCCGCCCTTCCTGTTCGTTCGCGGTGCGTTCGCCGAGGCCGACCTGCGCAGCGTGGCTGTCGTTGGCACGCGGGAAGCCACGGAAGACGGTGTGAAGAGGTCCGGTCGGATGGCCCGGCTGTTGGTGGAGGAGGGTGTCACTGTCGTCTCCGGCTTGGCGCGGGGGATCGACACCGCCGCCCACTGGGCCACCCTGTCGGCGGGCGGGCGCACCCTCGCGGTCATCGGTACCGGGATCCGCAGGTGCTACCCGGCAGAAAACCGGGAGTTGGCCGAGCACATCGCACGGGACGGAGCGATTGTCTCTCAGTTCTGGCCGGACGCTCCTGGCGCCACCTACACCTTCCCTCGCCGCAACGTCACCATGTCGGGGATCGCCCAGGGCACCGTCGTCATCGAGGCGTCCAAGACCTCCGGAGCCAAGATGCAGGCACGCCTGGCGTTGGAGCATGGCAAGAAGGTCTTCCTGCTCAAGAGCCTGACGGAGTCGCAGGAGTGGGCGCGCAAGTACGTGGCCACCCGAAGTGCCATCAAGGTGGATGACGTCGCCGACGTGGTCAAGCAGCTCAACGATCCGGCCAAGATCCACGCTGCCAATACCCGCCGTGAGCAACTCGAATTCCAGTTCTGATCTCACAGGTCATGGCAGGGAGCCTCCCGATCATCGACGACCCGGGCGTTGAACAGCCCCTCGACGACATCCCTCACCCCCGGCCCGCAGGATTCGGCAGATGCCGGCGATGCCCGTACGCCGAAACGGGGCGGATCGCGGTGTGCTATAGCTGCGCGAGCCTGTCGCTCAAACCGCCCCCAGACCGCCGCTGCCCGGTCTGCGACCAGGCGGTCGGCGTCGACGAGGTCTGCAGCAACAGCCTCTGCAACTCGCCCGAGCGCCGCTTCTTCGACTGGACGATCGCCGTCGCACTCAAGGAAGGTGCCCTCGCGAACATGATCCATCACGTCAAGGACGGCGAGACGGCCTGGTGCACCATCTTCGCCCGGGTCATCCTCGGCTACCTCTACAAGAACCCCGCCGCCGTTCGACGCCTCGGCGCGATCATCCCCAACCCCGCCTGGCTGCCACCAGGGGCAGACCCCCGCGCGGACCATGCCCACTACACGATCGAGCAGGCCAGGGACCAGGACGAGCGGCAACTCCCGTTCGTCGTCGACCCGCCGCTGATCGTGAAGACCCGGCAGACGGACAAGATGCGCTCCACAACGAGCGCCGCCGAGCGCCGCCGCCTGGGCCAGCAGGTGTACGAGGCACTGCGGGTACCCGATCCGTCACGGGTCAAGGGCAAAGAAATCATGGTCTACGACGACGTGTTCACCAGCGGCACCACGCTAAACGCCGCTGCACGTCGCCTGAAAGAGTCGGGCGCCACGAAGGTCTACGGCCTCTCACTGGCGCGCCAGACCTGGCGGTCATAGCCCGCCCCGACCCCCGGCAACCAAGCGGTGTCAGAAGGTCTGCCCAGCCTGCACAGACGCGATGAACGCCGACCACGCCTCAGGCCCGACCTTGATCGCGAACTGCGGATGCCGCGACGACCGCAGCATCCGTTCGCCGGCCTTCCCGATCGACAGCTCCAGGCGCTCGGGCACCTCGTCCTCGACGCGGCTACCGTCGCCCGGCGTCCACTCGCCGAGTCTCAGCTCGGTCGGCTCCGTCATCTACTCCTCCATGGATCTGGGGTCCAAGGTGCCACAGGTCGTGGGCGACCAGCTGGCCGAACGCCTCCGCCCGCGGCCAGCACTTGCGCTTGCCGCATTGGGGGCACCAGCCGCCGGCGGGCCGATGTTCGGCAAGGGTCTGCCACCAGCTGGCGGCCGGCAACACCCTGGTGCTCATCGCGGGCGGTGTCCGTCGTGGCCGCGAGCCATCTGGCCGGGCGTCGACAGGGGCGCCCCCGGCACTTGCGCGGCAGGAGCATCGGCGGGCGTGTCGGGCGCCGGCTGTGCGGCGGCCGCGGTGAGGACGTCGACGCGGACGAGGATCTCGAAGCACCAGGGCTGCGTGCAGTCGGAGCTCTCCCACGAGCAGTCGATGCCGTGCCCGTACACCCAGGCGTACTTGGGGTCGTGGGACTGGTGCGCGGACACGATGTCGAGGGTGTGGGGGGTGTGGCCGTCGTGGCCGGGCCACGCCTGCCACTCGCCGGGCCCGATACGGACGCGTGTGCCAGGGCTTGGCAGCGTCATTGCTCTGTCCCCCGGCCTGTCCAGGGGTCGATCGCCTGGTCGACCTCCGACGGCCAGTCCGACCCGGCCTGCCGGCGGGCCTCGAGTTCGCGGAGTGCCTCCGGGCCGTACGCGCCGGCCATGTGCGGGTAGCGGGTCGCCGGCCGCGCCGGCCGCCCGTCCAGCGGCTCGGGCGCTGGCTCGTTGTGCCACAGCATGTGCTCGCCCTCCCGGGTAGGAGGCGTGGCGGCCGCGCCCTCTCCGGCAGCGGCCGCCGCGCCTGTTCTGGGGGTGGCGGCGGGGCGACCAGCGCGTCCGCGACTCCCCGCCGCTACCGTGGACTCACGCTAAGCAGTGAGGACGGCGGCACGGGGTACGCGGCGTACCCGGTGACGTGATGTACCTACTGTGGTGGGCTGGTGATCCTCTGCGCCAGCTCGACCGCCTCGGCGCGCACCGACGCAGGCGCTTCCCGCGCCAACCGGGCCGCCATGTCCTGCGCCGCCGGCGAGTACCGCACCGTCTCCGGCGACGTGGCTTCCGCCCGGACCAGAAGATGCAGCGTCGCCTCCCGGGCGCCCTCCAGATCAGCCGACCGGGCCAGCTCCACGAAGTGGCGGCCGCGCCGCTCCGTCGACGGGATCGACGCCGGGTCCAGGGCGTGCGCCCGACGCTGCGCCTCGTCCGGGTCGCCGAGGTCGACGGCGCACATCACCGCGTACACGTCGACCAGCGGCCGAGACACCCGCGTCCGCAACCCCACGTAGCCGGCGGGCAGCGCCCGCTCGACGACCTGCCGGGCGGTGTCCCAATCCGCCCACGCGCCCTGGTCGCCGGTCCGGGCCCGGGTCAGCGCGAGGCACAGATGCAGGTCGGCGAGCATCTCCGCCCACTCGGTGCCGCCGTCGGCCACATGCGGCTCAATCAGCGCCCGCGCCTCACCGAGGCGTTCCAGGGCCTCGTCGCCGCGGCCGACGGCACGCAGCAAATGGGCGCCGTACCAGGTGGCCTGCGCGATGGCGAGCGGGTCGTCCGCGTCGAGGGCCGCGGTCATGCCCCGGTCGACGGTGAGCCAGCAAAGCTCCCGGTCGCCGTGCCATGCCAGGTACGCCTGGGCGAGGTGGTACGCCTGGGCGAGCAGCGCGAGGCTGATCCGCCGGTCCTGTCCGGTGTGAAGGCGGGCGGCCCTCTGGGTGGCGTCGAGCAGGCCGGGCAGGACGGCGCCGGCTTCGGTGCGCTGGTGTCGGCTGGTGTGCCAGGTCTGCCAGGCGGAGTCGACGGCGCCGCGTAGGTACTCGGGTCGCTCGGGCTCACCGGAGATGGTGATGTGCCAGGCGGTGAGGGCGCGTCGGACATCGTCGACGGCGGGGTGGCTGGCCCGGCCGTCGAGGGACAGCGACACGGCGGGTCCGAACAGGTCGCCCAGGTCGTGGACGCCGAGGTGCGGGGCCAACTGCTGCGCGGCCCGCAATGTCAGCGACCGGCGGCCGTTCTCGATGAACTTCACGGTAGTCGGCGAGAGTCCACTCACGCTGGCGAGACGCTCGCGAGAGAGGCCAGCAGCTCGGCGCAGCCGCTCGACGCGCTGACCGGGGGACAGGGGCTGGTCGACCATGAGGCACCTCGCCGCGTCTGGGTACATCGTGTACCCCTGACGGTACTCCGATGGGGTCAGCACGCGCTGCCGAAGCAGCATTCTCGGGTACTCAGGTATCTAGGTATCCAAGATCGGCACGCCGCCTACCCTCCGGCCTGTGGAGTACCCAGGCCCGGATCAGGAGCAGGTCGGCCGAAACGAGCTGGCCGAGATCCTGCGTGGCCGGATCATGTCTGGGCAGCTCAAGCCGGGTGCGCGGGTGCCGTCCGAAAGGGACCTGAGCCAGGCGTACGGCGTCAGTGGGATCACGGCGCGGGCCGCGGTGGCGCAGCTGCGCGCTGAGGGCCTGGCGGAGTCGGTGCGGGGCCGCGGTGTCGTAGTGCGTACTCCCGTGGAGCCGGAGCCGGTGCACGTCGGGCCGGACGACTGGGTGTCGGCGCGGAACCCCACGCCAGCGGAACGGAAGACTTACGGCGTGCCGGAGGGTGTGCCGCTGATCGTGGTGGTCCACCCAGACGGGCTGCAAGATTTGTATCCGGCCCACAGCCATCGGGTGGCCTATCGGCCGGCATGACGCGCCGATCGCCCGGAAACTAACGCGGGATGCCATCAGCATGTTAACGGACGGCTGTGGAACGTGCACCATTTGCAAGACACGGCGGGGTCCGGTTCCACATGGGATATTCATCAACACACACTCCCGCGCTATGAGTGATCATGTGGGGACGCAACAGTCACGCTCATGGGTGCGAATCGAACACCTCTGTTTGATGCTGGGCACGGCGGCGCTCACCCTTGCCGCCGCGCTTGCCTACATCAGCCACGCGACACCCATTGAAATCGAGCGAAACATCATCGATGTCGTCACCGCGCTGTTCGTCGTCGCCATGTTCGGGTGGCTATTCACCACAAGCGATGGGCGGCGGCGTCGTGACCTTGTCGCCGGCAAGCGCGAACTGACCCGCGGACAGGCCGAGTTGCGGCAAGGGCAGGCGGTGCTACAGGCGCAGCTTGCCGAGCTGAGGTGGGAGATCGAACAGCTGCGCCGGGCCCTCCGGCAGCGACCGGCGGTCGGCACCTGCTCCCCGGGCCGCCTGTACCTGTCGCGGACAGCCGGGCCGGTGGGCATCCAGGCGTCCACGGTGGACTCGGGCACCGAGCCGGCCGACGCCCGGCTGCAGCAGGCCCGCGAGGCCGGCATCGAGGAGGGCTTCGACATCGGCCTACGGACGCGCCTGGCCGATCTCGGGGTGCCGACGTTGCCGAGGCCGCGACGCCCGTGACTCATGGGTGACTCATGATCTTGGCTGGTAGGTAGCGAAGAGGCCGGTCGGGGTGTCCCGATCCGGCCTCTGACCTGCTGTTTCGTTGGTGGGCGATACTGGGATCGAACCAGTGACCTCTTCGGTGTGAACGAAGCGCTCTCCCGCTGAGCTAATCGCCCTCAGCGCGGATGACTCTACCCGATCGAGGGACCGGACCGCGAACCCGGGGTCAGTGCGTCGCGAGGTAGTGCAACACCTGGGCGATCACGTCGATGCCCAGGCTGTACTTGATCGAGAGACAGGCCACCGCGCCGACGAAGATGATGCCGACCGAGCCGATCAACAGGCGCACGGTGAGTGACTGCTTCTTCACCCAGGCGGCCCAGCCTTGGACGTGGCGGCGGGTGAAGCCGAGCAGTCGCTTGGCCCAGTGGAACTCGACCGCCCAGATGCCGAGGCCGGCGATCACGATCAACCAGCCGGGGCCGGGCAGCGGGATGAGCACGATGCCGACGGACACCACGATGGCGCCCAGCACCCCGATCATGATTTTGAGGGCGACCCGGCCGGTGGGGTTGGCCCGGATCAGTGCGAGGGTGGTGGATATCCGCCGCCGCCAGCGTGGTGGGTCGCGCCGCTCGGACACCGCAGCACCACCCCCCTCACGCTCCGTGACGCCGTTCACCTCGGCGCCGTTGTTCCGCCCCGACATGTTGCCCCGGCTGGCGGAGCCATTCACCTCGGTGTGACCGCGCCCGTTGCGACCGACTGGATCGTTGCCGGACGGGCCGCGTTCGACCACCGACCGACCGTGCCGGTCACCTTGCTCCTTCGGCACCCCGTACCCCCGCTGTTCGGTTACGCGGACCGCGACGTTCGACGGGCCCCGCGCGGCCACCTGATCCACTGAGGATCGCTTCTTGACCATTTCACCCCCCAGTGTTGCGCGGGCCCGTCACTGCAACGGCCGACTGGACGTTACCGGAGTAAGTCGACGACTGAACCACCCGATGCCGGGCGGGATCAACGCACTGGGCAGAACCGGAAATCCTAGATGAATTTTCACATTCACGCGGCCTTTCCGACCCCCTTCCCACCACTGGGTGAAGTCAGCGTATGGCGGAGCGTAGCCAGGAGTAGCGGCTGAGTATGGGAAAAGCGGGACACGCGCGTTCCGCACGCGGTGCCGGGGGGAGAACGTCCATGAGTGTCATCCGACCGACGACCGTAGAGGTCGAGACGTCGCTAAGGCTCGTCGCACCTGACGCCACCGCCTTGCCGGTGCGCGCCAGTCTGCGCTACGACCCTGCTGACCCGTATGCGGTCCATGTCCTGTTCCACGCCGAATCGGCCGGTGGCGAGGCGGTGAGTTGGTCCTTCGCCCGCGAACTGCTGGTCACCGGGCTCGACGAACCGGCCGGCATCGGCGACGTGCGGGTCTGGCCGTGGGCCACCCCGCGCGGCGACTTCGTCGCCCTGGCGCTGTCGTCGCCGGACGGCAATGCCCTGTTCGAGGTGCCTCGCAGCGTGCTGGTGCGCTTCCTGCGGCGGACCTACGTCGTCGTCCCGCGCGGCCGGGAGGCCGAGCACCTGGACGTCGACACGGCGGTGAACCGGCTGCTCGCCGGGCGCTGACCACGACGGAGCCGGGGCCGCGCGGATCTGCCGAGTCCGCGCGGCCCCGGCCTGTCCCGGAAGTACGCGGGCAGCCGCAGCCCTGCCGTCACGCGACCCGGTCACACCGGTCATTCGCCCCGGCCACGCCGCCCGGCGGCGTAACCGTCCGTAGCGGTGACGCCGCGGTACCGACCGCCACGCTGTTCACCCGTGCATGGTGATGCGGGCCGCCACGCTGTTCACTGTGCGTGGTGATGCTGGCTGCCGCACAGTTCACCCGTGCGTGGTCATGCCCCCGTCGACCGGGATAACCGCGCCGGTCAGGTAGGCGCCGGCCCGGGACGACAGGTAGATCGCCGCGCCCGCCATGTCCTCCGGCCGGCCGATCCTTCCCAGCGGCACCTGGGTCTCGATGGCCGCCCGGGACGTCGGGTCGTCCAGCGCGAACGCCATCATCTTGCTCTCGAACGGCCCCGGCGCGATCGCGTTGACGGTGATCCGCTCGCCGGCCAGTTGGTGGGCCAGGCTGCGGGTCAGCATGTGCACCGCCGCTTTGGTCGCCGAGTAGGCGTACACCTCCATGAGCGGTACCCGGATGCCGTCGATGGAGCCGATGTTGATCACGCGGGCCGGGTCGTCGGCGCTGGCGGCGGAGCGCAGCGCCGGCAGCAGCGCGGTGGTCAGCCGGAAGACCGCCTTGACGTTGACCGCCCACAGCTTGTCGAACGCGCTCTCCGGGTAGCTCTCCAGCGGTGCGCCCCAGGTGGCGCCGGCGTTGTTGACCAGTACGTCGAGCTTGTCGACCCGGTCCTGGACGGCCGCGGCCAGCGTCTGCGCGCCCTCGTCGTGGCTGAGGTCGGCGGGGATCGCCTCGCAGGTGCCCTGCGCGGACAGTTCCTTCGCCACCGCCTCGCAGACGTCCGCCTTGCGCGAGGAGATGATCACGTGCGCGCCGGCGGCGACGAAGCCTCGGGCGATCATCAGCCCGATTCCCCGCGAGCCGCCGGTGACCAGGACCGTCTTGCCGTCGACCGAGAACAGATCGTTCATGCCCATCCTCTCGCGAGCTCGACCGGGCCGGCCGGGTACCGAGGTCGCCGGCACGGACCGCCCGGCCGCCACGGCGACCAGACCACTACCGATCGGTAACCTAGCCGCAAGCCGGCACCGCGACAACCCCGCCCGACCATCCGGGCGGCAAACGCGCAGGCCGGAGGAGATGCGTACGACCCGATAGCGGGCTAACGTCGCAGGTGATGGTCCCTTCCGGTCACCTCGCCACGGCCCTGCCCGACGCTGCCGTTGGCTCAGTCGAGATCGACACGATCACGCTGTGTGACCTTGCGCCCGCCTCCGGATGGCGACGTCCGGTGCTGCTGGACCGAGAGTTGATCATGTTGGCCACGAGCGGCCACGGCTTCGCCGAGGTGGACTTCCGCGCGCTGCCCTGCCGACCCGGCACGCTGCTGCGGGTCCGGCCCGGGCAGGTGCTGCGCTGCACGCCGCCCCAGTTGGACGCCACGGTGGTCCGCTGGCACCCGGCGACGCTGCACGGGCTGGACGTCGACGCCGACGACGGGCCGACCTGGGTCCAGCTCGCCGGCGAGGACGAGGACGCGGTCATCAACGAGGTGAGCCAGTTGACCGTGGACTCCCGCCGGCACGGGGATGTCCCGGCGGCCCGTAGCCTGCTGCGCCATCAACTGACCGTGCTGCTGCTACGACTGAGCATGCTGCCGACGGGGGCGCGGCGGGCGGCGCGCCCGGAGGAGGCCACCTTCCGCCGGTTGTGCCGCGAGGTGGAACTCGACTACCAGCGCACCCGCCGAGTGGAGGACTACGCCGACCGGCTGGGCTGCTCGGTGCGTACGCTCACCCGGGCCTGTCTGGCCGCGACCGGGCGCAGCGCCAAGCAGGTGGTGGACGAGCGGGTCGCGCTCCAGGCCAGCCGGCTGCTGGCCGCCACCGATCAACCGATCGCCTGGATCGGCCGGCAGCTCGGGTTCTCCGAGCCGACCAACTTCGGCCGGTTCTTCACCCGCGAGGTCGGGGTCAGCCCCGGCGCGTTCCGGGCCGCCCGGGAGCAGCCCGGACCACGTCCGGTCGTGCGACCCCGCCCACCCGCCGACGCGGCCACCGACACGTGGCGGGCCTGACCGGCGCGACTCGGCTCGCCCGGCGACTCCCCGGCCGGCGCTCGTTGGGCATGATGGCAGGGTGCAGATCTCCGCGCGTGGTGACTACGCGGTGCGGGCGGCGCTGAGCCTCGCCGCCGCGTACCCGTCTTTGCTGTCCACCCAGACCATCGCCGCGGAACAGGACATGCCCCGCAAGTTCCTTGAGGCGATCCTGGCCGACCTTCGCCGGGCCGGCATCGTCCGCGCCCAGCGGGGCGCCGAGGGTGGCTACGCGCTGGCCCAATCGCCGCGTGAGGTGACCATCGGCGCGGTGCTGCGGGCGGTGGAGGGGCCGCTGGCCGGCGTACGGGGTCTGCGGCCGGAGGAGACCCACTACGACGGGGTGGCACAGCACCTGCCGGGGTTCTGGGTCGCGGTGCGTGCCTCGCTGCGGCAGGTGGTCGACGAGGTGAGCCTGGCCGATGTGGTCAACGGCCGGCTGCCGGCCCACGTCCGGCGGCTGACCGCCCTGCCGGACGCCTGGGAAGCCCGCTGAGGGGCCTGTCCACTCCATCCCGCACCCCCGACCCGGCTGCCGCTGCACCACGCCGTTCTGTCCACGATGGTGGTCGGCCACGGCTTCCACCGCGCCCGGCGGGGTTTGGCGGATCCGCCGCACGGGCATCTTCGACGGCGCAGGGACTGCGACGAAGGGAGGCCCGCGATGGGTCTGATGTTCCGCAAACGCAAGAAGTTCGGTCCGTTCATCCTGCACTTCACCGAGAACGGCTACTCGTCCTGGAGCATCAAGCTCGGCCGGTGGTCCTGGAACTCGCGGGCCAAGGCGCACCGGGTCGACCTGCCCGGTCCGCTGTCCTGGAAGCAGGACAAGTCCCGGGCCTGAGATCCCGAGGTCGAGCGGGACGCCGGTGTTCACCGGCGTCCCGCTCGGTGTGCGGGATTGGCCGATCGGACCGGCGGGCGACCGGCCGGACCGGACAATCTCGACATGAACCAGAAACCGGATCCTTCGAAGGAGCGTCGCCGGGCCTGGCTGGCCTGCGTCCTGCTCGCCGTGATCTATTTCGTCGTCCCGGTGGAGATCGACACCAACACCGCCCGGATGGGCGTACGCGTCCTCGTCAGCCTGCTGACGGTGGGTGTGGTGGCCTGGTTGGTGACCGGTCTGGTCCGCCGCCAGCTCACCGCGCCGACCCGGGAGGCCCGTTCGCTGGCGCACCTGGCGGTGGCCCTGGTCGCCGGGCTGCTCGCCTTCGCCCTCGCCGACTACGTCATCGCCCGGGTCGCGCCGGCGCAGTTCGTCGACCTGGAGACCCGGATCGACGCGCTCTACTTCGCGTTGACCACGCTGACCACCGTCGGGTACGGCGACGTGCACGCCCAGGGGCAGCTCGCCCGGGTGCTGGTCAGCGTGCAGCTGGCGTTCAGCATCGGGGTGATCGCCACCGGCGCGTCCCTGTTGGTCAAGCAGTTCACCGCGCGGCCGTGACCAGCACGTCGCCGCCGAGCCGGCCGTGCTCCGGGTCGCGGGTCACCAGACCCTCGTCGAGCAGCGTGGTCAGCGCCCGCGACGCGTCCACGGCCCGGTACGCGGTGGCGGTGACGGCGTACCGGCGCAGCTCGGTGACCGTACGCGGGCCGTGGGCCAGCTCGGCCAGCAGGGCGCGGCCCAGCGGTTCCGGGTCCACCTCCGGTGCCGGCGACAGTGGTACGCCGTGCGGGTCGAGGTAGCGGAGCCCGGCCGCCCACAGGTTGTCCTTCAACGCCTCCAGGCTGCGGTCCGAGCCGGTGCCGAAGCCGATCCGTCGGCCGGTGTCGGCCAGCTCCACCTCGGTGCACAGCGGGAAGCCCGCGTCGGTCAGCGCCGGCCGCAGCGGCGTGCCCGCACCGGCGAGCACCAGCGCCTCGGCGTGCCGCCCGGCCGCGGCGGCGGTCAGCGCCACCGGGTCCACGGCACCGACGGCGTCCAGGTAGGACAGCACGGGTGCGCCGGCAGCCCCGGCCGCCCGGAGCGCCACCGGGAGCCGGCTCGGCGGGCCGGGCATCAGGTGCACCGCCACCTCGGGCGGCAGCCCCGCCTCGACGGCACCGAGCCGGGTCGGCAGGTCGGCGGTGCCGTCGGCGAGCACCAGCACGGTGATCCGGCAGCCGCGCAGCCGTACGGCGTGCTCGCCGGCCACCCGTAGGGCTTCCTCGGCGGGGCGCGGGTCGCTGCCGTCGTACCCGAGGGCGACGGTGGCTCGCCGGACGCGGCGCAGCGCGGCCGGCAACCAGCTCCGCAGGTGTGGGACGAACAGCTGGTGCCCTACGGCGTCGGTCGGCATCCTGTCGTTCTACCGCACCGGGCGTCCGCGCCGCCGGGCACCCGCCCAGGCTGGCTCCGGATGCCGCTCAGGCCGGCACCGAGATGCCGACCCCGCCGCGGGTGTCCCCGCCGTAGCGGCGGATCTCGGCGGCCAGGTCGAGCCGGCCGATCCTGGTCCGGGCGGCGAGCGCGGCGTCGTCCAGCCGGTCGGCCGGCACCAGCCAGACCACCTCGAACTCCAGCCCGTCCGGGTCCTGGCCGTAGAGGCTCTTGGTGGTGCCGTGGTCGGAGCTGCCGACCAGCGCGCCCGCCTTGGTCAGCCGGTGGGCGGTGACGGCCAGTTCGTCCAGGGTGTCGACCTCCCACGCCAGGTGGTAGAGGCCGACGGTGGCTCGGCCGGCGGTCGACCGGCCGGCCCGCGCGCCGATCTCGAACAGGCCGAGGTCGTGGTCGTTGGTGGAGCCGGGTGCCTGGAGGAAGGCGGCGCCGCGGAACCCCTCCGGGGTCATCGGTACCCGGCGGAAGCCCAGCACGTCGCGGTAGAACGCGACGCTGCGGTCGAGGTCACTGACGTAGAGGACGGCGTGGTTGAGGCGGTGGATTCCCATGTCACCGAGGCTAGCCCGTTTTTGTTGAACGCTCAACTACCTTCGGTATGATGGTGCTCATGACCCGCTGGCTGGATCCGGACGAACAGCGCACCTGGCGGGCGTTCCTGGCCGCCTCCCGGGCGCTGATGGAGACGCTCGACCGCGAGCTGCAACGCGACGCCGGGATGCCGCATGCCTACTACGAGATCCTGGTACGCCTCTCCGAGGCGCCGGACCGCCGGCTGCGCATGAGCGAACTGGCCGACGCGACCGGCTCCTCACGCAGCCGGCTCTCCCACGCGGTGGCCAGACTGGAGGCGGCCGGCTGGGTCCGCCGCGAGGACTGCCCGACCGACCGACGCGGCCAGCTCGCCCTGCTCACCGACGACGGCTTCGCCACCCTGGCCGCCGCCGCGCCGGGCCACGTCGAGGGGGTACGCCGGCACCTGTTCGACGCGCTCAGCCCGGCCCAGGTCGACCAGCTGCGCCGGATCAGCGAGGCGTTGACCGATCACCTGACCCGGCCCTGACCAGATCCTGACCGAACCACTCCGGCGCGGGTCTTGTACATACCGTCGTCGGTTGAGCACGATGGGGCGTGCCCTCCGGCTTCGGTGAACTGACTGATCAGGCGCACGACCTGGTTTCCGCCGGCGATCTCGCCGGTGCCCAACGGCTGCTGGCCGACGCGTTGACCGGCGCCGACCCGCGCCCGGCCAACGCGACACCCGAGATCGCCGAGGCGGCCAGCCTGCACGCGCGGGTGCTGGTCGCGCTCGGCGAGCCGCACTCGGCGCGGGGTTGGGCCGCCTTCGCGTACGCCGCCACCAGCCGGCTGCACGGCCGCTCCGACCCGCGTACGGTGGCCGCCGCGGCGACCCTTGCGGCGGTGCTGCACCGGGTGGGCAGCTGGTCCCGGGCGGCCCGGCTGTACCAGGAAGTGATCATCGAGCTGACCGCGGCGGACGGGCCGGAGTCGCTGCGGGTGCTCGCCGCGCACGCCGACCTGGCCACCGTGGAGTACGCCCGCGGCCAGTGCCAGGTGGCCCGCGACCGGCTCCAGGACGCCTGGGAACTGCACCGCGAGGTCTACGGCGACGGCCACCCGAGCGGGATCAAGATGCTGGCCCGGCTCGGGTCGATGCGACGCGACTGCGGGCAGTTCTCCGAGGCGCACGACAACCTGGCCCTGGCCCGGGAGCTGGCCCGTCAGCATCTCGCCCCGGACGACCCGCTGACCACGCAGGTGGCGGCGCTGGCCCGGGGCGCGGCCAATCCGGACCACGTCTGTGCCGACACGCCGCCGGTGAGCGCGCACGATCCCGTCGTGCCCGCCGCCCGCATCCCGCCACCCGGCGAGGCCCCGCCGACACCGACCTGGCCGGCACCGCCCGAAGCCCCGCCAGCACCGGCCTGGCCGGCATCCGAGGACAGCTCGTCCGCACCCGCCGCGCCCGCAACCGCCTCGCCAGCCTGGCCCGCATCCGACGACGAGCCGACTTGGCCCGCATCCGACGACGAGCCGACTTGGCCCGCATCCGACGACGAGCCGACCTGGCCTGCACCACCGGCCGACGCCTCGCCCGCACCCGCCTGGTCCGCGCCGGCCGACGACGAGCCGTCCGTCCCGGTCCGGCCTACGTCGCCCGACGACGTCCCGTCCGCACCAACCCGGCCCGCGCCCGCCGACGACTACGAGCCGACCTGGCCGGCGGAGACCGATCCGCCCGCGCCACCCCACCGGGCCGGGGAGCAGCACCCCGCGGAGGGCTACCACCCCAGCCAGGGCTATTACCGGGCCGGCGATCCAGCAGCGGGCGAGCCGCCGACCGGTGCGACGCATGTGCCCACGCCGCGGCAGCCCGCGGACGGCCCGGCCGGGCCACCGGAGGACTGGTGGAC